>JAPFEH010000006.1 GCA_026169195.1 Dysosmobacter sp. | reverse complement strand
TACGGGGACAGCTCCACCGTGACCTTATCGCCGGGCAGAATCCTGATGAAATTCATTCTGAGTTTTCCGGAAATATGCGCCAGAATCGTGTGTCCATTTCCAATGTCAACCTGGAACGTCGTGTTGGGCAGGGCTTCCACCACAACACCTTCCACTTCGATCATATCGGATTTTGCCAAACGTTATCCCTCCTGGTCCGGTTGGACTTCCTCGCGGCAGGCTGCGAGGGTCCTTCGAAGTTCACTGTTTGTGATCTTCTCATTGCCTTTGATCTTTTCAGAAAGTCTGGTCTCCTCCGCCGACACAAACAGCACATGTCTGCGCTTTTTGCGCTTGGGACTCTCCACCCTTCTGGATTTACCATCCGCCAGCAGAAGGAACTCTCCCTCTACAGACAGCACCACGAAGAGCTTGCCCTTATCTCTGCCTGCAGCGGATCGGACAATATGTGATTTTGCAATTTCCATACGCTTCTTCTTACATTCAGATGGCGGGGGCCGTGAGAATCTCAGGCTCCCCATCGGTAATCAGGACCGTATTTTCATAGTGTGCCGCCCATTTACCATCCAACGTCCGGACGGTCCAGCCATCCGGCATCAGGCGAATGGCCGCAGAGCCTGCGTTCACCATGGGTTCGATTGCAAGAGTCATGCCCCGCAGAAGCCGCGGTCCCCGGCCGGGATGGCCGTAGTTGGGGATCTCCGGCGCTTCATGCATCTCGGCGCCGACTCCGTGGCCGACGTATTCCCGGACGATGGAGCAGCCGTGGCTCTCCGCATAAGATTGAATTGCCGCAGAGATATCCTGCAGACGGCATCCTTCCTTTGCAAACCGGATCCCCTCAAAAAAGCTCTGTCTGGTCACATCGATCAGATTCTGTGCTTCTTCGGAAATCTGTCCGCAGGCAAAGGTTGCCGCGCAGTCCCCGTGAAATCCTCCAATGTAAGCTCCCACATCGACGCTGACGATATCGCCATCCTGCAGGACCCGTTTTCCCGGAATCCCGTGAATGACCTCATCATTGACGCTGATGCAGGCGCTGGCCGGATAGCCCTGATAGTGGAGGAAGGAGGGAACCGCTCCCTGTTTGCGGATGAAATGCTCCACCGCACGGTCGATCTCCTGGGTTGTTACGCCGGGTCTTACCATTTCCCCTGCCAAAGCACGGGCAGCCGCGGTAATTTTTCCGGCCCGGCGCATCAAGTCGATCTCATGAGCAGATTTCAGCGTAATCATCGCTTCATCTCCCCAACGCGCGGAGGATGGCCTCAGAGGTCTCCGCCACAGTCGGCTGGTTCTCTACGGATCTGAGGAGACCGCGCTTCGCATAGAAGTCCTTCAAGGGTTCGGTCTCCAAGTGATATACCTCAAGACGGTGTTTGACCGTCTCGGGTTCATCGTCATGACGCTGGATCAGCTTACCGCCGCACTTATCGCAAACACCCTCCTGCTTCGGAGGCACGGCAACCAGATGATAACTGGCTCCGCAATGCTCACAGACACGTCTGCCGGCCATGCGCTCCATAATGACCTCATCAGAGATCTCAATGGAAACCACATCATCAAATTCGATGCCGGCATTCTCCAATGACTCTGCCTGAGCGATGGTACGAGGTACACCGTCCAGAATATAGCCATTCTTGCAGTCATCCTCAGCCACCCGATCATGGATGATGCCGATGATAACTTCGTCGGGCACCAGCTTGCCGGCTTTCATATAACTTTCAGCCTGCTTGCCGGTCTCCGTGCCGGCCTTGATGGCGGCACGGAGCATATTACCCGTGGAGATGGTGGGAATATCCAGCTCTTTACACAGGATATCAGCCTGTGTACCCTTGCCGGCGCCGGGGGCGCCGAGCAGGATCAGTTTCATAAAACTGCCCTCTTTCTTATTCCAGGAATCCCTTGTACTGACGCATCAGCATCTGAGATTCCAGAGCCTTAACGGTCTCCAGCGCCACACCGACCACGATGATGACGGACGTACCGCCGATCGCCACGCTGTCATTGCCGATCAGCTTGCCCGCGATGAGGGGGCAGATGGCAACAATGCCCAGATAGATGGCGCCGAACAGCGTGATCTTATTGAGCACCTTCTTGATGAAGTCCACAGTGGGCTTGCCCGGACGGAAGCCGGGGATAAAGCCTCCCTGCTTTTTCAGGTTGTTGGCGATCTCAACGGGGTTGAACTGGATGCTGGAATAGAAATAGCTGAAACCAATGATCAACACGAAGTACACCAGCATATAGATGGGAGACTGGGTGTCGATGGCATGATAGATGGAGTAGGACACCGTGCCCTGCTCAGGAACACCGATGAAACTCCAGACAGTGATGGGCAGAGAAGCAATGCTCTGGGCAAAGATGACAGGCAGAACGCCGGCCATGCTCACCTTCATGGGCAGGTTGCTGCTCTGGCCGCCGTACATCTTGCGGCCCACCTGACGCTTGGCATACTGCACGGGAATGCGGCGCTCGGCGTCATTGATAAAGACGATGAATACGATCAGTGCCAGAATACCCACCAGAATCAGCAGGATGCCCCAAGGAGCAATGGCGCTGTTCATGGTGGAATCCACCATGGCCTGAATCTGATCGGCGGAATAGCCGCTGTACATTGCCTGATAGGATTCCGTCAGACCTGCTGCGGTCAGCGCGCCGGAATTGATGCTGGACCATGTCCGGACACCCTCCACCATGCTGCCGATCATGCTGGGCACACGAGCCACGATGCCGGCAAACAGGATGATGGAAATGCCATTGCCCACGCCGAATTCGTTGACCTGCTCGCCCATCCACATCACGAAAGAAGAACCGGCGATCAAGGTGACCACAATCACCAGTGCGGGCCAGATGCCCTCGGCACCGTCAGCCAGCAGGTTGTAACGCTTGATCATGAAGTAGTAGCCCACAGCCTGCAGAATGGCGATTGCCACCGTGGTATAGCGGGTGATGGACTGGATCTTCTTCTTGCCTTCTTCGCCGCCCTCCCGGGCCAGACGCTCCAAGGAGGGAATGGCAACGGTCAGCAGCTGAATGATAATGGAACTGTTGATATAGGGCTGAATACTCAAAGCAAAGACGGTTGCCATAGCAAACGCGCCGCCGCTGATGGTATTCAGCAGTCCGAAATAGGTGCTGCCCATGGACTGCAGTTGCAAAGCCAAGGCACCCTTGTCAATATAAGGAACTGTGATGGCGTTGCCGATCCGGAAGATCAGCAGAATGAGGAGTGTAAAGATGATCTTCTTCCGCAGCTCGGGGAGCCCCCACGCCTTGCGAATCGTCTGGATCACGTTACTTCACCTCTGCCTTTCCGCCTGCTGCCTCGATAGCCTCCTTGGCAGAAGCGGAGAAAGCAGAAGCCTCCACGTTGACCTTCTTGGTGACCTTGCCGTTGCCCAGAACCTTGAAGCCATACTCACACTTGGAGAGAATGCCCTTGGCCAGCAGAGCCTCGGCGTTGACGGTCTCGCCATCCTCAAATGCATTCAGAGCATTGAGGTTGATGATCTCCAGGGGCTTTGCGAAAATGTTGTTGAAGCCGCGCTTGGGGATCCGGCGGGCCAGAGGCATCTGACCGCCCTCAAAGCCAATGCGGACTTTGCCGCCGGAACGGGCCTTCTGACCCTTATGACCGCGGCCGCCGGTCTTGCCGTTGCCGGAGCCGGCACCCCGGCCCTTCCGGTAAGCCTCGCGGACAGAGCCCTCGGCGGGAGACAGTTCGCTCAGTTTCATAATTCCGTGCCTCCTTACTTCACTTCAGTAACCTGCAGCATATAGCCGATCTTGGCGATCTTGCCGCGGGTCTGGTCGTTGTCGGGCTGCACGGTGATATCACCGATTTTGCGCAGGCCCAGGGAATGTGCGGTGGCAACCTGCTTCTCCAGGCGGCCATTCAGGCTCTTAACGAGCTTAATATTTAAGTTTGCCATGTTCAGCGCCTCCTTAACCCACGATCTCTTCGACGCTCTTGCCGCGGATGCGGGCGATCTCCTCGGGACCACGCATGTTCTTCAGGCCCTGGAAAGCAGCGGCGACAACATTGTTGGGGTTGTTGGAACGCAGGCACTTGGTACGAATGTCCTTAATGCCCGCGGCCTCGACGACGGCACGCACAGCGCCGCCGGCGATCACACCGGTACCGGGAGCGGCGGGCTTCATCAGCACGCGGCCGGCGCCGGCCTCACCGATGGTCTCATGAGGAACGGTGGTTCCGGACAGAGTCACGGTGATCATATTCTTCTTGGCAGCCTCGATGCCCTTGCGGATTGCCTCGGGAACTTCGGCAGCCTTACCCAGGCCGTAGCCGACCTTGCCCTTACCGTCGCCGACGACGACCAGGGCGGAGAACTTCATAACACGGCCGCCCTTCACCGTCTTGGAAACACGGTTCAGGTATACAACCTTCTCGATATACTCGCTCTGCTCTCTTTCAAATCTTGCCATTGTATCGTTCCTCCTTCCTTAGAAATGCAGGCCGCCTTCACGGGCGCCCTCAGCCAGAGCCTTCACGCGGCCGTGATACAGGTAACCGCCGCGGTCAAAGACCACATTCTCGATTCCCTTGGCCTTGGCGCGCTCGGCCACCAGCTTGCCAACTGCGGCAGCAGCGGCAACGTTGCCGCCGTAACCTTCGATGGCCTTATCCAAAGAAGAAGCGGAAGCCAGCGTCACGCCGTTGACATCGTCAATGACCTGAGCATAAATGTTGGCCTCGCTGCGGAACACGTTCAGGCGCGGCGTAGCGGCAGTGCCGGAAATCTTGGCACGAACGCGCTTATGGCGCTTCATGCGCTGAGCGTTGGTATTGGGTCTCTTAATCATATCGGCACACCTCCTTACTTCTTAGCGCCGGTCTTACCCACCTTGCGGCGGATCACTTCGTCAACATACTTGATGCCCTTACCCTTATAAGGCTCGGGAGGACGCTTCTCGCGGATCTCAGCGGCAAACTGACCAACTGTCTGCTTGTCGCAGCCACTGACCACGATTTTATTGGGAGCGGGGACATCAATGGTGATACCCTCGATCTCCGGAACGATCACCTGATGAGAATAGCCCAGGTTCATGACCAGATTCTTCCCCTCCTTGGCGACACGGTAACCGACACCGTTCACATCCAGCTCCTTCTTGAAGCCGTCGGTCACACCGACGATCATGTTCTGGAGCAGCGTGCGGGTCAGGCCGTGCAGGCTGCGGTGCAGCTTGTCATCGGAAGGACGGCTCACGGTGATCGTATTACCTTCCTGATTAATGATCATTTCCGTGCGCAGAGCACGAGTCAGTTCGCCCTTCGGTCCCTTTACGGTGACCACGTTGCCGTCGGCAACATTCACGGTCACGCCGGCGGGAACGGTAATGGGCATTCTGCCAATTCTAGACATTGTTAAATACCCTCCTTACCAGACGAATGCCAGGACCTCGCCGCCGACATGCAGCTCGCGAGCCTTCTTGTCGGTCATGACGCCCTTGGACGTAGAAATGATGGCGATACCCAGACCGCGGAGCACACGGGGCAGCTCATCGGCGCCCACATAAACGCGCAGACCGGGCTTGGAAACGCGGCGCAGGCCGGTGATGACCTTCTCTTTGCCGGCGTTGTACTTCAAAGTGATGTGGATCATGCCCTGAAGGCCGTCCTCCACCACGGTGAAGTTCTTGATGTAGCCCTCGTCCAGCAGAATCTGAGCAATGCTCTTCTTCATGTTGGAAGCGGGAACATCCACGGTGTCGTGCTTGGCACTGTTTGCGTTGCGGATGCGGGTCAGCATATCCGCAACAGGATCGGTGATATGCATGGTTAAATCCTCCTATTTTAGAGTTGCGGTCCAGCGGACCGCTGCGGCAGCGAGGTATCATGGCCAATGGAGTAGTCTGCTCGCGCATGTGTGCCCAATTGGTCGTGACCTTTCGCCATCCGAATCACCGAAAGCCCCATATCAAAGGCTTTGGTTACAAAAATGAAATTCGCCAGATCTTTTTCCGCAAAACGGACTTCTGAACATGGCACAGTGGGAACATTTCCACAGAAATGTCCCACTTTACTAGCGTACCAGATGAACTGCCGTTCGTCAAGTATTTTTCGCTGTGCCAATGTTATTTTTTTAGAAAGAAGCCTTGCGGACACCGGGGATCTCGCCCTTATAGGCCAGCTCCCGGAAGCAGATACGGCACACGCCGTAATCACGCAGGTAGGCGTGAGGGCGGCCGCACAGCTTGCAGCGGTTGTACTTGCGAGTAGAGAACTTCGCAGGAGCCTGCTGCTTCAGGATCATAGATTTCTTAGCCATTTGACTCTTCCTCCTTAGCGGGCGAAGGGAGCGCCGACCAGCTTGAGCAGCTCGCGGGCCTCTTCATCGGTTTCAGCAGTGGTGCAGATGACCACATCCATGCCGCGGATCTTGTCGATCTTATCGTACTCGATCTCGGGGAAGATCAGCTGCTCCTTGATGCCCAGAGCATAGTTGCCGCGGCCGTCAAAGGAGTTGGGGTTGATGCCCTGAAAGTCACGGACACGGGGCAGAGCCACGTTGAACAGACGGTCCAGGAACTCCCACATCTTGTCGCCGCGCAGAGTCACTTTTGCGCCGATGGGCATATCCTCACGCAGCTTAAAGTTGGCGATGGACTTGCGGGCCTTGGTGATGACGGGCTTCTGACCGGTGATCTTACCGAGGTCGCCCACAACATTCTCCAGAACCTTCGCATTTTCACGAGCTTCGCCGCAGCCCACGTTCACGACCACCTTGTCGATCTTGGGGATCTGCATCACGCTCTTGTAGCCGAACTGCTTCATCAGAGCGGGTGCGACTTCGGCAGTGTACAGTTCTTTCATTCTAGCCATTTTGCCTTACGCTCCTTTCTTACAGCTCAGCGCCGCAGTGCTTGCACACGCGGGTCTTCTTGCCGCCCTCAACCTTATGGGCCACGCGGGTGGCCTTAGAGCACTTGGGGCAGACCACCTGCACCTTGCAGGCGGCGATGGCAGCCTCGCGCTTGACGATGCCGCCCTCCTCGCCCTGACGGCGAGGCTTCACGTGGCAGGTCACCATGTTGATGCCTTCCACAACCACCTTCAGGGAGCCGGGAACGGTGCCCAGCACCTTGCCCTGCTTACCCTTGTCCTTACCGGACAGGACGATAACGGTATCGCCCTTCTTTACGTTCATAGCCATTTTCGCTGCCCTCCTCAAATCACTTCGGGGGCGAGAGACAGGATCTTCATGTAATCCTTGTCACGCAGCTCGCGAGCCACAGGCCCAAAGATACGGGTACCTCTGGGGTTGTGGTCATCCTTGATCAGGACGGCGGCATTGTCATCAAAGCGGACATAGGTGCCGTCAGCACGACGGACGCCCTTGGCGCTGCGGACGATGACAGCCTTCACGACCTCGCCCTTTTTCACGGTGCCGCCGGGAGTGGACTTGCGGACGGAAGCCACGATCACATCACCGATGTTGCCGAACTTCCGGCCGGAGCCGCCCAGAACGCGGATGCACTTGATCTCTTTGGCGCCGGTATTATCGGCGACTTTCAGAAAAGACTCCTGCTGAATCATACTTCGGCACCTCCTTACTTCGCTTTTTCAATGATCTCAACCACGCGCCAGCGCTTGTCCTTGGACAGGGGGCGGGTCTCCATCACCTTCACGGTATCGCCGATGCCGCAGGCGTTCTGCTCGTCATGAGCCTTCAGCTTGTAGGTGCGGCCAACGATCTTCTTATACAGGGGATGGGCAACGCGGTCTTCGATGGCGACGACCACGGTCTTGTCCATCTTGTCGGAAACGACCTTGCCAACGCGGGTCTTCCGGGAGGAAGTTCTGATTTCTTCGTTCATGTTCGCTTACCTCCTTCTTACTGCTTGTCGGAAGCGGCGAGTTCCGCCAGCACGGTCTTGACTCGGGCAATGTCGTGCTTGGTCTCGCGGATCTTCACGGGGTTATCCAGCTGATTGGTAGCATGCTGCATACGCAGATAGAACAGGTCCTTCTTCAGGCCAGCCAGCTTCTCATTCAGCTGCTCAGGGGTCATCTTACGGATTTCACTTGCCTTCATCTTACTCACCTGCTTCCTCAGTGCGGGCGATCACCTTTGTCTTGATGGGCAGCTTGTGGCTGGCCAGACGCAGCGCCTCGCGGGCAACTTCTTCGGGCACACCGGCGATCTCAAACATGACACGGCCGGGCTTCACAACAGCAACCCAGTACTCGGGGTTGCCCTTACCGGAACCCATACGGGAGTCGGCAGCTCTCATGGTAACGGACTTATCGGGGAAAATCTTGATCCAGACCTGACCGCCACGCTTGGTGTAACGGGTCATGGCAATACGGGCAGCCTCGATCTGGTTGCTCTTGATCCAGCCGGGCTCCTCAGCCACCAGACCCCACTCGCCGTAAGCGACGGTGTTGCCGCGGGTGGCCTTGCCGGTCATACGGCCGCGCTGCATGCGGCGGTATTTGACTCTCTTGGGCATTAACATTACTGGGCTCCTCCTTCCTTAACAGGGGCTGCGGGACGGCCCTGACCATTGCGGTTGAACCCGCCCTGAGGACGGCCCTGACCGTTGCGGTTGAAGCCGCCGTTCTGACGATCGCGGTTGAAGCCGCCCTGACCGCCGCGGTTGAAGCCGCCGCGACGATCGCCGTCACGACGGGGACGACGCTCACGACGCTCCTGATAGGGCTTGGAGGTGTCCATGGTACGGGGAGTGGTGCGCAGGGTCTGAGAGAGAACCTCGCCCTTGTAGATCCACACCTTCACGCCGATGCGGCCGAACGTAGTGGCAGCCTCTGCGAAACCGTACTCAATGTCGGCACGGATGGTCTGCAGAGGGATGGTGCCCTCGTGATAGTGCTCCACGCCGGCGATCTCGCGTCCGCCCAGACGGCCGGAGCAGCAGACCTTGATGCCCTTGGCACCGGCGCGCATGGCGCGGGCCATGGAGTTCTTCATGGCGCGGCGGTGGGAAATACGCTTTTCCAGCTGCTGAGCAATGTTCTCAGCCACCAGCTGTGCGTTCATATCAGGGTTGCGGACCTCAACGATGTTCAGCTTGACCTTCTTGCCGATCATCTTCTCCACAGCCAGACGATACTGCTCGATCTGCTCGCCGCCCTTGCCGATGACAACACCGGGACGGGCGCAGTGCAGGTAGATGGTCACAACGTCAGCGCTGCGCTCAATTTCGATCTTGGGCACGCCGGCGCCGTACAGGGTCTTCTTCAGGTACTTCCGGATCTTCTGATCCTCCACGATCAGGTCGCCGACCTTCTCATCACTGGCATACCAACGGGAATCCCAGTCTTTGATGACGCCCACGCGCAGGCCGTGGGGATTCACTTTCTGTCCCATAAACTGTTCTCCTCTCTCTTATGCCTTTTCCGCCACAGTCAGGGTGACGTGAGAAGTGCGCTTATTGATACGATAGGCGCGGCCCTGAGCCCGGGGCATCATCCGCTTCAGGATGGGACCGGGAGTGGCGAACACCTCGGACACCACGAGCTTCGCGGGGTCCATGCTGAAGTTGTTCTCAGCGTTGGCGCAGGCGCTCTTCAGGAGCTTCATCAGAGGCTCGGAAGCGGCCTTGTTGGTCTGCATCAGGATGGCCATGGCAGTGCCGGCATCCTTGCCGCGGATCAGATCGCAGACGATCTGGATCTTGCGGGGAGAAATGCGGACATAGCGCAGATGGGCTTTAGCGATCTTGTTTTCCATGTTCAGCATCCTCCTTTATCAGTCTTTGCGATGACCGCGGAACGTGCGGGTGGGAGCGAACTCACCCAGCTTGTGACCGACCATGTCCTCCTGAACATAGACGGGCACGTGCTTGCGGCCATCGTGAACAGCAATGGTGTGACCGACGAAGGCAGGGAAGATGGTGGAGCTGCGGCTCCAGGTCTTCAGAACCTTCTTTTCGTTCTTCTCGTTCATTTCCTCGACCCGCTTCAGAAGCTCAGGGGCAACATAGGGGCCTTTTTTAACAGATCTGCTCATATTACCTTGCCTCCTTACTTCTCATTGCGACGCTTCACAATGAACTTATTGGTGGGGTTCTTACCCTTGCGGGTCTTGTAACCCAGAGCGGGCTTGCCCCAAGGAGTGACAGGCCCGGACCGGCCGACAGGGGCACGGCCCTCGCCGCCGCCGTGGGGGTGGTCATTGGGGTTCATGACAGAGCCGCGGACGGTAGGACGCCAACCCATGTGACGCTTCCGGCCGGCCTTGCCGATGTTGATGTTCTCATGCTCGATGTTGCCGACCTGACCGATGGTGGCATAGCAGTTGGTACGCACAATGCGGACCTCGCCGGACGGCATCCGGATCTGGGCGTCGTTGCCCTCCTTGGCCATCAGCTGAGCAGAGGTGCCGGCGGCACGAACCAGCTGAGCGCCGTTGCCGGGATGCAGCTCGATGTTGTGGATCACGGTGCCCAGAGGGATGTTGGAGATGGGCAGCGCGTTGCCGGGCAGGATGTCGGCGTCGGGACCGGTCATGATCTTGTGGCCGGCCTTCAGGCCCACGGGAGCCAGAATGTAGCGCTTCTCGCCGTCCTCATACTGGATCAGGGCAATGTTGGCGCTGCGGTTGGGGTCATACTCCAGACGCAGCACGGTGGCAGAGCCGATCTTGTCGCGCTTGAAGTCGATGATGCGGTACTTGCGCTTGTTGCCGCCGCCGCGATGGCGGACGGTGATGCGGCCATAGCTGTTGCGGCCGGAGCTCTTCTTCAGAGGCTCGGTCAGGCTGGGCTCGGGCTTGGCCTTCTTATCAATGCCGTCGAAACCGGAGACCGTCATCTGACGGCGGGAGGGAGTCGTCGGCTTAAAGGTTTTGATAGACATATCGCTTTACTCTCCTTCCGTTATCAGACCATGCCTTCGAAGAATTCGATGGTCTTGGAATCAGCGGTCAGCTGGACATAGGCCTTCTTCCAGCTCCGGGTCATGCCGGGGCGGGCAGCGCCCATGCGCTTTTCCTTGCCGAGAACATTCAGGGTGTTGACGGAAGCGACCTTCACGCCGAAGATCTCTTCAACGGCCTTCTTGATCTCAACCTTGCCTGCGTTCTTGGCAACTTCGAACACGTACTTCTTGTCGGCAGCGCCGGCCATAGCACGCTCGGTGATGATAGGACGGATAATGATATCGTAAGCAGTCATTATGCGTACACCTCCTCGATGGTAGCGAGGGCAGCCTGATCCACCACCAGATACTGGGCGTTGATGATGTCATAAACGTTCAGCATGTTGGCAGCGGTGGTCAGTACGCCGGGGATGTTGCGGGCGCTCTTGACGATGACGGTGTCAACGGCGGGAGTCACAACCACAGCCTTGCCGTTGACCTGAACAGCGTCCAGAAACTTGCGGAAAGCAGCGGTCTTGATGGCGTCCATCTTGATGGAGTCGATGACCACCAGCTTGCCCTCGGCAGCCTTGGCGGACAGGACGGACTTCAGCGCCAGACGCTTGACCTTCTTATTCAGCACATAGCTGTAATCCCGGGGCTTCGGGGCAAACACGATGCCGCCGTGAGTCCACTGGGGAGCACGGGTGCTGCCCTGACGGGCATGGCCGGTACCCTTCTGACGCCAGGGCTTTCTGCCGCCGCCGGAAACCTCGGCGCGGGTCAGGGCGCTCTGGGTGCCCTGTCTGCAATTGGCGAGGTGGTTCTTCACAACCTCATGCACAACAACGGTATTGGGCTCGATGCCAAAGACCGCGTCGTTGAGTTCCACGGTACCGACTTCTGCGCCGGCCATGTTCAAAACTTTGATCGTAGACATTACTCACGCACCCCTTTCTTATTTGTTTCTGGCGGAAGCCTTCTGCGGGTTGCGGCCGGAAGCCTTCTGCGGGTTCTTGCTGATGTCAGCGCCGGCCTGCTTGACCTTGTGGACCTTGACAGTGGACTTAATGGTCACCAGACCGCCCTTGGGGCCGGGGATGGCGCCGCAGACGACCAGCATATTCAGCTCAGGATCAACCTTCACAACGGACAGGTTCTGGACCGTGACCTGATCCACACCCATGTGGCCGGCGCCGTCGCGGCCCTTGAAGATACGGGCGGGATCGGTACCGGCAGCCAGAGCGCCCTGATGACGGTGGACGGGGCCGCCGCCGTGGGTCATGCGCTTGATGGCAGCGCCGTGACGCTTGACAACGCCGGCGAAGCCGTGGCCCTTGGAAATACCGGTGACGTCCACGAAGTCGCCAACCTTGAAGGTGTCAGCCTTGACGATGTCGCCGATATTCAGCTCGGCAGCGTTGTCCAGATTGAACTCCCGCAGGTGCTTCTTGGGAGCGGCGCCAGCCTTGTTCAAGTGACCCATCTCGGGCTTGGTCAGCTTCCGCTCGGGGACATCCTCGTAGCCCAGCTGAACAGCCTCGTAGCCTTCCTTTTCGGAAGTCTTCTTCTGAACGACCACACAGGGACCCGCCTCGATCACGGTGACGGGGATCACATGGCCGTTCTCGTCAAAAATCTGGGACATGCCCACTTTTTTGCCGATGATTGCTTTCATGTATGTTCCTCCTTAAAGGTTATTGGTCGGCTTAGATACGTCCGGCTTGGGTGCCGCCGCATTGCTCTGCCGACATGACCCGTCCGCCTCGCAAGTCGGCGGACATGGACAGCAAACAATGTTGTAAATTAGGAAGCGCTGCCGATTACAGCTTGATCTCGATCTCCACACCGGCGGGCAGCTCCAGAGCCATCAGAGCCTCTACGGTCTTAGGCGTGGACTTGGTGATGTCGATGAGCCGCTTATGCGTACGGCGCTCGAACTGCTCACGGCTGTCCTTGTACTTGTGCACAGCGCGCAGGATGGTGACGACTTCCTTCTTGGTGGGCAGAGGGATGGGGCCGGACACCTCAGCGCCGGTGCGCTTGGCAGTCTCCACGATCTTCTCTGCGCTCTGGTCGATGACCTGATGGTCATAGGCCTTCAGACGAATGCGGATCATTTCTTTCTGTGCCATGGTTGTTTCCTCCTGATTTCGTAGGTAGTTTTACGAAGTCTCGACGACCTACGGCGAGAGCGTTTTTCTATACGCTTATCCGTGCGTATCATTCCTGCTCATGAAAAATACCGGCATAAGGAATGCTCCTCCGGCCGGTAACAGATCATGGCGTGGCGATATACGCAACGTACAGATCCTCTCAGCCGCCCGATGATCGGACATACTCCCCGGAAGTTACCTCCTTTCGGAGCAATCTCCCGGTTCATCGCAGTGTCCACAGCGAAAGCCGACAGCTTTCCGCGCGGACCCATTTATAATAAAAGAAAACCCTCCCGATGTCAAGAGGGTTTTCTCTGTTTTTTATAAAATTTTGAATTTTTTTCGGCAGGGTCAACAGAACGGCTTCTCCGGGAATCCATCGTCTAGGATCTTCAGATTCCGTTTTTCTTCTTCCGGAAGTTCATCCACCTCCTGAAGCGAAAAGAACTCTTCCATCCATTCCCGCCGCGCTGCGGGATTCAGCTCCGTTTCCTGTTAATATGCCACACCCCAATAAATATCGGTGGCACACGCTTTTCCGCACACAGGGCAGACACCCTCAACGCCGGACTGCTTGAGCGGCATACAGCGGGAAGAGACACCTGCCCGCTCCTTCATTGCCATCTCGCACTCCAGAGAACCGCACCACTTGGACCGCAGGAATCCGCCCTTGCCATCCACGATGGCCTTTGCCTCCTCCGGCGTCTTGATATCAAAGGTATTCTCCTCACGGTTGGCCAGAGCCATGGCATACATATTGTCATGAACGGCGTCCAGCAGTTCCTTCACTCTGGTCTCCAGCTCCGCCAGCGCCACCGGCACCTTCTCTCCGGTATCCCGGCGGGCGATGACGCACTGCTCCTTCTCCATGTCCTTGGGACCGATCTCCACCCGCAGAGGCACGCCCTTCATCTCATACTCGGCAAACTTCCAGCCGGGAGAGTTGTCGGAATCGTCCAGCTTGCAGCGGATTCCGGCAGCCAGCAGCCGCTCCTTGAGGCCGGAGGCAGCCTCCAGCACGCCGGGCTTGTGCTGTGCCACAGGGATCACTACCGCCTGAACAGGCGCCACCCGGGGCGGCAGCACCAGACCGTTGTCATCACCGTGGGTCATGATGATACCGCCGATCATGCGGGTGGATACACCCCAGGAAGTCTGGTGGGGGTAATGAGGTTGATTATCCTTGCCGGCAAAGGTAATGTCAAAGGCCTTGGCAAATCCGTCGCCGAAATAGTGGCTGGTACCGGCCTGCAGCGCCTTGTGGTCATGCATCATGCACTCCACCGTATAGGTCTCCTCAGCGCCCTTGAACTTCTCCTTTTCCGTTTTACGGCCCCGGATCACCGGCATCGCCAGATAGTTTTCCATAAAGTCCGCATAGATGTTCAGCATCTGCATGGTTTCGGCGCGGGCCTCTTCCTCCGTAGCGTGCATGGTGTGGCCTTCCTGCCACAAAAATTCCCGATGGCGCAGGAAGGGACGGGAGGTCTTCTCCCACCGCAGCACAGAGCACCACTGGTTATAAAGCTTGGGCAGGTCCCGCCAAGAGTGGATGATGTTTGCATAATGCTCACAAAACAGGGTCTCAGAGGTGGGACGGACGCACAGGCGGTCCTCCAGCTTTTCGCTGCCGCCCATGGTGACCCAGGCGCACTCCGGCGCAAAGCCCTCCACATGATCCTTCTCCTTCTGCAGCAGAGACTCGGGGATCAGAACGGGCAGATATACATTCTCATGTCCGGTCTCCTTGAAGCGCCGGTCCAGCTCCTGCTGGATATTTTCCCAGATCGCATAGCCATAAGGGCGGTAAATGAACATTCCCTTTACAGACGTATAGTCGATCAACTCCGCTTTTTTGCAGACGTCCGTATACCACTGGGCAAAATCCACATCCCGGGCGGTAATGGCGTCCACTTGTCTTTTATCCTGTGCCATAATCCTCTTCCTTTACCTTTATATATCATATCTCGCAAGTGCGGTTTTCACTGGATTTCTATTGTACCGATTTCGAGGAACATTGTCAACTGTTACCGCTCTGTCACCGCCCTGTAACGACTTTTCCGGACATCCCCAATATACTTAAAGAAAAGGAGGCGATTTTTATGCGGCGAATGCTCCCGATTTTATTGGTCCTGGCACTGCTGTCCGGCTGCGGATCTCCGTCACATCCGTCTGATGGCAAAAGCGACTCCCCCGAAGGCGTCCTGCCCCTGCCGGTAACGGAGGATTCCATCCGGGAGGTCTACGGGGAGGAAAGCAAAATCACACCCTACGGATGTGATTTTCTGGTATACAGCAGCAATGACCCAAATAACGGACAGTTTGACTGGATCTATGGCAAGACAGGTCAGTGCTGCCCCCTGACCTTTTGTACCCACGATATCCTCTCTTACAAAATCACAGGCGCGGGACAGGTTCAAATCCTGCAGGGAACCGGCAACCCCATCAACGCCGGCCGGTCCTTTCCCTCCCTCCGCACCGCTTACGCCGCACTTCGACTGGATGAAACCGGACAGCCGCTTCCCACGCATCAACAGTATGGCATCGAAACCGACAGCCCTTACTGGGCTCCCCGCGGAGAATGCTATACCATTGGTTGCCCCCACGGTTCCGAGGCACTGGTCGATCTGCGGGTGACCATCGAAGGGGTCGAGGCAGTATTCGGGCCCACAGCGGAGAATGCAGACGGCTTTTTTGATGCCGCCAGTTCTATCCCCGTAACGGAAATCACCTTTGCCGGTGACGCCTGTATTCTGACCTTTCGTGACACGGTTCTGGAAAGCGGCACAGCAGACCCAACGTCCAATGCGACCTGCGGCCTGCCCACCTCCTTTCCCGCCGGAACACTTGGGGGACTCCAATCTCTTTCTCTCCGCCGCTGATGTCCGGCAGGAAGGCAGGGATGTGCTGGTCACCCTGACTCTTACCCCGCTGGCACAGACCTACACTGCGGAAAACGGCCAGCTGCTGCGAAACGAGAGCCGCCCCTTCCTCCGCATTCTGTTTCGTGAGGCGGATTGAGCAAATTGCCGCAGGCAGCCTCAACTGCCCGCGGCAATTATGGTATTACCTTTCTATTTACATTTTTCAGCAGGTGTGTTATGCTCTCTTCCATGGAAACGTATGAACTGATCCGCTCCCGCCGGAGAACGCTGGCTCTGGAGATCACACCTGACTGCCGCGTTCTGATCCGGGCTCCCATAAACGCCTCGCAAGCCAGCATCTGCGCCTTTGTCGCCACCCACGAAGTCTGGCTCCGCACCCATCTGGAGCGGCAGCGCCAGCGCATGGCCGCCGCCCCACCTCCCCCCACACCCGAGGATATCGAAGCCTTAAAAGCCAAGGCACGCGCCATCCTTCCGCAAAAGGTCGCCCAGTGGAGTCAGAAAACGGGGCTGGTCCCCACCGGACTGAAAATCACCGCCGCCAGAAAGCGGTACGGCAGCTGCAGCGGAAAAAACAGTCTTTGCTTCTCCTGTTTCCTCATGGAACAGCCGGAAGCAGCCATTGATCTGGTGGTCGTCCATGAACTGTGCCACATCCGCGAAAAAAATCACGGTCCCCGCTTCTATGCGCTGCTGGAACAAACCCTGCCTGACTGGAAAACGCGAAAAAAACTCTTAAAATAAAGAAGGAGAATCCCAATGGAAAAGCTGAATCTCACCGAAATGCTCAAACACAACGCCTACCCCGGCCGCGGCATCCTTCTGGGCCGCAGCGCCGACAACCGGTATGCTGTGGCAGCCTACTTCATTATGGGCCGCAGCGAAAATTCCCGGAATCGGGTCTTCACCGTCACGGAAGACGGCATCCGCACCGAGGCCCACGATCCCTCCAAAATGACGGATCCCAGCCTCATCATCTATCATCCCGTCCGTCAGGTGGGCGGCGACCTCATTGTCACCAACGGCGACCAGACGGATACCATCCGTGATGGTCTTCTGGAGGGCCGCAGCTTCGGTCAGGCTCTGCATACCCGTGAATTTGAACCGGACAGCCCCAACTACACCCCCCGCATCTCCGGAATCCTCTGCAAAAACGGCAGTTTCCGCCTGTCCATTCTGAAATCCGCCGACGGCGACCCCAGCTGCTGCCACCGGTTCTTCTTCACCTATGACCACCCGCTGGCAGGAGAGGGTCGGTTCATCCACACGTATCTGGGCGACGGCACTCCCCTCCCCTCCTTTGAAGGTGAGCCCCGGCGGGTCGCTCTGGATGCCCCTGACGCCGAAACGCTGGCAAACCAGCTGTGGGATGCCTTGAATCCCGACAACAAGGTCTCTCTCTTTGTGCGCTATACAGATCTTGCAACCGGCGATGCCCATCAGGTGATCCGCAATAAATTCTGATTCCCCCTTATTCCATGGAAAAAACAGGACACCGCTCTTTGTGAGCGGTGTCCTGTTTTGATTGCTCTAACGCCCGCAGAAGGGCTCGCACAGATCCATCGGCAGCTCCGGCCGGGCATCCCGGATCCGGCGGAGGACTTTCTCCGCCGAAGCGGCCTTTTCAAAGAGAAAATCCTTATAATCCGTTCCGTCATACACAGCCCGCAGACAGATCATCGGCAGCTGTTTGCCGCAGCTTCCGGTGATGCTGAGGGCGGTGCTGCGCACCTTCACCGCGTCCAGTGCCTCAAACGGCAGATACCGGTCTCCGGGAAAGGCCGGAAAATAGATCGCCCGTCGGCTGACGCGGAACTGTTCTGCCCGTTCGGAGGATTTGCGGTCCCGGGCCGCGTCCTCCAGTGCGTGGCTCTGCGCTTGAGACTTCAGGGTAAATAGTGCCATCAAACCGCCTCCATTCCTGTTTTTTTAAGCATAGGCGGTTTCTTTTCCCCTGTCTATGACAAATGCCACCTTTCCAGCCATTTCCTGCTGTCAAATCAACCTGTTGACCGCATCTTCAGCGTTTGCACCAGTAAGCAAAAAAGGAAGAGGACCTCCGCAAGAGGTCCTCTGATCCATTCGTAAATTTGTCCGACAGAAACCGACCTCTGTCCGCAAAGCGGACATCAGGTCACTCCCCCATCGGAGCGCCGCACTGGGGGCAGAACTTGCTGTCAGACTTTGCTCCGCAGATGGGGCAAGCCTTCTCTGCCGTTACGATCTCCACCACGGGCTCGTCCTTGACGGCCTCTTTGGCAGCCTCCAGCTCCGCGATCTTGGCCTTGGACGCGTTGACCGCTTCCACCACATCACGGACGGCATCGGGGATCTCCCCTTCATACTCATTGACAAACCACTCGCCGATGATGCGGCAATTCTTATCGATCTCCCGCTGCTCGCCTGCAATGGCAACAGAGAGCTTGGTCTGCTCGGCAGCGTCTTTCGCCTTATCCGCGGCAACCGCGGCCACACCTTTTGCCTTCTTGGTCAGTTCATCGAAAAAAGCCATTTGAAAATCCCCTTTCTATCCTTTGGCCTCAGGCCGATTTTGATAGCCCAAGTATAGCTGAGTTTCCTGAAAAACGCAACCGCTTTTCCATTTGTTTACACATCGTTTTCAATCCAGTTCCGGGCGCGGTCCACCGCCCGCCGCCACTGGCGGTACTCTGTCCGGCAGGCTGCTTCCTCCCGCTGAGGAAGAAAAACGTGCTGGCTGCGGCGCAGATTCTCCAGCTCCCCGAAGCCGCTCCAGACGCCTGCGGCAAGACCCGCCAAGGCCGCCGCACCGAAGGCGGTCGTCTCCACCTGCGCAGGCCGGTCCACCGGCAGGCGGAGAAGATCCGCCTGCGTCTGCATCAGAATATCACTGACCGATGCGCCGCCGTCTACCCGCAGAGTGGTGATGGGGCAAGGCGCGTCTTCATTCATGGCACGCACCAGATCCGTCACCTGAAAGGCGATGGAGTCCAGCACCGCCCGCGCCAAATGAGCGCGGGTCGTTCCTCTGGTCAAGCCCACGATGGTCCCGCGGGCATACATATCCCAGTAAGGCGCTCCCAGCCCCGTAAAAGCCGGTACGATATACACACCGCCGGAGGACGGTACACTTTCTGCCAGACGGTCACAGTCCGGCGCGGTCTCAATCAGGCCCAGCTCGTCCCGCAGCCACTGGATGGTACTGCCGGCATTAAAAACGCTGCCCTCCAGCGCATACGTGACCTGACCATTCAGCATCCATCCAACAGACGTTACCAGTCCGGACCGGGAGCGGACCGCCTCCCCTCCCACGTTCATCAGGGTGAAGCATCCCGTGCCATATGTATTTTTGGCCTGTCCCTGCGCAAAGCAGCCCTGCC
Source organism: Dysosmobacter sp. (assembly GCA_026169195.1). GTDB lineage: Bacteria > Bacillota > Clostridia > Oscillospirales > Oscillospiraceae > Oscillibacter. The sequence continues at coordinate 67,996 of JAPFEH010000006.1, read as the reverse complement.
CGAACAACGCCGCCGGCTGGTCTCCGGCGCTGCCGCAGATGGGAATTCCCGCCAGATCCTCCAATCCGGGAATCTCCGGCGCCACCGTGCCGTATACTTCACTGCTGGACCGCGGCTGCGGCAGCAGCGCCATGGGAATTCTCATCGCCCTGCACAGTTCCTCATCCCATTGCAGCGTATGAATATTGAAAAGCATTGTGCGGGAAGCGTTGGAAACATCGGTTACATGCGCCTTCCCGCCGGTCAGGTTCCAAATGAGCCACGAGTCCACCGTACCGGCGCACAGTTCTCCCCGCTCCGCCCGCTCCCGGGCGCCCGGAATATGGTCCAGCATCCACTGGATCTTGGTGCCGGAGAAATACGCGTCGATCAGCAGGCCTGTTTTTTCCTCCACCGTTGCTGCCAGCCCCTCTGCCTTCAACCGGTCACAGATGGCCGCCGTGCGGCGGCACTGCCAGACAATGGCATTGCATACCGGACGCCCTGTTGCCCGCTCCCATAAAATTGCAGTCTCGCGCTGGTTGGTAATCCCAAGCGCCGCGATCTGCTTCGGATCGATATGGGCGGCATCCACCGCCTCAGCCAGCGCGCGCTTTTCTGTTGCCCAGATCTCCATGGGGTCATGCTCCACCCAGCCGGGCTGGGGATAGATCTGACGGAAGGGGTGCTGCGCCCGGGCGACAATCGCACCCTCCCGGTTGAATAAGATCGCTCTGGAGCTGGTCGTTCCCTGATCCAAAGCTGCAATGTAAGTCTCCATAGACAGCCTCCTCTGGTGTTTGGTAATAAGGTGTGGTATGATGATGCAATCATGATACCACAAGGAGGCGGCATTTTCCATGATACGAAATGAATTTACGTTTCTCTCTTCTGACGGCAGGACGCCGATCCACGCCGTGGAGTGGCTTCCGGAGGGAGAAGTCCGGGCAGTCCTGCAAATCTCCCACGGAGTGGCTGAATACATTCTGCGCTACGAACCCTTTGCGGCATGGTTGACAGAACACGGCTTTGCCGTTGTGGGTCACGACCATCTCGGACACGGAAGCTCCGTGTCCGCCGGCGCCGCCCCGATGTACTTCGGGCCAAAAGGCAGCTGGAACCATGTGGTGGATGACATTGACCGCCGGCGGGCACTGGCAAAAGCCCGGTTCCCCCACGTCCCATATGTTCTGCTGGGCCATTCCATGGGGTCCTTTGTGGTCCGCACCTATCTCATCCGCTATCCCGGCGGAATCGACGGCGCCATTCTCATGGGCACCGGCCAGATGGCTCCGCCCGTCATTGCTGCGGGCAGGCTCCTCGCCGCCGAAGAAGCGCGCCGTGTGGGACAGGATCAGCCCAGCCCGCTGGTAGAACAGGTGGTATTCGGCGCATACAACCGTCAATTTGCTCCCAACCGCACCGGCTTTGACTGGCTCTCCCTCAGTCAAGACAACGTGGATCGTTATATCGCCGATCCCCTCTGCGGCATCCCCGCCTCTGCCGGCCTGTTCCGGGAGATGCTGCGGGGGCTGGACTTCATCACCAAGCCGCAGAATCTGAAAAAAATGAACCTGAACACCCCCATCCTGCTGATCTCGGGCGCGATGGATCCGGTCGGAGACTGCGGCAAAGGGGTCGCACGGGTCTGCCGCAGCTTCCGCCGCGCCGGTGTGCGGGATGTATCCACGAAGCTGTATCCGGAACTGCGCCATGAGATTCTGAACGAGGACTGTCGGGAAACCGTATACGAAGATCTTCTGAACTGGATGACAGAAACGCTCCGCGGTCAGGATGCCGCCGCGCTCGCAGAGGAGGGATGACCCGATGGAACGCAAAAAAGAGGGCTTCATCAGCCTGTGCCTTGCAGGGATCCTGCTGCTGTCTGTCGGCTGGCTTTCCGGCATCGCTTCCTCCCCGACCTTCCATGCCCGCTCCATTGCGGCGCTGGACGAAAAAAAGGTCACCGTAGTGGAGCTGACAGCCGCCACAGCCGCCGCCTCCGCCGCCATTTCCGCAGTTCCCGGAGATGCCACCACCCCCATCGCCAACGAGATCATGGACCTCAGCTCCTACCTGCTGCTGGCTGTTGGCGCCATTCTGCTGGAAAAGTTTCTTCTGACGCTGACCGGCAGCCTGACCTTTACCGTTCTCATTCCCGCCGCCTGTCTTCTGGGCATTCTTTACCAGTTTCTCCCCCGACCGTTTCTCAAGCGGCTCGCCATCCGTCTGGCTGTTTTCGGGGTCATGATCTGTCTGGTCGTTCCCGTGAGCCTTCAGGTGGGCGCACTGGTGGAAGAAACCTTTGAAGTGCAAAAGACGCTGGAAGAAGCAGAACGTTCTGCCAGCGAGCTGAAAGGCACGCCCGATCAGCAGGAAACCGCAGACGGCAGCAGCTCCTCCAACTGGTTGTCCCAGATCGGCCAGCACATCGCAAACGGCGTCTCCGGCGCAGTCAGCGCCATGGAAACCGCGCTGAGCAACTTCATCGACGCAGTCGCCGTGCTGCTGATCGTCAACTGTGTGCTCCCGCTTCTGGTGCTGCTGGTCTTTCTCTGGATCACAAAGGCGGTCTTTACCCTGTCAGACAGCCGGATTTCCGACGCACACCCCCGACACTGACTGGCACCTCCTGATCGCTTCTCTCCCTGCAAAGAAAAATTCCGGAGCACTTGCGTGCTCCGGAATTTTCTCGTTTCTCTGCTTTATTTGCTGCTGTGCCGGACTTCCACCACACGGATCACGCCGTCCTTTGCAAAGAGGTCAGCGGTTTCCGCATAAGCCAGCGCCTTTTCCAGCGTCGTCCATTCCTGACTGTCCACATTGTAGCACAGGACATCCTCCGGAACCTCGTAGGTTCTGCCGCCGAAGGTCACGGCGCTCTGGCCGATCCAAGAGCTCTTGGAAACATCATCCAGCTTGGTCAGTTCTATGAGACTGGAGAAGCCGGTATTGCCGCGGTTCAGCGTAACCGCCACATAGTCTCCGTTCTGGACGTTGTACCGCATCTTGAAGGGACCGACCTTGTCGTCAGCACCGTTGCCGAAGCGGACGCCGATCTTCTCCGTGTATTTCGTTTCCGTGGTTTCAACATACCCATCGTCTCCGGGCTTCTTGCCGTTTGCATCCTCTACCAGCTCGTCTGTGGACGTCGTCTCCCAGAACACCCGACCGTAGATCTCTCCGGTCTTGCGGTTGAGCACGACCAGATCCACCTGACCTGCCCAGTTGGTGCGGGCATACTGGATCTGACTGCTGGGAATCAGTCCGGCGTTCAGCTGGCTCAGTGCGATCAGCTTGCCGCCGTCAAAGACCATGGCATTCTCCGTCAGAGGCTTGCCGCCCAGCTCCCGCTTGCTCACGTCCAGATCGCCCCGGACGTTGCCGCTCTGGATATTCAGGCTGATCTTGCCCTTATCACCGGAAGAGACCCGAACCACCTGACCCAGGTACTTCTCCTCCGCTGCGGCAGCCAGCTCAATGGTGCTTGTGCCGCACAGCAGCTGGATCTTGCCTTCCTGCGTGACCACGCCCATGGCGTTGCCGCGTCCCGCGTTTCCGCTGGGTTTCGCCGCGCCGGCCACCTGACCGTCCGCTGTCAGCAGCAGCGTCATCTGGTCTCCGGGTTTGAACTCCGCCAGAGAATCTCTGGCCGTAGACAGCACATGCAGCTCCGTGCCGTTCAAGACCTTGATCTTGCTGGGCGCCGCAGGATTCGGTTCGCAGGATTCATAGTACACCGTTACCCGCGTATCACACACCAGAATAGAATTGGTGGCGGGATAGTAGGTTGCAACGTCATTTTTCCGCAGATCGCCTGCAGTGGCAAGCGTTCCGTTCTTATAGATCCGGTAATCACTGTTGCCCGCCAGCGTCTGGAAGCCCGCGGCGGAACGATCCTCGTAGACAATGACCGCCGCATCCGCATTGCCGGTGCTTCCGGCAGACTGGGGCAGGAAGGTCAGTGCTTTTCCCTTGTTCAGCACCACCCGTCCCCGCGCGCCGGTCAGCGTCGTGGATGCCGTAGGATGTGCCATGGGATAGCTCTTTCCGTCCGAGGTTTTAAGGACCCCGCTGCCGCCGTCTACGGACAACAGCTCCGTTTCCTCGCTCAGCTCATAGAGAGTCCCGCCATCCTTTTTCTGCGCCACCAGCAGGTTCATAAAGAGCTTTGCCGCCTGCGCCCGTGTCAGCGGGGCATTTCCGGCAGCGCCGATTCCGTCAGTCAGACCGATGGTGGCGCCCACAGCCATGAAGCTGTCCGGCCACACGCCGCCTACATCCTCATCCTTATAGCCCAGCAGGCGCACCAGAATGGTCACAGCCTGCCCGATGGTCACGGTTCGCTCCGGATAAAACCGCCCGTCGGCAAAGCCGGAGATCACGCCCTTGCCCTTGGCTGCCAGATTGATATAACCGGCAGCCCAGTGAGAGGGCTTCACATCCGGAAAAATGGTCACGGTCCGGTAGCGGCCCAATTCGCTGCCGCCGTCCATGACATAGGTCAGCATTTTGCAAAACTGTGCCCGATTCAGCTTTCCGTCGGGGCGAAAGGTGCCGTCCCCGTAACCGTCCAGCACCCCCATCAGCCGCAGGCTTTCCACCGCTGTGGTAACGCCGCTGTCCGTCAAATCCGAAAAGCGGGTGCTTCCCGCAGCGCCCGCCGGAGCTGCCAGCGTGGTGCAGAACATGACCGCCGCCAGCAGCGCCGTCAACAATCTTTTTTTCATACGATCTTCCTCCTCATTCCGCCCGCAGAGCTTCCACAGGCTGGAGCTTCGATGCCTTGGCTGCCGGATAGATGCCAAACAGGATCCCCAGCGCCACCGACAGCAAAAATGCCCCCAGCGTAATTCCCGGCGAGGGCCAGATATTCAGCTTTACCAAGAATTTTCCGGCCAAATGGGTCGCGCCGGTACCAAGCATAATTCCAATCACGCCGCCTATTCCGCAAAGCATGGCTGCCTCGATCAAAAACTGCGTAACAATGCTGCTGCGCTGGGCGCCGATGGCGCGGCGGATGCCGATTTCTCTTGTCCGCTCCGTCACCGTTACCAGCATGATATTCATGATGCCGATGCCGCCCACCAGCAGGGAGATGGCCGCAATACCGCCCAGCACCAGACTCATCATGGCAGCCTGCTCGTTCATGGAGTCCTGCCACTGGTTGTCGCTGTACGCATTGCCCCAACCCTTTTCCCCGTTGGCGGTCAGTCCGCTGAGAAAGCTGTTGAGTCTGGCCGTGGCTTCCGCAGTTGCCTCGCTGGAAGCCGCCTTCACCACAAACTCGCTGATTCCGCTGCCACCCAGCAGACGGCTGGCCGTATAGGGAAACACGATGATATTATCCTGCGAATAGGGGCTGTCCGGATCCTTTTCCGCATAGACGCCCACCACCTTGAACGGATAGCCGTTTACAGAGAGATCCTTGCCGACGGGATCCGCATATCCGAAAAAGTTTCTGGCAGCCCGCGCTCCCATCACGCAGACCTGATTATAATTGCGGATATCCAGAAAGCTCAATTCCCGCCCCTTGGAGATTTGAAAATTGTTGCAGATGCCGTACTGATCGCTGCCGTAGAACATCTGAGGCGGAAGCTCCAGATCCGTGCGGACCCCGCCGCCGTCATCACTCCACATCTGCTCCTCATTTTTCTGCATGGCCATACTGTTTTTTGTGCCGTAAACCACCGTGGCGTTGGCATACCCCTGCGGTGTCACACCCAGCACCAGATCGCTGCCCAGACTGTTGCAGTAATTATAAAGCTCGTCAAAGGCGTCTTGCCCATTATAAAGCGACAAAGAGACCTGCACCCGGTTGGTGCCCATGGCCTCAAACTGCTTCAGGGACTGTTCATTCTGCCCGTTCACAACAGAGACGATGGTCATGACCGAGGCGATGCCGATGATGATGCCCAGCATGGTGAGAAAAGACCTGCCCTTTTTTCCCAGAATGGACTTCCACGCCATCTTCATGGCCTGCCGAATATTCACAGCCAATCCACCTCCTGCTGCCGGTCCTCCACGATCTTCCCGTCCTGCAGCCGGACACACCGGCGGGCGGTGGCGGCAATGCCGTTATCATGGGTAATGAGAATCACGGTGCTTCCCTCTCGGTTGAGCTGCTGCAAAAACCGCAGCACCTCCTGACCGGTGTGGGAGTCCAGCGCGCCGGTGGGCTCATCCGCCATGATGATGGGCGGACTGGTGGCAATGGCCCGTGCAATGGCCACCCGCTGCTGCTGGCCGCCGGACATCTCCACCGGCTTATGCTTGATCCGTTCCGAAAGCCCCACCCGATCCAGCGCCTGCAGCGCCAGCTCCCTGCGGCGGTCGGCGCCGATTCCCTGATAGATCAGGGGCAGCTCCACATTTTCCAAAACCGTCAGACTCTGGATCAGATTATACTGCTGAAAAATAAATCCGATCTGCTTATTGCGGATGCGGGAAAGTTCCTTATCCGTCAGTTCCCGAACATCGGTTCCGTCCAGAAAATAGTCACCGCGGGTGGGAATATCCAGACATCCCAGCACGTTCATCATGGTGGACTTACCGGAACCGGACTGCCCCACGATCGCCACGAACTCTCCCCGGTCAATGGCAAGGCTCACACCGTCCAGCGCCCGAACCTCGCTCTCAAGACCCTCGCCATAGATTTTATATACATTTCTAATTTCAATCAGCATAGCGCCACCTTACCACATTGCGGTGGTCTGTGCAGTGGTAAAGACCTCCATTCCTTCCTCCAGACCGGACTTGATCTCCACGTTATACTGGTCAGACAAGCCAATCTCCACAGGAACAGGCCAGAAGCCCTTCTCCGGCACGCCATCTACCGGTGTGGTGACCTCAATGGCATTTTCCGGACGGTCATCTGCCTTTACGTATACCACATCGGCAGCGGATCCGTCCTCCAGCGGCACCGACTTGACACACTGGATGGGAACCACCAGACAGTTGTCATTCTCACTTGCCACCATGGAGTAGCTGATGTAGCTGCCGGTCATCATGGATCCGTCCGGATTGTCCACGGCAATGACAAAGGGATAGCTGGCAACGCCGTTTTCCGCCTTGGAGTTCAAACTCACCGATTCTACGATGCCGGTGAATTTGTTGCCCCATTGGTCGATCTCCACCGGCATTCCGGGCTTGACATAACTGATATTCCGCTCGTCCACAGTCGCCTCCACCAAAATCACCGAGGTGTCGGCAATGGTGATGACAGCCGTATTGGCTTCCACCTCCTGCCCGTTCTGGATCGCCAGACTCATGACCGTTCCGTCAATGGGCGCTACCGCGTTGCAGTTGTCCAGATTCTTCTGAGCCGTCTCCAGCGCCTTGCGGGCCTCCTCCAGACTCTGCTGCACGGTGAAGATTTCGCTTTCACTGTCCTCGCCGTCGATCTGCATCAGCAGCTGTCCGGCAGACACCTGCAGGTAATTCACCAGATGATTTGCCAGAACCGTGCCGTTGACCGTGGTTTTCAAGGTCGTGGTGCGGTAATACTCCAGCTTGCCCGGCTCATAGGGATAGACCATTTCGCCATCCACATTCACCACAGCAGACGCCGCCATATCCTTGGCCAGCACACCCTCATTCTCCAGCACAATCTCCGCAGCAAACAGCTTGGAGCCTTCCGGTGTGATGCGGCTGACCATGTGGACCGCCTCCACGGTCCCCGTCACTGTGGACATCAGCGCAGGAATGGAGACCTCCACCTTCTGTCCGGCGTGCAGATCTCCGGCATAGGCATAACTGTAATACTGCTCCAGACGCATTTTGGTATCATCGTTCAGTTCCGCAACCACCGTTCCCTTGGTGACCTCTTCGCCGGGCTGCAGCCGTGGGGCATCCTCTCCCAGCATGATCTTTCCGCCATGGGGCGCCGTCAGGTTCAGGCCGGCAAGGTCTTTTTGCAGGACACTCAGTTGCTTTTCTCGACCCTCTACGTCCTCGCGGGCCTTTTCCACCGCAGTACGGGCAGCCTCGGAATCCACCACAAACAGCGGGGTCCCCGCAGTAACCTGCTGGCCCTCCGTCACAAGAACCTCCTGCACGGTGCCGGCCGTGGTCAGGGTGATGGTCTCGCTCTTTTTCGCCTTCGGCAGACCGCTGCCCTCCACGGTAGAGGTAATGGCTCCATACTGCACCATATCCGTGATGATTTCGCTTTCTCCTTCGCCTTTTCCGCCCAGCGTTTTTGCCAAAATCACCGCAAGGGCAATCAGGACTGCCAGAATCACCACCCAGCGGATGATACGGCGGCGAGTCTTGCGGGAAAGCTTCTTTTTTCCCTCTCCGGCAGGCGCCGCATCCTGCGCGCCGGTTTCCGGCACTGTCTGGATCTGCTGCTCCTTTTCCATCAATTCAGACATATCAACACTTCTCCTTCACTGACTGTTCTGTACCATGTATGCTAGTACAGCTCCGGTTTGAATACAACAACAAAACGGTTACAGTTTTGCGCTGACTCTTTCATGATATAGACGAAAGCGCCCTGCAATTGGTTGCAAAAAATCGTCCCCAAAAATGGAGACGATTTTTTGTTGAGAACTGACAATCAGGCAGCAGTGCGCTTCGCAGAAGCGCGCTGGAAGAGAATGATTCCCACCACAACCGCCAAACCGATCACGTCGGTCAGGGTGCCGGGGATCATCATACACAGACCGCCGGCCGCCAGCACAATCCGCAGCAGAGGGTTCATCTGCTTATAGAGGAATCCGTTCAAAGCCGCCGCCACGCCAAACAAGCCGAACAGCGAGGTGACGACAATCTGCACCACCTGAAAAACGCTGGTCACGTTGATAAAAAGCATGGCTGGATTCAGCGCGAAAATATAGGGCACGATAAACGCCGCAATGGCCAGCTTGGTGGCGTTCATCGCAGTCTTCATGGGAGGTGCCTTGGCAATGGCGCTGCCGGCGTATGCCGCCAGAGCCACGGGCGGCGTGATATCCGCCACAATGCCGAAGTAGAACACAAAGAAATGGGCTGCCAGCATGGGGACGCCGATCTCTGTACTCATGAGGATGGGCGCGCAGGTGGAGGCCATGATACAGTAATTGGCAGTGGTAGGTACGCCCATGCCCAGCACAATGCAGCACAGCATGGTCAGGAACAGCGCCACGATCACCGTGCCGCCGGAGAGGGACACGATGCCGCGCAGGATGGTGTTGGCAAGACCGGTGGAGGTAATGCAGCCTGCCACAATGCCTGCCATGGCGCAGGCAGCAGCCACAGTGATGGTCCCCTTTCCGCCGGCTTCCAGCGCATCCACGATCTTCATAAGGGAAATGCTCTCAGCTTCCTCGCTCCGGAATACCAGAGAACGGCCCAGATGCCGGGCAAAACTCTCGCCCTTCCGCGCGGCGGATGCAGCGTTGATCACGTTTCCGATCAGTCCCACAACAATGGTGACAAGAATCGCCAGAGCCGCGGAGGACTGCATCGTGCGGGTACCCTTGGTCACCAGCACCACCAGCACCACCAGCGGCGCAAGCAGATAGATCCGCTTCACCAGAGAGCCAAAGCGGGGCAGCTCTTCTCTGGGAATACCCTTCAGGCCAAGCTTTTTGGCCTCCAGATGGACTGCCATGAAAATTCCGGTGAAATACAGCACGGCAGGCAGAATCGCCAGCACAGCGATCCTTCCGTAAGGAATGCCGGTATATTCCGCCATCAAAAAGGCAGCGGCGCCCATGATCGGAGGCATAATCTGACCGCCGGTGGAAGCCGCAGCCTCCACAGCGCCGGCAAATTCACCCCGGTAGCCGGTCTTTTTCATCATGGGAATGGTCACGGAGCCCGTGGTAACGGTATTGCCAACAGAAGATCCGGAGACCATGCCGCACAGAGCGGAGGAGATCACGGCCACCTTGGCCGGACCGCCGGCGGCAGCGCCTGCCACACAGTTGGCCAGATTGATGAAGAAGTTGGAAATGCCGGTGCGTTCCAGAAACGCACCGAAAATGATGAACACCACGATGTACTTCTGGCAGACATTGATGGGCGTGCCCATCACGCCGTTGGTGGTAAAGAACAGGTCATAAAGTACCTTGCCGAAGCGGACATTGGCAAAGGTATACACCAGAAGCACGCCCACCACGCACAAAATAGGCAGTCCCACGCTGCGGCGGCAAAGCTCCACCAGCGCCAGAATACCGACCACCGCCATTCCCAGCATCAGCGGGTCCTTGGACAGCACCGTATAGCTGGTGTTGACAATGGTGCTGGCATTGAAGGCGAAATAGAAAAAGGGCAGGCAGCCGATCACCATGATGGCGATGTCATACCATGGCATATAGTTGGCCCGCACATGTCCCCGTCTGGCCGGATAGTTCAGGTAGCCGATGATGATAATCAGCGCCAGAAAAATGGTCAGCCGGAACTCCGGCAGGCTGGTATCAAACAGGGTAAGATACAGGCAGTACAGGGAGAAGGACGCCATCAGCGCCTTGACAATGATCCCGGGGACTCCCTCCCAGACCCGCACATTGGATTCCCGGTCATATTTTTTCATGACCGCTTCCACATCTGCCGCGGAACCAACCTCCGCAGCGTCAGCCGGCGCTGCGGAAACCTCCGGCGCCGTGTCCCGCTTTTTCTTCAAAAAGCTCATAGATCGCTCTCCTTTTAACACTTTTTTAACATCCGTTGACAGCACAAGGGACTGCGGCGGAGATCCGCCGCAGTCCGCTGATGGATGCGTTCCTTACTTGGTGGGAACGGTGATCCCCTTCTCGCTGAAATACTTTGCAGCGCCGGGATGATAGGGCACGGCAGTCACAGAAGAGGCAAAGTCCAGATCCAGCTCATTCTTCTTGTCATGAGCCAGTGTATCAATGCTCTCGAAAATGCCGGAGACCACATTGTAAATGTCATCCTCTGCCACATCGTCATTGGCAACGATCACGGCGCCTACCGCCACGGTGGTGGCATCATGCTCCAGACCATAAGATGCAGCCGGAATCACGCTCTTGCTGTAATAAGGAGACGTAGCAATCAGCTTTTCAATGTGGGCGTCATCCAGCTCCACAACGTACACATCACGGGTGGCCGCCAGAGAGGTAACCGCGGTGGTGGGAGCGCCGGCCACGATGAAGGCTGCGTCGATCTTGCCGTCCTGCAGAGCCTCAGCGCTGTCGCCGAAGGACTGGTAGGTAGGCTTGATGTCATCCAGCGTCAGGTCATAAGCGCCCAGCACATCCAGTGCGTTGAAATACACACCGGAGCCGGAATCGCCCACGGAGACGTTCTTCCCCTTCAGGTCGGCAACCGTCTTGATGGCGGGGTCCAGCGTGATGATCTGGACCTGCTCCATATACAGGGCGGCCACAGTGGAGAAGCTGTCGATCTTTCCGCTCTCTTCGAACAGGTTGGTGCCGTCATAGGCATACGCCATGACGTCGGACTGAACAAAGCCCAACTGGGCATCGCCCACAGACATGGCCTCGATGTTGCCCTTGGAGCCCTTACCCACGATAGCGGTCACAGCAGTCTCGGTGCTGTCGCTGATCTGTCCGGCCAGCACGCTGCCGAATCCGTAGTAAGTACCCTGATCACCGCCGGTGATGAAGGTCAGCTCGCTCTTGCCTCCGCAGCCGGCCAGTGTCACGGCCATGGTCAGGACTGCCAGCGTCAGTGCAAAAAACTTCTTCATAGTAGCATCCTCTTTTCCTTTTTGATACGGTGCATTGTGTTACCTGCATATCATACCGCAAGTCCATTCATTTTTCAAGTCTTTTTTCTGTTTTCCGGAGTTTTTCTGCAAGCCCATGCGCAATCTCTTGCATTTTCTTTAACTGAATAGGGATTTAAAGTCCCAAATCGCGGGAAAACCAAGTTTTTGCACAATTTTTCACAGCTTAAACGTATACATTCTGTCAATCTGATGATTTTATTTACCGAATGGTCAGCAGCAGCTGTCCGCCCTTGACGGTATCGCCCTCCCGGACTTCCACAGACTCTACCACACCGCTCATGCGGGCAGTAACGGCGGTCTCCATCTTCATGGCCTCAATGGTCACCAGCGTCTGATTCTTTTCCACGGTATCTCCGGCCTTCACGGCAATCTTGCTGACCGCACCGGGAATGGACGCTCCCACCTGACTCTTGTCCTCCGGATCTGCCATAGGCACCTTCACGATATTCTTCTGCGCAGCCTCATCGGGCACCTGCACATCCCGCCGGATGCCGTTGAGCTCAAAGCTGACGGTGCGCATTCCTTCCTTGTCTACCTCGCCAAGTCCCAGATACTTGATGACCAGCGTCTTTCCGTCGGCAATATTGACCTTATTGGTCTCGCCAACCGCAAGCCCGTGGAAGAACACATGGCTGCCAAGGCGCATGATATAGCCATACTCCTTCTGGCTCTTGACGAAGTCCTCCACCACCTTGGGGTACAGGCAGTAGCTCAGGACCGCCCGCCAGCTGGGATCCGGGGCAAAGGACTGCATCTCCCGCCGCTTTTCCTCAAAGTCCACCGGAGGCAGCAGTTCGCCGGGGCGGCAGGTAATGGGGGCCTTCCCCTTAAGGACCACCCGCTGCAGCTCCTCGGGGAATCCGCCGGCAGGCTGGCCCATCATACCGGAGAAATAGCTGACAGCACTGTCCGGGAACGCCAGCCCCTCCCCCTTTTCCACAATGGTCTCCGACGTGAGATTGTTTTGCGTCATAAAAATTGCCAGATCGCCCACCATCTTGGAGGAGGGGGTCACCTTGACAATGTCGCCCAGCATTTCATTGACCACCCGATAGTTCTCCTTGACCTCCGTGAAGCGGCTGCCAAGCCCCAGAGATTCCACCTGCGGCTTCAGATTCGTATACTGACCGCCGGGAATTTCATAGCGGTAGATGTCTGTGCTGTTGCACTGAATGCCGCCTTCAAAGGAATCATAACGCTTACGCACATCTTCCCAATAATCGGTGAGGGTCTGCAAGCGATCCAGATCCAGTCCGGTATCCCGCTCGGTGCCCTGCAAGGCCGCCGCCACAGCATTCAGCGAGGGCTGGCTGGTCATGCCTGCCATAGAACTGATGGCCAGATCCACCACGTCTACGCCGGCCTCCGCCGCCAGCAGGCAGGCCGCCACCTGATTGCCGGAGGTATCGTGGGTATGGAGCTGGATGGGAATGCCGATCTCCTGCTTGAGCGCGGAAACCAGCTTTTTCGCGGCGTAGGGCTTCAGTACGCCGGACATATCCTTGATGGCCAGCATATGAGCGCCCCGATGCTCCAGCTCTTTGGCGAGATTCACATAATATTCCAGCGGATATTTATCCCGCTTGGGGTCCAGAATATCGCCCGTATAGCAGATCGTCGCCTGACAGATCTTATCCTGCTTGAGCACCTCGTCCATGGCCACTTCCATTCCGGGGATCCAGTTCAGGGAGTCAAACACACGGAACACATCGATACCGGAGCGGGCAGCCTCCTTGATAAATTCCCGAATGACATTATCGGGATAGTTGGTATAGCCCACAGCGTTGGCGCCCCGCAGCAGCATCTGCAAAAGCAGGTTGGGCGCCTTTTGGCGAATCAGATCCAGCCGCTCCCATGGAGATTCATGGAGGAAGCGGTACGCCACATCGAACGTAGCGCCGCCCCAGCATTCCAGAGAGAAGGCGTCTGCCAGAATCTCACTGGTTGCCTCCATTCCCTTCACGATATCCCGGGTACGCACCCGGGTCGCCAGCAGAGATTGGTGGGCATCCCGGCAGGTGGTGTCGCAAACCAGCAGTTTTTTCTGCGCCAGCACCCAGTCCGCCACGGCTTTCGGCCCTTTGGCATCCAGCAGCTGCTTCAGCCCGTCAGGCCGGTCACCGGTCACCGGCGGGAATCGGGGCGTGTCATAAAACTTGTGCCCCCCTTGCTCCTTCACCGCGATATTGCCGATGTACTTGAGCATTTTGGTGGCCCGGTCCAGACTCTCGTCGATCTGGAACAGCTCCGGAGTCTCGTCAATAAACTTGGTGTGGCACTTACCGGCCAGAAAGGTCGGATTCTTCAGAATATTCGTAATGAAGGCGATGTTGGTTTTGACGCCCCGAATGTGGATCTCATTGATGGCGCGGACCGCCTTGCGGCACACCCCCGCAAAGGTGTTGTCCCACGTGGTGATCTTCACCAGCAGAGAGTCATAATACGGAGAGATCACCGCGCCGGTATAGGCGTTGCCGCCATCCAGCCGGATACCGAAGCCGCCGGCAGAGCGGTAGGCGGTGATCTTACCGGTATCCGGAGCAAAGTTGTTGGCGGGATCCTCCGTAGTCACGCGGCACTGGACCGCGTAGCCGTTGAGATGCAGCGCCTCCTGTGAAGGAATCCCGATTTCCGGATCGCTGAGAGACCGGCCCTCCGCAATCAAAATCTGAGAGCGCACCAGATCAATGCCCGTGACCATCTCCGTGACCGTGTGCTCCACCTGAATCCGGGGATTCATCTCAATGAAATAGTGATGTCCCTCTTGATCCACCAGAAATTCCAGCGTGCCGGCATTGGTATAGCCCACGTACTTGGCGATCTTCACCGCATCTTCATACAGTGCCTGCCTGATCTCAGGCGCCACCGAGAATGCCGGCGTGAACTCCACCACCTTCTGATAGCGTCTCTGGAGGGAGCAGTCCCGCTCAAAGAGATGGACGACATTCCCCTGCTCATCGCCCAGCACCTGAACCTCAATGTGCTTGGGCTCCACCAGAAACTTCTCCATGAAAATATCGTCGTTTCCGAATGCTTTTTTTGCTTCCGCCTTTACCAAGTCGAAATTGAGACCCACTTCCTCCACGGTGTTGCAGCGGCGCATACCGCGGCCGCCGCCGCCGGCAGCGGCTTTCAAAATAACAGGAAAACCGAACTCCATCGCCAGCTTCTGAGCCGCCTCCCGACTCTGGAGCGGCTCCGTGGTGCCGGGGGTGGTGGGAACGCCGCAGGCCACCGCCATCTGCTTGGCGGAGAGCTTGTCGCCCATCATATCCAGAATCCGGGAGCTGGGCCCGATGAACTTGATGCCCGCTTCCTCGCAGGCCCGGGCAAAGTCGCCGTTTTCGCTGAGGAAGCCGTATCCCGGGTGAATGGCGTCTGCTCCGTGTTTTTTTGCCAGCTCAATGATGCGCGGGATATTCAGATAAGCCCCCAGCGGGCTTTCATTTTCGCCGATCAGATAGGATTCATCGGCGGCAGTCCGGAAGATGCTGTACATATCCTCGTTGGAATAGATGGCTATGGTCTGCAGCCCCAGATCATGACAGGCGCGGAAAATCCGCATGGCGATCTCGCCCCGATTGGCGACCAGCACTTTTTTGAATGTTCTGCTCATGGCTGTACTTGACTCCTTCTGATGAATTTTGAATGCGAGGGCATTTGATTTGTGACTCAGTATACTCTTTCCGGCCCGTCGGTTGCAATGGTTTTGCGCTGTTTCCAAACAATTTCAGAAAAGATTCCAGATTTTCCAGTGCTCCGCAAAAGGCCATTTGTCTATTTCAGCAGGACTTCTGTCCACTGTCAGCGTTCACACATTTGACTGCTTTTTCCCTGCATCGAAAAAAACCAGCGGTCCGGAGGTTGTCCGAACCGCTGGGTTTCTGAAAAAACAGATGGTTACTGCTGGATCGCCTTGGTATCCACAGCCTCTTTGAGCTTGGCGGCAAACTCCTCCAGAGACATGGCGCCCAGATCCTCGCCGGAGCGCAGGCGGACGGAAACCGTGCCGTTTTCCATGTCCCGGTCGCCCACTACCAGCATATAGGGGATCTTTTCCATGGTCGCTTCCCGGATCTTCTTGCCGATCTTCTCGTTGCGGCCATCCACTTCCACACGGAAGTTCATGGCATCCAGACGGGACGCCAGCTCCTTGGCATAGTCGGCAGCCCGGTCGGTGACCGGCAGGATCTTCACCTGAACGGGGCTGAGCCAGACAGGGAATGCGCCGGCAAAATGCTCCGTGATGACACCGATGAACCGCTCAATGGAGCCGAGAACGACCCGGTGGATCATGACCGGGCGGTGCTTGGCGCCGTCCTCGCCGGTATACTCCAGTTCAAACCGCTCCGGCAGCTGGCTGTCCAGCTGAATGGTACCACACTGCCAAGTGCGGCCCAGAGAGTCCGCCAGATGGAAGTCCAGCTTGGGACCGTAGAACGCGCCGTCGCCCTCATTGATGACAAAGTCCTTGCCCATGTCGAGAATGGCGTTTTTCAGAATGTCCTGATTCTGCTCCCACTCCTCCACCGTGCCGATGTGGTCCTCGGGCATGGTGGAAAGCTCAATGGTATAGCTGAGGCCGAACACGGAGTAAACCTCGTCAAAGAGGCGGACCGTCTCCTGAATCACATCCTTCATCTGGTCACGGGTCATAAAGACGTGAGCGTCGTCCTGCGTGAAGCAGCGGACACGGAACAGGCCATGGAGCGCGCCGGAAAGCTCATGGCGGTGCACCAGTCCCAGCTCGCCCACCCGCAGGGGCAGATCCCGATAGGAGTGGGGCTCGCTGGAGTACACCAGCATACCGCCGGGGCAGTTCATGGGCTTGATGGCAAAGTCCACATCGTCGATGACGGTGGTATACATATTGTCCTTATAGTGATCCCAATGGCCGGAGCGCTCCCACAGCTGACGGTTCATCATCATGGGGGTGGAGATCTCCACATAGCCGTACTTCTTGTGGACCTGACGCCAATAGTCGATCAGGGTGTTGCGCAGCACCATGCCCTTGGGCAGGAAGAAGGGGAATCCGGGGCCTTCATCCCGCAGCATATAAAGTCCCAGCTCCTTGCCCAACTTCCGGTGATCCCGCTTCTTAGCCTCTTCAATGCGCTGGAGATAGGCATCCAGCTCGTCCTTTTTGGGGAACGCAATGCCGTAAATGCGCTGAAGGGTCTCGCGGTTGGAGTCACCCCGCCAGTAAGCGGCGTTGCAGGCGGTCAGCTTGATGGCGTTGCCCTTGATGCGGCCGGTGGAATCCAGATGGGGGCCGGCGCACAGGTCGGTGAACTCTCCCTGCCGGTAGAAGCTGATGACCGCATCCTCAGGAAGATCGTTGATCAGCTCCACCTTGTAAGGCTCACCCTTTTCCTCCATGAACTTCACAGCCTCCGCACGGGGCAGCTCGAACCGCTCCAGCTTCAGCTTCTCCTTGCAGATCTTCCGCATCTCGCCCTCGATCTTCTCCATGATCTCCGGAGTGAAGGGGAAGGGAGAGTCCATGTCATAATAGAAGCCTTCCTCGATAGAGGGGCCAATGGCCAGCTTCACTTCAGGATACAGCCGCTTGACAGCCTGCGCCAGCACATGGGAGCAGGTATGCCAGTAGGTCTTGCGGTACGCTTCATTTTCAAAGGCAAATTCGTTCTTGACTTCTTCGGACATTTCGATTTCCTCCTTGTTCTGAGGGGTGACGCATAAAAAATCCCACCCCTGATCTTCCTCAGGGGTGAGATACGAAAACGTATTCCACGGTTCCACCCTGCTTGCGCCCCAAAAGCGCCGCTCGTGTCCTCTGTAACGGGAGGTCCCGTCCCAGCCTACATATCGGTGGGCGGCTCCAAGGCGGTGGCCGGTTCCGGTCTTTCACCGAAGCCGCTTTCAGCCTGCGGCGGCTTCTCTCTGCTGTGCGTTCCGGACGGCGTCCTCTTCCATGCCTTTTCTTATCAGGATGTATGATAGCACCGCTGTTTCCCGTTGTCAAGCGCAGCCCGCCGCCGTTTTTCCGGATTCTTCTGGAAAAGCAGGCTTTCCGGCCCGTTTTCTGATTGTGCAGGACACGTTCGCGCAGGTCACCGCCGAGGGTCAGAAGGACGTGATCACGTCCTTGTTTTTCACAAAATACTCCACGCCGGAGTACAGGGTGGTCAGCGTGATGACCCAGACGCAGACGGTGTTCACGATCTCCGGAATGGGCAGGAACATCAGGACGATGCACACCATGGTGGATGCCGTCTTCACCTTTCCGGACCAGCCGGCGGCGATCACCCTGCCCTTGTCGCTGGCAATCATCCGCAGGCCGCTGACGGCAAATTCGCGGCAAATGACGATCAGCAGCATCCATGCCGCCATCTGCCCGTTTTCCACAAACCACAGCATGGCAGCCGTCACCAGCATCTTGTCTGCCAGCGGATCGGCAAACTTGCCGAAGTCCGTCACCAGATTATATTTCCGGGCGATCTTGCCGTCCAGAAGATCTGTCAGGCTGGCAATGATAAAGATCGCCAGTGCCACCCAAGCAGCGCCGGGGAAGTCCCAATACAGCACTCCCATAAACACCGGTATCAATATAATGCGCAAAAGAGTTAATTTATTTGGCAGATTCACGTGTTTTCTCTCCTTCATCGGGGTCTGGATACGACCGGTCTTTCCAGTACCACCATTTACATTTCTCCGGTTCCCGCACCGGATGGTCCGCGTAATAAACCGCCAGACGCCAGACATAGAGGGCACACCGGTCTTCCTGAAACCCCTTGAGACAGCATTCCCGGCGATACAGTTCTTCCGGATCCTGTCCCCGCAGGTCCGCCGGCTGGTGGAACCCCAGCGCTTCCATAACTCCGGCAATCCGCGGCCCCACGCCGGGGATCTCTTCCAACGGGCTTTTCATGGTTCTCCCCCTGACCGCCTTGGTCCCGCCATGAGGCGGAGATCCATCGCTTTTGGTTTTCCGTCCGGCAGAGGGTCAGCGCAGAAGCAAGGCAAGCCCCCGCTTCACACCGCTTCGCCCGTCAGTTCCCCATCCATGGTGCCGGTGAACCGCACCGTGAGGAAGGTACCGGGCGCGATCTCCTCATCAGCCGTGAAGTAAATACGGCCGTCGATATCCGGAGACTCCGCATAGCTGCGTCCGAAGAACATCTGCGCCTGCGGGTCGAAGCCCTCGCAGAGAATCTCCCGCTCGCTGCCCAGAACCGACTCATTGTACTCGTCGATGATATCGGACTGCACATCCACCGCCAGCTCCGCCCGACGTTTGGCCTCTTCTGTATCCACATGGTCCATCAAAGCCGCTTTGGTCCCCTCTTCGGGAGAGAAGGGGAACACACCGGCCCGCTCGATCTTTACCTCTCTCAAGAACGCACACAGCTCTTCAAATGCCGCCTCATCCTCATAGGGCAGTCCGGTAATCAGACTGGTGCGCAGAACCAGACCGGGGATCCGCTCCCGCAGCTTGGTCACCATCTCTGTCAGCGATGCCTTGGTATCCCGACGGTTCATGGCTTTCAAAATGGCGTCATTGCAGTGCTGCATGGGGATATCCAGATACGGCAGGATCTTCGGCTCCTGCGCAATGGTGTCGATGAGCTCCTCGGTGATCTCATCGGGATAGAGATAGTGGAGACGGATCCAATGGAAATCCAGCTTGGCAAGCTGGCGCAGCAGTGCAGCCAGCTGATGCTCCCCGTTGAGATCGGTGCCGTACCGGGTGATGTCCTGAGCGATGACCAGCAGCTCCCGCACACCGGCGGAGGCCAGCTCTGCCGCCTCATCCAGCAGCTCCTGCATGGGACGGCTGCGGTATTTTCCCCGCAGAGAGGGGATCACGCAGTAAGCGCAGTGATTGTCGCAGCCTTCGGCAATGCGGAGATAGGCATACCATGGGGGCGTGGAGAGGATCCGCGGTCCCCCCTGCTCCGCCGTGTGGATGTTGCCCAGACGGCAGGGCCGCAGCCCCTGCTCCATCACCTCGTCAATGGCGGCGGCGATCTCGCCATAGCTGCCGGTTCCAAGGATCCCGTCCACCTCCGGCAGCTCGCCCAGCACATCCTGCTTGTACCGCTGGGCCATGCAGCCGGTGACCAGAATCTTCTTCACCTGACCGCTCTTTTTCAGCTCTGCCATTTCCAGAATATTGTCGATGGCCTCTTCACAGGCAGACGCCAGAAATCCGCAGGTATTCACCACCACCACATCGCTGCCCTCAGGGGCGGCTTGGATCTGGTGTCCTGCCGCCTGCACCGCGGCCATCATCTGTTCACAGTTCACCTGATTCTTGGCACAGCCCAAGGAAATAAATGATACGTTATAGCTCAAGGCTCTTTCTCCTCTTTTTTGATATGGTAAGCGTCCGGATCCCACCGGCGCAGGTCCGGCCAATGACCGGTCAGCTCCCGAAACCGCAGTGCGGACCGCACGGTGATCCAGCAGCTCAGGGGCACGGCAGCGCCCCCGCACAGCCCTCCTCTGCCGTCCACCAGCCGGCCTTGGTCACCTTGACGGGGAAGCTCCCGCCGGAGATCTCCAGCCGGAGGACACGGCCCTGACGCATCGGATCCTCCTCTCGGAACAGCCCTACGGTCCATGATGGATGCCGCAGGGAAAACGCTCCGATCCGGCGGTGGACCTCCCCCTCCATCACAAGGGCATGGTAGCGGTAGTCAGCGGCATACCGCTCCGCATAGCGTTCCGCCGTAATCTGAGCCAGCCGCTCCGGTCCGGGGCTGAGACTCCAGAGCAGCAGCGCCAGAACCATTCCGGCCAGAACCGGAATGACGACCCGCAGAGTCTTCTTCACGTTCTCCGTAGAACCGCCCCCTTACATCCTTTGGACGCAATTCCTATTCCTCTGAAAGCTCCGTCCCCAGACGGCTCCATGCCGCCTTCACATCGCTCCAAGGATAGCCCCGACGCAGAAGGGCATCGGTCAATCGCTTTTTCTCCCGTTCCTCCGGAATCCGGCCCCGCAGCTTTCCCTGTAAAAACCGGTCGATCTGCCCGCCGTTTTCCGGCATGGTTTCCAGCGCACCCTCCCACAGCTCTCGGGGAACACCTTTTTCATAGAGCTTTTCCCGCACTCGGGCAGGCCCATAGCCCATGTCACTGTAATGCCGCACCAGCAGCGCCGCATACTCGGCATCATTGAGCGCTCCGATGGCTTCCAGCCATTCCGCGGCATAGCGCGCCTCCGCTTCGGAGGCGCCTTTCTCCTTCAGCTTTTTCT
Organism: Dysosmobacter sp.; assembly: GCA_026169195.1. Lineage (GTDB taxonomy): Bacteria > Bacillota > Clostridia > Oscillospirales > Oscillospiraceae > Oscillibacter. Next base: position 47,090 of record JAPFEH010000006.1, on the reverse strand, counting down.
CCAGTGTCCGCCGGCTCATGGCCCGCTTGCCGATCAGATCCGCCGCCGCCGCTTTCACATTGGAAACCCCGGAAGCCGCCCGCAGCCGCTCCAAAGCTTCATCGTCCAGCCGGTCTCCGGCCCGCAGACCGAAATCCAGCAATTCCTGCTCCGTGACCTTCAGGCAGGTCCCGTCCTCCAAAAAGACCAGCACCCGCCCCCGCCTGTGCTTGGACGCCTCGATGCGCTCAATCCTCATCCTTAAAATCGTCAGCGCTGACATCCACTGCCTTACCGGCAGTCTTTCCGGCGGCCTTGGCGGCGGCAATGCGCGCCTGACCGGTCATCAGCTTATCAAAATTGGCGCGGATGTCCGCCTCCAGCTGTTCCGCGATCTCAGGGTTCTCCTGCAGGTACCGCTTGGCGGCGTCCCGTCCCTGTCCGATGCGGGTCTCCCCCATGGAAAACCATGAGCCGGCCTTCTGCACCAGATCCAGCTTCACGCCCAGATCCAGCAGCTCCCCCTCATGGGCAATTCCTTCGCCATACATAATGTCGAACTCCGCCTCCCGGAAGGGGGGCGCCACCTTGTTTTTCACCACTTTGGCACGGGTACGGTTTCCCACCACCTCGCTGCCGTTTTTCAGCGCCTCGATGCGGCGCACGTCAATGCGGACGGATGCGTAAAATTTCAGCGCGCGGCCGCCGGTGGTGACCTCCGGATTGCCGTACATGACGCCCACCTTTTCCCGCAGCTGGTTGATGAAGATGACAATGGTGTTGGTCTTTCCGATGGCGCCGGTAAGCTTCCGGAGCGCCTGACTCATCAGACGGGCGTGCAGGCCCACATAGCTGTCGCCCATCTCGCCCTCGATCTCTGCCCGGGGAACCAGCGCCGCTACGGAGTCCACCACAATCACATCAATGGCGCCGGACCGCACCAGCGCCTCTGTGATCTCCAGCGCCTGCTCGCCGGTATCCGGCTGCGCGATCAGCATATCCTCCACCCGAACGCCCAGCGCCCGGGCATAGGTGGGATCCAAAGCGTGCTCCGCATCCACAAAGGCGACTTCGCCGCCCTTTTTCTGGGCTTCCGCCACCACATGGAGCGCCAGCGTCGTCTTGCCGGAGGATTCCGGCCCATAGATCTCGATGATGCGCCCCTTGGGCAGTCCGCCGATCCCCAGCGCCACATCCAGCGCCAAAGAGCCGGTGGGAATGTAGTCCACCGACAAATCGGTCTGGTCTCCCAGCCGCATGATGGAGCCTTTGCCGTACATCTTTTCAATCTGAGCCATCGCCGTGTTGATGGCCTGCTTTTTATCGTTGGCGGGCGCCGCGGCAGGCACCGGTGCTTTCTCTTTTGCCATAATGTTCTCCTCCTAAATCTCGATCTCGTTTCCCGGATCTCTTCAAAAACCGGCAGGACGCTCCGCTCTTAGATCTCCGTATACAAGGTGCCGAAGACCACGCGCGGAATATCATGGTGGTCTTTGATCACCTGAATATCCCCAAAGCCTTGCGCGCGCATCAATCGCAGCACGCTGTCGGCCTGTCCGATCCCCACTTCAAAATAAAGCCGTCCGCCCGGACGCAGGGCTGTTTTCCATTTTTCGGAAATCGAGCGGTAAAAATCCAAACCGTCCTCTCCGCCGTCCAGCGCCAGATGCGGCTCATAGTCCTTCACGGACACATCCAGCCCCCCGATATCCTCCCGCGGAATATAGGGCGGGTTCGAAACGATGCAGTCAAATTCCCCCAGCGTCTGATCCGGCAGGTTTCTGGCATCTGCCTGTATGGAAATCACCCTTCCGGACAGGCTGTTGCGGCGGATATTCTGGCGGCAGACCCGCAGTGCAGCGTCCGAATACTCCCCCAATACCACGCGGCAGCGGGGCAGCTGAGATGCCATAGCCAGTCCGATGCAGCCGCTGCCGGCGCACAGATCCAAAATCCGGCACTCCGGCAGAATGTCGCAGTAGGCCACAGCCTGTTCCACCAGCACCTCCGTATCCGGACGGGGGATCAGCACGTCCCGGGTAATATCCAGCGGCAGACCGTAAAACTCCCATTCTCCAATGAGATAGGCCACCGGTTCTCCCGCCAGACGCCGCGCCGTCAACTCCCGGGCACGCCGCTCCAGCTCCGGAGACGCATACAGCCTGCCGTCCCGCGCAAGTTCCTCCCTGCTTTTTCCAACGGCGCTGCACACCATCTCCCGCGCCTCCAGCGTGGCGGCTTCAATGCCGCTTTGGCGCAGCTGCCGGCGAATATCTAAATACAAATCGTTATATGTAATAGCCATAGATACGCTCCGTATTGATTTTTCTCCGATTTTCCGGTTCACCGAAGCCGTTTTTCCGGCAATCCGGAACCTCCGGCGCAGCAGCCCGAGAGGGCAGCCCGCCCTCCGTCACCACGCGTCTTTTCCCTTTTCGCTGGGCAGTACCAGCTCCAGAGACCGGATGGCGCATTCCATCATGCCATCGTCCGGTTCGTTGGTGGTAAAATTCTGCATCCACATGCCGGGAGCCGTCAGGATTCTGGCAAGGCGGCTGTCCTGCACATGGCGGCCCACCCAGCGGTTGAATTCGTAGGTGACGCCCACGATCAGCGGCAGCAGCAGCAAATGGATCAGCGTCCGCAGCCACACATTGGTGACCGGCCAGATGCCAAACACCACGCTGGAGATCAAAATGGACACAAAAATCACCACAAACAAAAAGCTGGTTCCGCAGCGGGGATGATGTCTGGGCTGGATCCGGACATTTTCCACCGTTAGCGGCAGTCCCGCCTCGTAGCAGAAAATCGTCTTGTGTTCTGCCCCGTGATACTGAAAGACCCGGTAAATATCCTTCTGTCGGGAGCAGAAAATCAGGTACAGCAGGAAAATCGCGACCTTCAAAATACCCTCTGTCAGATTCCGACCCCACATGGGAAACCCGGGGAAAAAGTGCAGAATGCCGCCGGTAATGAGCGTTGGCAGCACCATAAAGAGCAGCAGGCTCAATCCCACGCCCAGCAATACGGCAAACGCCACAATTGCCTGCTCCAGCTTTTTGCTGGAAAGATGCCGCTCCAGCCATTGCTCAAACCGGGAGGGCCGGGCAGCCTCTTCTTCCGGATAAAAATCCGCGGAATACATCAAGGCCTTGACGCCGTTGACCATTGCCCCCAGAAAATTGACCGTACCCCGCACCAGCGGCCAGCCCAAAACAGGATAGCGGTCCTTGATGAATTTCAAGTCCTCTACCTTCTCCACCAGTTGGCCCGTTTGATCCCTCACCACGATGGCCTGTTTCTCCGGACCGCGCATCATCACGCCTTCGATCAGCGCCTGCCCGCCGATGCTGGTGCGGAAGGCGCAGGATTTTTGTTCTTCTGCCATGAAAATCCCTTTCTTGTGTCTCCGATTTCCGCCGGACTGAACACGCCCCCTTCAGACGGTTCCAGTATAGCACAGCGGATTTTGAAAATCAAACATCTGTTCCAATTTTTTATTTTTCTGCCGGCAGGCGGATGGTGACCTCCGCGCCGCCGCCCTGTGCGTTTCCGATTTCAAACACGCCGCCATGCAGACGGATGATCTCGTCGCACACCGCCAGCCCGATACCGCTGCCCCGGGCTTTCGACGTTCCTTTATAGAATTTCTGCTTCACGTAAGGCAGCTCCGCCTCCGGGATGCCGGGGCCGTAGTCCCGGACCCGGATCACCTGCTCCTGCCCCTCCGCTGCGATGGACACCACAATGCGCTTTCCCGCGCCGCCATGCTTGGCGGCATTATCCAGCACATTGCAAAAGACCTGCTTGAGCCGCTCCGGATCTCCCAGAATGGGCGGCAGGAGCACGTCCCCCGCCTCGTAGGAAAGCTCGATGCCCTCCTGCCGGAACAGCTCCCGATAGGTAAAAATGGCATCCTCCAATTCTGCCTGCAGATCCGTCTCTTCAATATGCAGCGTGAACCGGCCGTCCTCCATTTTGGAAAAGTCCAGCAGCTCCTCCACCATGTTGGAAAGCCGCCTCGATTCGTTGAGAATGATCCGGATCCCGCGGCGCAGCTGCACCGGATCTCCCGTGGGGTCCTCCAGAATCGTCTCGCCCCATCCATTGATGGCGGTCAGGGGCGTGCGCAGTTCGTGGGACACCGAAGAGATAAATTCCGACTTCATCTTCTCGTTCCGGCTGATCTGCATGGACATCTCGTTGATGTTCTCCACCAGTTCTCCAAGCTCGTCGGTATACTGCTTTTCAATGCGGAAGCCATAACCGCCGGCAGCAATGCGCTTGGCTGCCTCCGTCACCACGGCTACCGGCTCCACCACATTATTGATGAACAGCAGATTGGTGACCACCACCAGCAGCATACACAAAAATGCCACCAGCAGGATGCACAGCACCACCAGCATCACTTGCGAGTTCACTTCCCGCAGAGAGGTGACGAACCGCATGACACCCACTACCTGCCCGTTGAACAGCAGAGGATGGGATACTGCCATGATCTCTTCCCCTGTCTCCGGGTCATGCCCGCGGAAGGGCTTCATCTGGTTGGTGGAAATGGCCTGATGGATATCCTCCGTTCCGGGAGCGGTTCCCGCCGTTAATCCGGAAGAGGAAATTTGAATACGGCCGGTCTTGCTGTTGATAAACTGCAGTTCAATGCGGCCCTTCTCCTCAAAATTTTCCGCTGTCTGAGTCGCTTTTTGAATATAGCTGACATAGCCGTTGCTCATGAAATACTCATTGAAGGAACTGGCCATGGTCTGGGCACGGGTCTCCAGTCCCTCCAGCATTGTACCGTAATAATAATTCGAGATTCCCACGGATACGGACAGCACCAGCAGCACCAGCAGGAAAAACACCGGCATCACCGTATTGAATACCCAGCGCTTTCGAAGTCCCCGCAGCCGCAGAGGCCCCAGCGTCCCTTTTTCTTGTCCGGCCACGGTCCCACTTCCTTTCTACCGCTCCGCCAGCTTCCGGCGGAGCAAAAATCGTTTGCGGTATCGTATGCACGCATACCGCTGGATACGGCGAAGGCACACTGCATCTCCCGCCCCTCCAACAGCTCCGGCAACAGGAATGTTTTGAAGCGCCTTGCCGCACAGCAGCGCCGTGGAAAGATTCCGTGCCGTCCGGTGCAGCTGTTCCGCCCGCTCCGGCTCCTCCTGCCAGACGCCGGTCTGCTCAAACCGCTCCAGCCGGGCGTTTCCCTGCCGGAGCTCCGCTCCATAGGAAAGCGCCGTCTCAATGATCCGCAGCGCATAAAGCCGCTCTGCTTCTTCCTGACAGGAAAAGCCGTAGCTCTCTCCGATGCCATAGACACTCCGGAGCGTCAATGCGGCAAACAGGGGAATGTCCGGCAGCGCCACCCCCAAAAATCCCATACCGATACCGGCGGCGCCGGAGACCAGCACATCCCTTCTGCCAGCCCGCCCGGCACTTTTTGCGAAAGCCCGCAGATTCCTGTGGTCTTCCCTCAGCTCTGCCGCATAGGTCTGGAGCCGGTAGGTCTCCCGCCGCTTTGCCAGTCCGCCCTGACCTGCTCCCTTTTCATAAAGCATGGTGAAGGCTTTTTCAAAGCCGGTATGCAACAGCTCCGTCAGCTTCTCAGGGGCAAGTTCCACTGCTTTCTGCTCCAACAGCGTTTCCTTCTGCACTTCATACTGCTTCAAAAACCGCTGTTCTTCTTTCCACGCCGCCCGGAATTCCTGTTCCCACGGCGTTCGTCTTCTCAAAATCCCCACTTATATCCGTATCCCCAAACCGTGGTGATATATACCGGATTCTGCACATTGTCCTCGATTTTCAGCCGCAGGCGCCGGATGTTGACATCCACGATCTTCAGTTCCCCGAAGTAGTCCCTGCCCCAGACTCTATCCAGAATTTCCTCCCGTGAGAGGGCTTTCCCCGGATTCTCCATAAATACCCGCATGATGGAGTATTCCACCTGCGTCAGTTTGATCCGCTGACCGTCTTTTTCCAGCGTCCGGTTCCGGGTGTTCAGCAGGAAGGGATCCTGCCGGATCTCCCCGGTCTGAACCGGATCCTCTCCGCCGGCGCGGCGGAACAGCGCGTCCACCCGGGCAGTCAGCTCCGCAGGAGAAAAGGGCTTGGTCACATAGTCATCGGCGCCGGTCATCAGTCCCGTCACCTTGTCCATCTCCTGCGAGCGCGCAGTCAGCATGATGATGCCGATTTTTGTATTGGTGGCACGGATGCGGCGGCAGACCTCAAAGCCGTCGATCCCCGGCAGCATAATGTCCAGCAGCGCCACCTTGGTATTGGGATGCTCTTTGAGCCGTTCCAGCGCTTCCTCGCCAGTCTCCGCCTCAATGACATCATAGCCTGCCCGGCGCAGGTTGATCACAATAAAGCTGCGGATACTGGATTCATCTTCCAAAACCAAAACTTTTTTCACAGCCTAGATCCTTTCTTTTTCCGTCAGTTGTCTCCGGCGACCCAATCTGTGTCGGTCAGGCTGAACGCCCCCCGCACCTGATCCGCCGTCACTCCGTACGCCCAGCTATCGTTGGCATCCAGCAGTTCCGCGGTATAAATGACCTCCGGCTGCCGGCTCAGCACAAACCGGTTGCCCCGCACCGCACGGTAATCCCGGTTGCTGCCGCTGATGGCGGTGATCCGCAGGAAGGGCGCAGCCTCCTCCCCCTCTCCCGCCAGAATGTAAAAGGTCACAGCCGCCTCGTCCGGTGCGGTGGTCCGGCTGATCCAGATCCGGTTCACCCATTCCTCCGGCAGCCGGAAATACCACCGGTCCTCCAGATTGTGATAGGTCCGCAGGACCACATCACCGCTGCCGCCGCCGTCATAGGTGTACCAATCCACCCGCTGGTAGGAAAGCCCTTCATTTTCCAGCGACAAAAGACGGGTGGGCCACGGCACCTCTGTCAGTCCGTCACCATTGAGATCACCGGGATAGAGCGTGCAGAAGGGGGCGATCTGCGAAGAGACGCCCGTTACCTCAGAAAGCACAATGTTGCTCAACTCTCCGTTCCGCACCGCCAGAATATCCGTGATCGCCCGAGGGACCTCCGTGACACCGGTGACAAACAGCGCCGGAATCTCTCCCTTCAGCATCCCTGCGGTCACACGGCCCTGCTGGCTCAGCTCCGCCATAGAAACAGAGATTCGGGCCGAGGACTGGCTCAGGAGGGTTCCATCCGCCTGCCAGCTGTAATAATCTGCCACGCCCCCGCCTTCCGCATCCGCGCGGATCGCCACCAGTTCCTTCCTTTGATCCAGATCCAGATCCAACGTGATGTACTTTACATAGTCGGTCCGCACCAAGCCTACCATGCCGCTTGGACGAAGGCTGTATACCTCCAGCACCTGCTGGTCCACGGCCACCTTCCAGCCCACCATCAGCTCCAAATAACCATCCCCGTCCAGATCTTCGTAGGCGACACTGTAAATTCCCGTTCCGGTACCCTCGATCACGCCCAGATGCTCATAGCTGTCCTCTCCGGCGGTAAAGAGGTGAATCTTCAAGGGACGCTCCTCATTGGGATTGCGGAAAAACGCCACCGCCTCCTCCTGGCCGTCCCCATTCAAATCCACCAGCTGCACCGGCTGTGTGTTGGTGCCGGAAGCCGGTGCAGCATACTCTGCTCCGCTGTCCAGAATCTCGCTGAGGAGGATGTTGAGATCCGTATATTTTTCCGGCAGGGTCGGAAGGGCATAAAGCTCCTGCGGATTGAAAATGATCCGCGGCGCAGAGCAGCCGCACAGCAGAATCAATATTTCCAGCAGCAGCCCTGCTGCCGCCAGACTTTTCCATCCTTTTTTCACAGTCTTCCCGCCCTTTGCTGCAAACGCGCATATTTTAACAGATAATATCATAGCACATCCCCCGTTTTTTGGGTAGCTTTTCTTTGGATTTTCATCTCTTTTTACGGTCTGTTCATTTTTCTTTCGGGAAACAAAAATCCCCTCTTGAATTTTCCTTTCAAGTCTGGTATAGTAAGCAAGTATCCATGAGCCGGTGTGATGGAATTGGTAGACGTGACGGACTCAAAATCCGTTGGTAGCGATACCGTGTGGGTTCGAGTCCCACCACCGGCACCAAACCAATATAATCCGAACTTGTTTCCGATAGGAAATGGGTTCGGATTATTTGTTTTCTTTGGGTGTTATGGGACCCCCCATTTCCGCAAGGAGGTGCAGCGAAAATGGGGGGCTATGACCACAGAAAATAATCATAAAGTCATCAAAAAATTAAAGAGCAGTAACCTTAAAATTGGTTACTGCTCTTTATGAGCGAGACGGGATTTTACTTTATTGGGTAACGGCAAGTTTAGCTTTAACGATTTCCAAGCTTTTACCATTTGACTCATTGGTGGCAAAACCGGAAACAATTTCTTTCATTGTTTCGGCACTCCAGTAAATTTTCAATTTTTTCTTTGCACGTGTTATGGCTGTATAAAAAATCCCATGGGTGATTTTTTCAGAGTTGCTCTGCGGAATAATTACTTTGACTGAATCATACTCTAAGCCTTGTGCCTTATGAATTGAAACTGCATACGCAAGCTGAAAAGGAACTATGGAATTCATGCGTGAAGAGTCTTCCAAATCAGATGTATTATCATCGTAAGCGTATACCGTGAGGCTGATACGGGAGGAGTTGTCGAATACATCAACAAGTTCAAAGTCTTGGCCTTGGCAATCCATTTCGGTTAGAATAACTTCAATATCAATAGTAAAGGTTACACTTTCAGCATCTTTGACAATGCCAACAATTCGCCCTTTTAGATTATTGTACAACAAAGGAAAACGCTTTGTTTCATTGAAAAGGATAGGATCTCCGACTTTATAAGTCCATTCTCTCCACGAAATGGCTTCTCCTTTCTTATTCGCATTTTGAAAATAGTTATTCATGTTGTTCAAGTCAAACTTTCCATCATAATTGAGGCACAAAATAACTTCGTCATCATCCTCCCGTTCTAATAATTTAGGACCGATATCTTCTGAAAATGGGCCATCAATCGCTAATATTTCAGTAATCAAATCTTCTTTGTTTCGAACTGCATTCCAAAGGTTGATAAGTGTTTGATTTTGTGTTCTCCAAGTATTGTGCAACTCAATATTGGCACCATAGCTTTTAATAATATCTTTTGCGTAGAAAAACCAGTTTCCAAAATCAATGGATTCAATTTGATATATATCACCAGCCAACACTAGAAAAGTGCCAGAATTCATCTTTTCTAAAAAGATGGACATTGTGCGGTTATCGATGGTGCTGCATTCGTCTACAAATATAATGTCATAATCCGGAAGATTCACTCTTTTAGTAAAGCTATCGATACTTATAAAGTCGGAAGAAGGTCCAGGATTATCGATACGCCTTTGAAGATTTTGTAATGCTGTATGTGTCTTTGTAAGAAATAGTTTGCTTCGTCCTGCCATGAGATTTGAAATATAATTTATGAGTGTTGTTTTGCCGGTTCCAGCAGCTCCATAAATTAAAATGATTTTTGAACTCACAAAAACATTTCGTAAAGCACTTTCCTTTAGAGGATCTTCGAAAGCAATGCCACTTTGCTTAATATAATTTTGATTAAACTCTCGCTGTCCCTTGTTCCCAGTTAGTGAAAGTTGTAATAATTTTTGTAAAATTGATATGGTAACCTTCAACTACAAGGAAGGGACAGCAACCATCACTTTTGATGACCTCAAAACTGCATTGGCCGATCAGAAAACAGGTTCGGATTTGGATTGCTCAACTGCACCAAGTCGGAGCAAAGTCCGCTTTGCTCCGACGTCTTTTTATGCCCGCGGCAAAAAAAGACGTCATCTGCCCGCTCGCTGCCGGCTGTTCATTCCATTGCGGGATTCATTAGAAATAAGCCAAGAGGGGACAGGCAAGCCTGTCCCCTCTTGGCTGTTTCTCTCAGCGGAAATCCGCTGTCACTCACGCCTGATTCAGCATTTTGGCAAAACGCCACAGCAGCACCACCGCTTTCTGCACCGTGCACGGCTGGCGAAGCCCCAGCTTTCCTTCCGCGTTCCCCTGCAAAATCCCGCGGTCACGCGCCCACCGGACAGCCTCTGCCGCATAGGCATCCGGCTGTTCCTCCGCCGTCTGCTCCGGCACCGGCGTTTGAAACAGCGCCTGCTCCGCCGACCGGCGGCGCACCAGCCCCGGCAGTACCTGTCCCCCTGCCCGGCAATACAGCTCCATGGCCCCGCAGATCTCCGAAAGGCTGCGGTCCTTGCACAAAGTCCGCAGATTTCCCTCACCGCAATTGAAGGTGAAGGAGATCAAGGCGTCCCGCTGGTTATCGTTGAGACGGTCTGTCAGCGGCACAAGGGCAGGGTCATCCACAGCCGCGGCAAACCGGCGGCAATCCGCCGCCAGCAGCGCATCCGCCTCTGCCTGCGTGATCCGGTCGCCCTCCTCAACATCCGGACCGCAGTGACCCCAGCCGATGGTCCAATGATTCTCTGATGGAAGCGGCTTATAAGCTGTCAGTCGGCAGCCCTCGAATTTTTTGATCAGCGCCAGTCCGGCGGCACCGACGGGTCGTTCCATCTCCCTGCCTCCTTACGTTTCTGCGTCTGTCCGGTGTTTTTCCGCCTGTGTTCCGAAGTAAAAGCCCACCACCACGGTAAACACGGTCAGAAACTGTTCGGTGGTGACACGGTTCATCACAGCCAGGAACGCAAACACTCCCGTCAACGTGATGGTCACCAGAGATTTGATTGCCAGCAGATTTGCCAGCCGCCGCTTCAAAAGCTCCATGGTTTTCTTCTCCCCGCGGCAGACTCAGCCTGCGCTCCGGTCCGCCAGCACCCTGCCGCGCACTTCGTATGTGCGTCCTGCCAGCGTCACCAGCGCCGGCATATTGCCGCAGTCGCAGTCCGTCAGCCGGCCTCTTTCCACGCGGACCTTGTCCAGCGTGCCGGTGCCGGTATCCAGCAGGCCGAACCCGTTTGCCATATCGGGATAGTAACCGATGGTGGTGGCGCGGATCTCCTCCTCGGTCAGCGCGTTTTTCCCCGGCTTCAGGCTGAAACCGGACTCAGCCTCCCGCAGCGCCTGATTGGTCTCTTCCAGTCCGCTTTTACCTCCGGTGTAATCCTGCAGGATCTCTGTGATGGTTTTTTTCATAGTCCCTTCTCCTTTCTGTCTCCGGCTGCACCGGCAGCCCCTTTATGATATGACTCCAAATCTCCGATGCGGTGGCTCAGAACCCTGATCTGTTCCTCCACCACCGGCATCCGCCGGGCGAAATGGTTGTGCTCCCGGACTTCACGGGTCAGCTCCTCCAGCTTCGCCTCGGTGACAGCCTGCGTCCTCTGATTGCTGATAATCACGCCTGCCAGCGTGAGGCCGCCGGTAATCAGCACCGCAATGATCTCATTCACACGCTCCCCCCTTTCATGATAATTTTCCGCGAAAGCCTCCCCTTGTAGAGTCCCCCGCTCCACCGGAATTGCACGGTGGCGTGCAACACGTCCTTCCCAATACCGCCCTTCCCGCATGAATGTCCTCTTTCTGTCATAGAGTTTAGAAATGATATGAGGAGGAACTGCCATGAAAAAAGCGCTTGCCCTGCTGGGGGCGGTTCTGGTGCTGACCACCGGAGCCAGAGGTCTGGAGGTGGCGGCGCCATCCGCCCTGCTGATGGAAAAAGAAACCGGCTCTGTACTGTATGCCAAGGACGAACACACCAAGCTGGAGCCAGCCAGTGTCACCAAGATCATGACCATCCTGCTGACCATGGAGGCCATTTCCAGCGGACAGCTGACCTATGACACGCCGGTCACCGCTTCCGCCCACGCCTGCTCCATGGGAGGAAGCCAGATCTGGCTGAAGGAAAACGAGCAGATGACGGTCTCCGATATGCTCAAGGCAGTCTGCGTGGTGTCCGCCAACGACTGCGCCGTTGCACTGGCGGAACAGATCGCCGGCAGCGAGGAGGCCTTTGTGGAACGCATGAACGAGCGAGCGGTTCAGCTGGGTATGACCGATACCACCTTTCAAAACGCCACCGGCCTGCCCGCGGAAAATCACGTCACCTCTGCTCATGACATTGCCCTGATGAGTCGGGAGCTGATTCTGAAGCATCCGGAAATCCGTCAATATACCACCATCTGGATGGACACCCTGCGGGGCGGGGCCTCCTCTCTGGTCAACACCAACAAGCTCATCCGGTTTTATGAGGGCGCGACCGGTCTCAAAACCGGCTCCACCGACAGCGCCCTCTACTGCCTTTCCGCCACAGCGGAGCGGGACGGCATGGAGCTGATCGCCGTCATCATGAAGGACGCCACCTCCGCCCAGCGGTTCGAGGACGCCAAAACGCTGCTCACCCACGGATTTTCTACGTATACATTAAAAAAAGCTGTCCCCGAAACGCCGCTGGCACCCATTCCGGTGGTCTTGGGAACACAGGCCACGGTTCAGCCGGTGCTGGGCGAGGGCAGTACACTGCTGCTGGAAAAAAGCAAGGCAGCGGATCTCCGGCAAGCTGTGACACTCATAGAGAGCATCGACGCCCCTGTGGAGACCGGCGATCCGCTGGGGACGCTGACGGTCACCGCCGGAGAAGAGATCCTTGCCGAAATTCCTCTGCTGGCAGGGGAGTCCATCCCCAAAGTCACCTACCGGCAGATGCTGCTGCGGCTTTTGAAGACAGCGTTTCTGGCGGAGCGGTGAATGTGTACGGGCTTTTCTGTGTCCAACCGGCGAATTTCTCTTGCCCGAAGCAGCGGGAAATGCTATACTTTTCACAAACAGGATCAGCCGGCGCTCTGCGCTCCGGCATAACAGAAAGGATGCGTACAGATGTTACACATAAAGCTGTTTGAAATGCAGAGTTTTCTTCCCCTGCCCTATAAGGAGGCTTTGGCTCCCCGCCTCAAGCGCGCACAGGAAAAGCTGCAGAGCGGCTCCGGTGCCGGCGGTGAATTCACTGGCTGGGTCCATCTTCCCGGCACCTATGACCGCGAGGAATTCGCACGGATCCAAGCTGCCGCTGCACGGATCCAAGCCGATTCCCGGTCTCTTGTGGTCATTGGCATCGGCGGCAGCTATCTGGGCGCCCGCGGCGTCATCGACTGCCTGTGCTCTCCCAACTACAATCTGAAAAAGAAAGATACCCCCAACATCTATTTCGTTGGCAACGGCCTTTCTTCCGACGCTTTGCAGGAGGTTTTGGATCTGGTGGCAGACGGAGACTTTTCTGTCAATGTGATCTCCAAATCCGGAACCACCACAGAGCCTGCCGTCGCCTTCCGCTTTTTCCGGGAGGCTCTGGAAAAGAAATACGGCCGGGAAGGCGCCGGAAAGCGGATCTATGCCACCACCGACAAGGCCCGCGGCGCCTTGAAATCCCTTGCCGATGCCGAAGGGTGGGAAACCTTTGTGGTCCCCGATGAAATCGGCGGACGCTATTCGGTGCTGACCGCCGTGGGATTGCTGCCCATCGCCGCAGCCGGTGTGGACATCGAGGCGCTCATGCAGGGTGCGGCAGAAATGATGGAGCTGTGCCGCACCGCCTCCTATGAGTCCCCCGCATGGGAATATGCCGCCATCCGTTATCAGCTCTACCGCTCCGGCCGACCCATTGAACTGCTGGCCTGCTACGATCCCGCCTTCCGCTTCATGAGCGAGTGGTGGAAGCAGCTTTACGGCGAGAGCGAAGGCAAGGACGGCAAGGGACTCTTCCCCGCAAGCGTCGACTTCACCGCCGACCTCCACTCCATGGGGCAATACATTCAAGAGGGAAAGCGGCTCATGTTCGAGACCGTGGTACGGCTGGGTGCCTCCAACTGTCAGGCCTTCGTGCCCCGGGACGAGACCGACGGGGACGGGCTGAATTTTCTGGCAGGAAAATCCATGGACTTTATCCGCGACCGGGCCATGGAAGGCACCCTGCTGGCTCATACAGAGGGCGGCGTGCCCAACATCATCGTGGAGGCCGACGGCAAAACCCCCGCTGCGCTGGGTCAGCTGATTTATTTCTTTGAGTACGCCTGCGGCCTGTCCGGTTATCTGCTGGACGTGAACCCCTTTGACCAGCCCGGTGTGGAGGCCTATAAAAAGAACATGTTCGCCCTTCTGGGCAAGCCCGGCTATGAGGACCGGAAAGCACAGCTGGAGGCCAAACTGAAAAAGTAAGCGTTTTCGATTGTCAATCCCCATTATGAACAAAGATTAAAGCTTCATTTTTGCATTGTATTTTCCGTACTCTTATGCTATGCTAATACCAGCAAGATTCCCCCCCGTAAATAAAGGACAGGAGTGATTTATTATGGTCAGACTGATTATGGGCATGAAGGGTTCCGGCAAAACCAAGCAGCTCATTGAATTGATCAACAACGCGGCGAAAGACGAGCCCGGCAACGTCGTTTGCATTGAGGCCAACCGCAACATGATGTACGATATTCATTATCATATCCGTCTCATTGACGCGCAGGAGTATCGCCTGAACAGTTACGATCTGATGCGCGGCTTTATCAGCGGTCTGTATGCCGGCAATTACGATATCACCCATGTATTCATCGACAATCTGGGTAAGATCACCGGCCGCGATGTGGACAAGGAAACGGAGGATTTCCTGAACTGGCTGGATGTGTTCGGCGAGCAGAACAACATCAAGTTCACCGCCACCATCAGCGCAGACCCCTCCGTCGCTACCGATGGTATGCAGAAATTCCTGTAAGATCTGTTCAGCAGCCCCCGTCCAAACCGGACGGGGGCTGTTTGCATGCTCCCGCAAAAAAGCGCCCCGTCCGGCAGTTTACCGGACGGGGCGCAGTGGATATCGGCATTGCAGAAATATCGTGAATCTTCTCAGCTCTCCCGCAGGCCAGCCAGCAGATCTTCCCCGGCAAAGGACCAGTCATCCAGACACAGCTGCTGTACGCCAAAAGCCCGTGCCAGCTGGACGCGGGCTGCCGCCCCCTGCCGGTCCAGATACCATACGACCACATCTCCGCCTTTTTTCAGCGTTCCGGTGAGGTAGGCGCAGGCATACCGGTCAGAATAGTGCCGTTCTGTTTCGGGATCCGCCAGCAGGGCTTGAAACTCCTCTGCCGTGAGCGCGCAGCGCTTTCCGCCGTTCCATGCAGAGACACCGGCTGTCACAGAGAGCGCCAGCTTTCCGCTTTCCACCGTTTTCAATGTTCCCAACGCATAGTAAAGCTCCTCCAGCGGATCTACCGGCGTTGTGGGGAATCCACCGGGGAAGATCTGGTGATCGGCTACCCGCAGCACCAGCTGATCCGCAGCAGCGGCAAGCGCCGCATAGTCATAGCCGGGCTCCTCTTCTCCGCGGGCAGGGGCATCAGCCATCACATACAGCAGCTTCTCCGCACCCAGCGCGGCGTCCAGCGCCTGTGCCAGCGCAGTCATGCGTTCTTCGTCCTTGGCTTTCAGTGCGGGAATATACAGCATCAAACCGTCATACCCGCCTGTGCGCACCGCCTCCGAAACCGTTTGCGCCGCCGCTGCGGCAGGTGCCCTCAGTGCGGTAGGTCCGCCGGTAAGGTAGAGCAGTGTTTTCGTGCCGGCCTTCCGTGCCGCCTCCAGAACGGGAGCCGTCTCCTCCGGACGCATGACCGTATTGATGGTCGGTCGTTCCCCCACTGTAATCATCCGTCCCGCTGGAACCGCTACCGCTTTCAAACCCGCAAAATCCCCCGGCACGGCGGCAACGGTCATCAGTCCCATCCCTTTTTTGTGGAGCTGATCGTAAAGCCGCGTCAAAATGACCGCCACCTGCTCTCTGGTGGCTGCCCGGTCCGGAGAAAATGTGTCCGCGGAGGTGCCGCTCATCAAGCCCAGATCATAGGCCATGGTAATATAGCCGGTATTGGTGGTCACATCTCGGAAGGGCATGGGCAGATCCTGCGCAAGACCTGCAATGCTGCCGTAGCCCATGGCCCGCACCAGCATCACCGCCAGTTCCTCCCGGGTAATGGGCGCATCGGGGCGGAAGGTCTCCTGCTGGTCCGTCAGGGCGCCATGGCGATAGGCAGCCTCCACCGCCCCGGCATACCACGCCTCTGCCGGCACATCCTCGTAAACCGCTTTCGCAGGGGATGCCGGCTCCCAACCGAAAAAGCGGCACAAAACCACCGCAAAGGCGGAGCGGGTCATCTGTCCGCCCAAGCCAAAGCGGCTGGATGACTGCCCCTGAAAAAAGCCCCGCTCCACACAAAGCCGGATACTCTCCGATGCCCAGTGGTTTGCCGGCACATCGGCAAAGCCCGCCGCTGCGGGCACCGTCAGTCCGCCGGTCAGCACCGCGCACAGCACTGCGCACGCCGCCAGCCGTTTCCATTGTTTTTTCATGTTTCTTACGCTCCTTCTGGCACAATTCAGTGCCAAATTATTCCCACTATACCAGAATTTTCATACACAGTCAATCAAACTCCCCCTCCCCCCTTTTTACATTTGGGTCAACCGGTGATAACTTCGTCAATTGAACTGTGCATTGAATCAAGCGGAGGATGATGATACTGTGAAGCTGAAACATGGCTTTCATCAGGCTGCGTATGCCGGTTGTTTACTTTCACTTGAAGATGATGCTTGCAGTGCTTGAGACTTTTGAAATTCATTCTTTACCTTGCATTTCTTTTCTGCTATAATTATTTAGTTATTTTAGATTATTTTTCTCATGGAGAAAGGAGGGACATCCTGTGAAGTTCAAAAAATGGAACATCGGGGCACCGCCGGATCAGGATGTGGCCCTTCTGCGCAGCGCCGGATATCCCTATCTGCTTTCCACGGTCCTTGCCGCCCGCGGTATCACCTCCCCGGAGGCTGCTGCAGAATTTCTGGATCGGGAACGGCAGCTGACCATCTCCCCCATGCGGATGCGGGACATGGATAAGGCCGTCAGCCGCATCCAGCGTGCCATTGCTCAGGGAGAGACCATTGCCGTTTTCGGCGATTACGATGTGGACGGCATCACTTCAACCGTGCTGCTGCGGGACTATTTGAAAAGCTGCGGGGCCAAGTGCCTGCGCTATATTCCCCGCCGCATTGAGGACGGATACGGTCTCAGCAGGGAGGCCATTGAAAACCTGCACCGTCAGGGAGCTACTTTAATGATTACCGTGGACTGCGGCATTACCGGAAACGATGAGGTGGACTTCGCCAACTCCCTCGGCATGGACGTGGTGGTAACAGACCACCACGAATGCAAGGAAGCCCTGCCCAACGCCGCAGCGGTGGTGGACCCCCACCGTCCGGACTGCCCCTACCCCTTCAAGCATCTGGCAGGCGTGGGCGTCACGCTGAAATTGGTGCTGGCGCTGGGCGGCGAGAACCGGGAAGACGCGCTTTTTGCCCGATACTGCACGCTGGCCGCCATCGGCACCATTGCCGACGTCATGCGGATGGAGGGCGAAAACCGCACCATCGTCTCCTGCGGTCTGGAGGCCCTGCCCCACACGGATTTTGTGGGCATTCACGCACTTTTGAAAGAGGCGGGCCTGCTGGGCAAGCCCATCACCTCCATTCAGGTCGGCTTCGTGCTCTCCCCCCGCATCAACGCAGCCGGCCGCATGGGCGCCGCCGATCTGGCGGCAGATCTGCTGGAAACGGACGATCCTGCTCTGGCGGAGGAGCTGGCCCGCGCCCTGTGCGATCTGAACCGGGAGCGGCAGGCGGTGGAGCAGACCATCTGCGCCGACGCCATGGAAAAAATCGACAAGCTGCGCAGCGAGGAGCGCAGCGCGCTGGTGCTCTCCAGCGAGGACTGGCATCAGGGCGTGGTCGGCATCGTTGCCTCCCGCCTCAGTGAAAAATACTCCTGTCCCAGCTTTATGATCCACCTTAAGGACGGCACGGGCAAAGGCTCCTGCCGGTCTTACGGGGGCTTCAACCTCTTTGCCGCGCTGGAGTCCTGCTCCGATCTGCTGGACGGTTTCGGCGGCCATGAGCTGGCAGCCGGCTTCACCATCCCTGAGAGCAACATCGGCGCCTTCCGCCAGCGGATGAACCGCTATGTCCGTTCCGCCATGGACGGCGCACTGCCGGTCTCCTCTCTGGAGGTAGACGCTGCCATCACCTGTCCGGGCGAGGTCACGCTGGATCAGGTGGAGCAGCTGAGTCTGCTGGAGCCTTACGGTTCCGGAAATCCCCGTCCCTCCTTCGCCCTGCTGGGAGCCACAGTGGACGCCATCCAGTCCGTGGGACAGGGGCGTCACCTGAAGCTGCGTCTTTCCAAGGGCACTTCCCGGTTTGACGCCATCTTCTTTTCCGTAACGGCGCAGGAGTGCGGCATCAGCGCCGGCAGCCGGGTGGACGCCGCGTTCTATCTGCAGGCCAATACGTTCCGGGGCAGTACCACGCTGCAATTGCAGCTGATCGACATTCGTCCCTCTCTGGTCCCCAGCCGCCACGAGGCAGCGGATCTGGAGCTGATCCACCGCCTGCTCTCCGGCGGCAGCGTCACTGCGCAGGAGGCTTCCCGGCTGAGCGCCTCCCGGGATCAATTCGGTTCATGCTGGCGGGTGCTGGAGCGGCATCTTCGCTCCGGAAAAGCCGAGGAGGATACCCTTCCCTATCTGCGGCATCTGGCTGCACTGTCCGGCGGCAGCGAAAGCTTCCTCCGCACCGCTCTGGCGCTTCAGGTCTTTCAGGAACGGGGACTGATTTCCATGAACGTCCAAAGTGACCGGATCACCCTTTCTCTCAATGGCACACAGGGCAAGGTGGACCTGTTTGCCTGCCCCTATCTTACCCGCCTGCGGGTGGAACCTGCCGATCAAAAGCGAGGTGATATGGCATGACATTGCAGGAACAATACGAACAGCTGGAGCACTCCATCCGCAGTTACAATCCTGCGGCGGACTTCACCCAGATCCGCGCCGCGTTCCAATACGCCGACCAATGCCATGCGGGGCAGAAGCGGAAAAGCGGCGAGCCTTATATCATTCATCCGCTGGCGGTGGCGCAGATCGTGGCGGACCAGAAGCTGGATTCCGAGTCCATCATCGCCGCCCTGCTTCACGACGTGATCGAGGACACGGCAGCCACCCACGAGGACGTTGCCAGACTGTTTTCCCCCACCATCGCCAATCTGGTGGAGGGCGTCAGCAAGCTGACCCGGATCCAGTATGCCACCAAAGAGGATGAGCAGATGGAAAACCTGCGGAAAATGCTCTTTGCCATGAGCAAGGACATCCGGGTCATCCTGATCAAAATTTCCGACCGGCTCCACAATATGCGGACCATGGAATACCAGTCCCCTCCCAAGCAGAAGCAAAAATCCTTGGAGACCATGGAGATCTATGCGCCCATCGCCCACCGGCTGGGGATGCAGCGGATCAAATGG
Source organism: Dysosmobacter sp. (assembly GCA_026169195.1). Classification (GTDB taxonomy): domain Bacteria; phylum Bacillota; class Clostridia; order Oscillospirales; family Oscillospiraceae; genus Oscillibacter. The sequence continues at coordinate 27,801 of JAPFEH010000006.1, read as the reverse complement.
GAGCTGGAGGATCTGTCCTTAAAGTATCTGGATCCCATCGGCTATGAGGAGATCGTTTCCAAGCTGGATGCCAAAAAGCCCGAGTACGAGGCCTTCATGAAGCGCACCCAGATCCAGATCGACCAGCGGCTGAGCGAAATGGGCATCCAGCACGTGGCTTACGGCCGCATGAAGCACCCCTATTCCATCTACCGGAAGATGTTCAACCAGAACAAATCTCTGGATGAGATCTTCGACCTGTTCGCGTTCCGGGTCGTGGTGGAAAATGTAGGCGACTGCTACAATGTGCTGGGCGTGATCCACGATATCTATAAGCCCATCCTCGGCCGCTTCAAGGATTATATCGGCACCCCCAAGCCCAACGGCTACCAGTCTCTGCACACCACCGTCATGGGCAATGACGGATACCCGTTTGAAGTTCAGATCCGCACCCGGGAGATGCATGAAATCGCTGAATACGGCGTCGCCGCCCACTGGAAATACAAGCAGGGCGGTCAGGGCGCCGGCTCGGAGGGCCGCTATGAGTGGGTCCGCCGCCTGCTGGAAAATCAGGAAGGCGCCGATGCCGAGGAATATATCCACTCTTTGAAGATCGATATGTTCTCCGACGAGGTCTTCGTCTTTACGCCCAACGGCGACGTACAGAACCTGCCCGCAGGCGCTACCCCCATCGACTTCGCCTATGCCATCCATTCTGCCGTTGGCAACCGGATGGTGGGCGCCAAGGTCAACAACCGCATTGTCACGCTGGACCATGTGCTGAAAAACGGCGACATTGTGGAGATCCTGACCGCCAAAAACGCCAAAGGTCCCAGTCGGGACTGGATGAAAATCGCCAAATCCAGTGAAGCCCGCAGTAAGATCCGCCAGTGGTTCAAAAAAGAGCGCAAGGAGGAAAACATCGCCAACGGCCGCGCCTCCTTTGAAGCGGAGCTGAAGCACTGCGGCCTTGCCATGCGGGACATTACAGACCCGGAGGTCCTTCCGGGCATTTTGAAAAAAGTCTCGTATCCCTCTCTGGAGGAGATGTATGCTGCCATCGGCTACGGCGGCTTTTCCGCACAAAAAGCGGTCAGCCGGATGCAGGGTGAGCTTCAGCGTCTTGCCAAGCAGCACCAGCTGGAGCAGCAGACAGTGGAAGCAGCCGAACCAAAGCCCCCCAGAGAAGAGCCCCGCTCCCCCGCTCCCAAGAAGATCAAGAGCGAGCAGGGCATCATTGTGGAGGGCTTGAACAACTGTCTGGTAAAGTTCTCCAAATGCTGTACTCCCGTGCCCGGCGATGAGATCGTGGGCTTTATCACCCGGGGGTACGGCGTTTCCGTCCATCGGGCGGATTGTCCCAACGCCTCTCAGGAAAAGCGGACCGCGCCCGATCAGGCAGGCCGCTGGATCAAGGTCTCATGGGGCAGCGACACCAACGAAAGCTATCCCACCATTCTGGAAGCGCTTTGCAAGGACCGCCACAATCTGCTGCTGGATATTTCCGCAGCCCTGTCCACCACCAACACCTTTGTGCTTGGCATCAATACCCGCTCCACAGAGGATGGCTACGCCATCTGCCGTCTGGAGGTCCGGGTTCGGGACGGGCAGCAGCTGACCACACTGATGAATAAGCTCCATCAGATCTCCGGCGTGCTCAACGTCACAAGACCGGCAGGCTGATGCAGCGCCCGCGGCGTCCCGGCAGGACGCCGGAAAGGAGTACCCATGCGCGCAGTCGTCACCCGCGTCAAACACGCCTCCGTCACCATTGAAGGCCGCGTCAGCGGACAAATCGGCGAGGGCTATCTGGTTTTGCTGGGCGTCGCTCCCAGTGACACCCATGACACCGCCGTCAAGCTGGCGGACAAGATCTGCAATCTCCGCATCTTTGAAGATGAAAACGAAAAAATGAACCTGAATCTGGAGCAGGTAGGCGGGAGCCTTCTGGTTGTCTCCCAGTTCACACTCTTTGCAGACACCTCCTCCCGCCGTCCCGGTTTCTCCGGAGCAGCCAAACCGGATCTGGCCATTCCTCTTTACGAGGCCTTTATGGCCCGCTGCCGGGAACGGGGCTTTACCGTGGAGCACGGGGAATTCGGCGCAAAGATGGAGGTCGATTCCCTGAATCACGGCCCTGTCACCATTCTTTTTGACACGGACCGCCCCTGAGAAGGAGACGCTTATGAACATCAAATGCTTACAAGTCGGCCCCATCGGGACCAACTGCTACCTCCTCTGCGATGAGACGACGCAGCGCTGTGCTGTCATCGACCCCGGCGGGGACGCCGGACGGGTGGCCGCTGCCGTGGCGGAGAGCGGATGCGCCCCCGCCGCCATTTTGCTGACCCATGGTCATTATGACCACACCGGCGGCGTCGCCGGTCTGCGGCAGCAGTGGCCGGAGGTTCCGGTCTATCTCAGCCGGCGGGACCAGTGCGAGGGGGACAGCTATATGCGCCAGCTCTTCCCGCGGGTGCCGGATTCTCTGGACTACGGCGAAGGAGATACGATTCCAGTCGGCAGTCTGACGCTGGAGGTGCTTTCCACCCCCGGTCACTCCGAAGGCAGCGTCACCCTTCGCTGCGGAGACGCCCTCTTCTGCGGAGACACTTTGTTTGCAGGCTCCTGCGGGCGGACGGATTTCCCCGGCGGCAGCATGAAAAAAATCATGGCTTCCCTGAAACGGCTGGGACAGCTGGAAGGCGATCCTGCCGTCTATCCCGGCCACATGGAGTCCAGCACGCTGGAGCGGGAGCGGCGGGAAAATCCCTTCCTCCATCAGGCCATGAGCCGATGAGGAGCCGCCTATGAAGCTGGAATTTCGAGGCCATGATGAGCGGTATGTGGTGGAACAGAGCCTGATGAACCTCTTTCCCGGCGAACTGCCGGTCTATGAGCCGATTTTACCCGGAGATGATTCCTGCGCCATTCTATCTCTGGAGGAGCAGGGGGACCTCTGCCGCGTTGTCACCGAACTGCGCTGGCAGGGCAGAACCGCCTCCTGTCCCTATGAACGCGTCCTGTCCGGCACGGACTTTGAGCGGGAAGGACAGCGGCGCTACGCTGTGGGCGCCTGCTTTTTTCTGGCAGCGCGCGCCGTCACCGGAAGCACGCCCCCATGGGGGATGCTGACCGGCGTCCGACCGGACAAGCCCGCCACTTGGGCACTGGCGCAGGGAAAAACGCCGGAACAGGCCCGGATCCTGCTGGAAGAGGACTATTTCGTCACGCCGGATCGGGCCGCGCTGGCGGTGGAGACCGCACAGGCCGCACTGACCGCGTCCCGGGCGCTGGAGCCGCGGGACATTGCCGTCTATGTGGGCATTCCCTTCTGCCCCACCCGCTGCGTTTACTGTTCCTTTGTGAGCCAGTCCGTGGAGCGGAGCTTTTCTCTGGTGCCGCCCTATGTGGACGCGCTGGTGGAGGAGATTCGTGCCGGCGGAGAGATGGTGCGGCAGCAGGGTCTGCGGTGCCGGTCATTCTACATGGGGGGCGGCACCCCCACCACGCTGACGGCACAGCAGCTGGACAGGGTGCTGACCGCCTTTGAAGAATCCTTTGACCTGCTTTCCTGTCAGGAGATCACGGTGGAAGCCGGAAGGCCTGACACCATCACGGCAGAAAAGCTGGCAGTGATGAAATCCCACGGCGTCACCCGGGTCTCCGTGAATCCGCAGACCATGGAGGACCATGTGCTGCGCGCCATCGGACGCCGCCACAGCGCCGGTGATATTGAGCACGCCTGCCGTCTGGTGGAATCCTACGGATTCCCGCACGTGAACATGGATCTGATCGCAGGTCTTCCGGAGGATACTCCGGAGGGCTTCCGCCGCTCTCTGGACCGCTGCCTGACCTTCGGCACGGACAACATCACCGTCCATACGCTGGCTTTGAAAAAGGGCAGCCGCATTCTGCTGGAAGGGCTGCGGGTCCCCGGTCCGGAGGCCGTCAGCGAGATGCTGGATTACGCCGCCCCTGTGCTGCGGCAGGCGGGCTACGCCCCCTACTATCTCTACCGGCAGAAATATATGTCCGGCAGCTATGAAAATGTAGGCTGGAGCAAGCCCGGAGCAGAATGCTGGTACAATGTGCAGATCATGTCAGAGCTTTGCTCGATTCTCTCCTTCGGCGCCGGCGGTTCCACCAAAATGGTGGAGCCGGGCACCAACCATATTGAGCGGGTCTTCAATTTGAAATATCCCAAGGAATACACGGAACGGCCCGAAAAATATCTCGCCAATCAGGCCGCCTTTGCCCGCTTTTATGAAGCGCTGGGACTGTAACGCCGGCGCTTCGGGTCAGACTGTTTCCTCCCGCGGATCGCCGGGAGATTGGAGGATCTTATGAATGAAAAACTGGCAGCGCTGCTGGAATCCGTGCAGCGCACCGCCGTACAGGCGGGAGACGTCGCCGCAGATGTGGCCTTCGGTGTCGGAAAAAAAGCCGGAGAGCTGCTGTCTGTGGCCAAGCTGCGGATCCGGATCGCCACGCTGGAGGGCCGCGTGGAAGGCTGCTTCGCCGAAATCGGTGAAATGCTCTACGCCACCCACACCGGCGTTCCCACGGAATCTGACGCGCTTTTGGAAAAGCTTCAGGAAATTGACGGTCTCAAGGCGGAGATCGCGCAGCTGCGCGGACAGATCCAGCAGGAAGAAGCCGCGCATACCTGCCCCACCTGCGGGGCAGTCGTACAGACCGGTGACGCGTTCTGCGGGACCTGCGGAGGTGCGCTGTGATGGAAGCCTACACATTTGCACAGTATCGGGAAAGCGCCGATGCGCTGGAGGCCCGGCTGGGCGAGTTCCGTCCGGAGATCCTGCTGATCCTCGGTTCCGGTCTGGGCGCTCTGGGCGACGAGGTGGAGCACCCCGTTGTCATTCCCTATGACGCGGTGCCGCACATGAAGCACTCCACCGCCCCCGACCACAAGGGACAGTTCGTCTTCGGCCGTCTGGCGGGACGGAACGTCGCCGTGATGCAGGGTCGTCTCCACACCTATGAAGGCTGGTCCTTTGCCGACGTCAGCTATCCGGTCCGGGTGCTGCGGCTGCTGGGGGCGGAAACCCTGCTGGTCACCAACGCAGCCGGTGCCGTGAACACCGCCTTTTCTGCCGGTGACATCATGCTGATCACCGACCACATGAAATTTTTCGGCGTCAGTCCCCTGTGCGGCGGAAATGTGGAGGAATTCGGTCCCCGTTTCCCCGATATGAGTGCCGTTTATACCCCCGCGCTGCGCACTGTGGCCCGGAAAGCCGCCCGCTCCCTTGACATTCCCCTGCGGGAAGGTGTATATATGTATTTCCCCGGCCCGCAATATGAAACTCCGGCGGAAGTGCGGGCTGCACGGCTGCTGGGCGCCGACGCGGTGGGGATGTCCACCGTTCCGGAGGCCATTGTGGCAGCCCATTGCGGAATGCAGGTGCTGGGCTTTACCCTGTGCACCAACATGGCGGCCGGCGTGCTGGACCAGCCCCTCTCCGGCGAAGAGGTCATTGCAGCCGGTCAGCAGGCGGCGCCCCGGTTCACCGCTTTGGTAAAGGCCTGCTTGAAGGAGGTATAAAGCCCCGCCGCGGACCATACCCTGTTGTTGTCAGCGTCCGTTCCGGGTATTTTTTCCGGCATATTTTTTCTGTAACTTCGAGGTACTTCATGTCGAAACAAAAAAAACAGTCCTTTCTGGGCGGCGCCGCCATTCTGGCGGCAGCGGTCGTGGTTGTCAAGCTCATCGGCGCGGCCTATAAGATCCCTCTGAGCAACATTCTGGGCAGTGCGGGGCAGACTTACTTTGACACCGCCTACCAGATCTACAATTTTCTGCTGACCTTCTCCACGGCAGGTCTGCCGCTGGCCATTTCCCGCATGACCAGTCAGGCCCATGCGCAGGGGCTGGAAAATGAAAAGCGGCGGATCTTCTCCACCGCCATCTGGCTGTTTTTCGGGCTGGGGCTGGTATGCTCGGTCCTGATGTTCACGCAGGCGGACGCGCTGGCCCGCTTCCTGAACAACTCTCTGGCCGCGCAGGCGGTGCGCGCCCTCTCTCCGGCAGTCTTCTGCGTGTGCCTGCTGGCCTGTATGCGGGGCTATACGCAGGGACAGGGCAACATGACTCCAACCGCCGTCTCTCAGGTGCTGGAGGCACTTTTGAAGCTGGGTATCGGCCTGCCGCTGGCCTGGTATGTCCTGCACATCGGCAGGGCAAAGGAAACCGGCGCTGCCGGCGCCATCGTCGGCGTCACCGCAGGCACGGCGCTGTCCATGCTGTTTTTGTGCGGGTATCTGCTGACCCACCGGAACCGGAAGGAATCGCTGGATACCCCCTCCTCCAGAGGACACATCATCCGGCAGATCCTGCTCATCGGAATTCCCATCACGCTGAGCAATTCCGCCATGAGCATCATCAATATCATCGACACCAAGATCGTCATGGGCCGTCTGCAGGGCGGGCTGGGGCTTTCTGAAACGGCGGCAGCCGTGCTGAACGGACAGTACCGCATCGCCATGAATATGCCCAATATGGTGGCCTCCTTTGTCTATCCCGTCACCATGAGCCTGATCCCCTTTGCGGCGGCAGCGCTGGCCCGGAAGGACCACACCGGCGCAAACCGCATCATCTCCTCCGCTTTTCGCCTGATCGCCATTCTGGCCCTTCCGGCGGGTATCGGCCTGAGCGTGCTGGCAACGCCTATTGAGATCCTGATGCTGCCCATGCAGCCCGAGGACGCTCTGGCAGCCGGTCCCCACCTGCGGATCCTCGGCATTGCGTTGATTTTCATCTGCCTGATGATTCTGACCAATGCGATCCTGCAGACCTACGGCAAGGAACAGCTGCCCATTTTCACCGTGATTCTGGGCGGCGTGGTCAAGGTGGTCATGAACTACATTCTGGTTGGCAATCCGGACATCAATATTCACGGTGCTCCCATTTCCACCCTTTGCTGCTATCTGACCATCTGCGGGCTGAACCTGTTTTTCGTGTGGAAATATTCTCCGGAGAAGCCCCGGTTCCTGCAATTGTTCGTCAAGCCGCTGCTGGCTTCGCTGTTGATGGGCGGCGCCGTCCGGGCGGTCTACGGCTTTGCCTCCCGCGCCCTGACCGGTCATTCCGCGTATGGCGCCAATGCCGCTGCCACCTTCTGCGCCATTCTGGCCGGTGTCGCGGTCTACGGCGTGCTGGTCATCGCCCTGCGGATCCTGCGGGCAGAGGACGTCCGCTCCATCCCCCACGGTGAGACTTTGGTTCGGATTCTGCGCTTAAAGTAAAAAAACTTTGAAATTCCAAGGGATTCCATGTGGAAATTTCTTGCAAAGGCGGTCAAACTATGGTAGATTTTCAATGTAAGCCCACATACGGCTGGGAGGATTTTCTGGAGATCATCCGCCTGCTGCGCGCTCCCGGCGGATGCCCTTGGGACGCCGAGCAGACCCACCAATCCATCCGGCGTGATTTTCTGGAGGAGACCTACGAGGTTCTGGATGCTCTGGACCGGGATGATCCTGCCGCCATGTGTGAAGAACTGGGCGACGTTTTGATGCAGGTGGTCTTTCATGCCGTCATGGAGGAGGAGCAGGGCCGCTTTGCTCCTGCCGATGTGGTGGACGGCATTGCCAAAAAAATGGTCTACCGCCATCCCCATGTCTTCGGCGGCAGTATGCAGGCTGAGGACAGCCGGCAGGTGCTGGTAAACTGGGAAGTCCTCAAGCGTCAGGAAAAGGGCCAGCGCTCCACGGCGGACGCCATAGAAGCCGTTCCCCACACCCTGCCCGCCCTCTGGCGGGCGGAAAAGATCCAGCGCAAGGCCGCCAAAGCGGGCTTTGACTGGGAGGGAGCCGCAGGCGCCCTTGAGAAGCTGGAGGAGGAAGTCCGGGAACTTCGGCAGGCTCTGGAAGCCGGCAAGTCTGTGGACGAGCCTCACGGCATCCGGGAGGAAGTGGGCGACACCCTGTTTATGGCCGCCAAGCTGGCGCAGACCTTTCAAGTGGACCCGGAAGACGCGCTCCACCGCGCCTGCGATAAATTTGAAACCCGCTTCCGCTTTGTTGAGGAAGCGGCGGACAAGCCTCTGGATGCATACACGCAGGAAGAACTGCTGTCACTCTGGCAGGCTGCCAAAGCACAACTGTCTTAACACGCGCTCCGCGTTAAGAAATAAATGCCTTTTCAACAACTTTACAGGAGGATACCATCACATGAACAAAGCTGAACTGATCAATGCTGTTGCCGCTGCCGCCGAGGTTTCCAAGAAGGACGCCGAGGCTGTCATTTCCGCCACGCTGGACGCCATTACTGCCGCCCTGACCGAGGGCGACAAGGTGCAGCTGGTGGGCTTCGGCTCTTTCGAGGTGAAAAAGCGCGCTGCCCGGATCGGCCGCAACCCCAAGACCAAGGAGTCCATTGAAATCCCCGCCTCCGTCGTGCCTGTGTTCAAGGCCGGCAAGGCGCTGAAGGATGCGGTGGCGAAGTAAGATCGCCGCCCGTCCCCGCCGGTCTCCCCTTTTCAGGGGGAACCGGACCCTTTCGCCCGCGGCGAAAGCATCGGGAAGCCCGCCGGCTTCCCCACCCCCGTCCGGAGACGGCCTGCGGCCGTTTAGGACGGGGGGCCTTTGATTTTGGAGGTAACTGCTATGCGATTGGACAAATATCTGAAGGTCTCCCGTCTCATCAAGCGGCGCACCGTTGCCAACGAGGCCTGTGACAACGGGCTGGTGCTGGTCAATGACAAGGTTGCCCGCGCTTCCTACGATGTGAAAGAGGGGGACCGGATCACGCTGCGCTTCGGCGCCCGTACCCTGACCGTGGAGGTGCTTTCCGTGCAGGAGACCGTCCGGCAGGCGGACGCCTGCACGCTGTACCGGGAGATCGGCCGGTAGCATATTTTTCAGCCCTCCCCCATAGGATACGGACAGGGGGAGGGCTGACCATGACGAAAGACTATCATCAACCCATATCCGCCGCCGAGCACCGCTTGGAGCTGGCAGGGCGGGAAACACTGACCGTCTCCGGCGTGGAGGATGTGGACCGCTTTGACGAAACCGGCATCATCATGTCCACTTCAGCAGGCACGCTGGTGATTACAGGCGAGAATCTGCACATCGGAAAGCTGTCTCTGGACGGCGGAGAGCTTCACGTGGACGGCCGCATTGACTCCGTTTCATATGAAGACGAAGGCAGGAGCCGGGGGGGCTTTTTCAGCCGGTTGTTTGGCTGAAAATGGAAATACAAGTCTCTGCGCAGCTGCTGACCTTCGGCCAGTCCATCCTGCTGGGATTGGCGCTTGGGATCCTGTACGATCTGCTGCGCCCCTTCCGGCTGCGGCTGCCCCGCCTCACCGCACCGCTGGACGCGGGATACTGCCTGCTGGCAGGGGCTGCCGCTTTCACCTTTCTGATGGAACGGGGCGGCGGGGAGCTTCGTGGCTTTATGGTACTGGGAACCGCAGGGGGCGCAGTGCTGTTTTTCTGTCTGCTGTCCCCATGGCTGCAGCCCATCTGGGAATTTTGGGCGGACACGCTGGGCTTCTTGGTACATTTGATGACTTTTCCCTGCCGCCGGATCCAAAGTTTCTGTGAAAAAACAGGCAGGCGCGGAAAAAATCTCTTTTATTTTGCGCAGAAATGTTATACAATAAGAAAAACTGGGTGGATACGTACATCACGCGGAGGTGAAAGGCATGTCAGACAAGCGGCACGCAAAAAAACGGCCGCGGCCCCGCAGCGGATTCCTCACCAAAGTGGTGATTCTGGTTCTGCTGGGCGCCATCGGATGGCAGCTGTACAGCCTTCAGGGACAGCTGAAAACCGTACAGGCGGAAAAAGAGCGGTTCGCCGCGGAAGTGGCAGCGCAGCAGCAGAAAAACGACGCGCTGGCCGCTGACATTGCCGAAGGTCCCACAGAGGAAAAGATCGAGGAGATCGCCCGTGATGAACTTGGCTACGTAAAGCCGGGCGAATATATTTTCGAACCGGGCAATTGATGGACGGCGGATGGCCCGTCATCCCAAACAAACGGAAGGAGAAACAAAACTGGGTATGGAGCTTCAGGTCGGGAGCATTTTGGAGGGAAAGGTGACGACGATCACCAAATTCGGCGCTTTTGTTGCGCTGGAAGGCAGCAAATCCGGATTGGTGCATATTTCGGAGATCGCCAATACCTTTGTCAACGATGTACATGATTTTCTGCAGGAGGGCCAGACCGTGCAGGTGCTGGTGCTGTCCACAGAGAACGGCAAGATCAATCTTTCTATCAAAAAAGCGCAGCAGCAGGAGCGTCCTGCTCCCCGGCCTGCCGGACGGCCGCAGTCCTTCCGGCCCGCGCCGCAGCCCAGAAGCTTCAACCGCCCGCAGCAGCCGCTGCCTCCTTCCGGGGATCAGTCCTTTGAAGATAAGCTGAAGCAGTTCCTCTCCTCTTCTGAGGGGAAAATGGCGGATCTGAACCGCAGCATGGATGGCAAGCGCGGAGGCGGCCGCAGAAGAAGATAACGGTTCTGTCACACCGGAGATTCCTTTTATGAAGGGGTCTCCGGTGTTTTTGCTGTCTGCCGGAGCCGCGCAGCCTCCTGCATAAAAAGAGGCCGCCCGGCATTCAAATGCCGTGCGGCCCAAGCGGGTGGGATTTTGGAAAGCTTCCGGGATTATCATAGCACCCGCCGCCCTCGAAAGGCGTCGGATCCGGTCAGTGCTGAATATTTTGTAAACAACGCTGGATACCATCTGTACAAATCCGGAATCATGTGCTATATTGAACAAAAGAGAGAACCCCGTCTCTCTTTCACACGAAAGGAGCGATCTCTATGAAGTATACGTACACCTGCAAAAAAGTTGCCCTGAACGATTCCATCAAAAGCTATGCTGAGAAGAAAATCTCCAAGCTGGAACGGTACTTTCAGGAAGACACCACAGCCGCAGTGACCTTTACTGTGGAGAAGGATCACCTTTGCACGGTGGAAATTACCATCCGCGGCAGCGGGACGCTGCTGCGCGCTCAGACCGAGGCGCCGGATGGGGATATGCGCGGCGCCATTGACGCCGCCGTGGGTTATATCGAGCGCCAGATCCTGAAAAACAAAACCCGCCTGTCCAAGCGTCTGCGCAGCGAGGGCTTCCCCGCTGTCTCTCCCGACGATGACTTCGAGGTCGCCGAGGAAAAGGAATTCAACATCGTCCGTACAAAGCGCTTCTCCGTCAAACCCATGAGCCCCGAGGAAGCCATTTTGCAGATGAACCTGCTGGGACATGATTTCTTCGTATTCCGCAGCAGCGAGGATGACAGTCTCTCCATTGTCTATCACCGCAAAAACGGAGGCTACGGTCTGATTGTCACAGACGAAGAGGAATAACACATACAAAAAAGGAGGCCTTCGGGCCTCCTTTTTCCGGAAAAACAGCAGGCAGTTCCACTCTTTTTTTGAGCGTTACCTGATCTCACGCCCCGCAGATTGAATTCAATGACATCAGCAGAAAACGCTATCAGGATCGGCAGGTGGAAACATGATGAAAAAAGATCGGTTTTACGACGGTTCCTCCTCAGTGCAGTGCTTGTTTTCACCCTACTCAATATTTCATGGTATTTCATCCGTGCTGCGAAGTACCATGGCTATTCTGCCGGTATGGATGCGGCTCCGTTTTCAACCTGTTTCACGCCGCAATACAGCGGCACAGACGCCGAAGCCTTCACATACAGCGTATATTATCCCGGATATCTGCACCTGCATGGAAATCTTTTTGTCAGTTCCCCCTGCACCGATGAGGAACATCCCTATACCAATTCTTTGATTATCTGGCCGCTTCTCACCGGCGGTTATGAATACGGCGTCCTGTTGTACGACGCTTCGATCCATGAGGACGATCAGGCGATCGTTTCAAACTATGCGCAGCAGATCGCAGCGCTGCTTGAAAAGGCAAATGCAAGGTGGGCTCTGCACTGATCCGCTTTCCTTTTCCCGCCCGTGTCTGAAAAAGCATCCGGTCCTGCCTATCTTCATTCTTTTCCGGCAGGAGCCGCTGCACTTGCCTTTCACCCCCATCTTTGCTATACTGGTGAAACCAAAAACGATACAAAGGATTCACAACATCATGATTTTTTTAGTAGACGGAGATAACAACATCGGCACCGGACTGAAGGGCATCGACATGCTCTCTCCGCAGGATACAGTGCTGGTTTTTTATCAGAAAACAGGACTTGCCCTCAGCAAAATCCAAAAGCTCTGTGCCGGCACACAGGCCGGTGTGCAGTATGTGGAAAGCGTCCGGGGCGGCCGGAATGCCATTGATTTTCAGATCATCACGGAGCTGGGTGTTCTGGTAGGACGGGGAGAAACGGATTACGCCTATGTCATCAGTCAGGACAAGGGCTACGCCGCCTCCATCGACGCGCTGCGCGCCCGCTATGCAGACGCCTTTCGGGAGGTGGACCTGCGTCCCTCCATCGAAGACTGCCTGCCCCTGCCCTTCCTGCTGCGGTCTGCCGACCAGCGGGAACTGGAAAGCGCTCTGATTCAGGAATACGGCACCTGCCGCGGCAGCCTGCTGTACGGACATCTGAAGTCTCTCTTTGATGCTCCGGAGCCTCCTGCCGCTCCGGAAAAGCCCGCCCGTCCGTCCCGTTCACGGCGCGGGTCTCGAAAGAAAAAGCCCGCTTTGGAGCAGCCGGCAGAATAACCGCCCCACCTTTCCCTGAGAGGAAGGCAGAGAAAGGACGGCGCTTGACAGCGCCGCCGATCTGTTGTATATTCAAAACACAATTGAATCACTGTGAACAGTGCTTCTTCCGCTGAAGAAGGTAAAAGGGAATCGGGTGCAACTCCCGAACGATCCGGTCACTGTAAACGGGGAGCCAGCCGCAGACAGCCATTGCGATTTTTGTGAGAAGGCGCGGCATGGCAGCGATCCGTAAGTCAGGAAACCTGCTGTTTACAGGGAAAATAGGCATCTTCCGCAGAAAGTGGCCTGTTTGCATTGAGGTGTGCTCCCACCACCTTCTTTTTGCATACCATTCGCCCCGCTTTCTCAGGAAAGCGGGGCTTTTTGCGGTGATGATAAAAAACAAAGGAGAAACCGCTATGAAACGAATCGCATCCCTCATTCTGGCTCTGATGATGAGCGTCAGCCTGTTTGCCTGCGGCGCCGAGACGCAGGAAAGCACTCCCCCGGCACCTGACACCGGAAATGCCCAGCAGCAGCCTGCGGCGCAGCTGCCGCAGGAGGATCACTACCCTGTTACGATCCAGACGCACAACCAAAACGGCGAGGTCATTGAGCAGACCTTCCAAAGCCGTCCGGAGCGGGTCCTCAGTGTGTCACAGGCCAACACGGAGCTGCTGCTGAGTCTGGGGCTGGGAGATCTGATCGTTGCCACAGCCCACCGCACCAGCACCCCTTGGGAAGAAACCGCGGCAGAATACGAAGCCCTGAATTTTCTGGCGCAGGACGATTACCCCTCCAAGGAGACCGTGATCTCTCTGGAGCCGGATCTCATCATCGGCTGGGGCTCTCTGTTTGCCGACGAGGATCTGGGCGGCGTGGAAAACTGGAACGATTTGGGCATCAACTGCTATTTGATGACGAACACCGTATCCGGTCTTGGAAAACGGAACTTTGAATATCTGATCGAGGATATCCAAAATATCGGCCTGATTTTTGATATTCAGGAAAAGACGGATGCCGTCATTCAGGACATCCGGACACGGCTGGCCGCCGTGGAGGCCCGGACCGCAGAGATCCCCGAAGATGAGCGCCCCACGGTTTTGACCGTGCAGATGCTCAAAGACAACGAGTGGTTTGCCCGGGCAGACACAGACCTGACCGCCAACATCATTGAGCTGGCCGGCGGCAAATGTCTGGACGAGGAATACGGTTATGCCAGCATGGAGGTTCTGATCGACAAGAATCCAGACGCGATTCTGGTCATCGACCGTGAAACCAAGCCGGCGGCAGATACCATCGAAGGGCTGAAGAGCAACCCGGCCCTTGCCGATGTCACGGCGGTCAAGAATGACAATTTTTATGTAATCACGCACGTCTCCTTCTACTGCGGCAGTATGCGCACCGTGGAGGACATCGAGGGTCTGGCGCAGATGCTGCACAAATAAAAGGCGGCGTCCCGTGAAAAAGAACAGACTCTCCTACGGTCTTTTCCTCGCCCTGCTGGCAGCAGCACTGCTGGCATCTCTGGTGCTGTCCATGGGATTCGGTGCCGTTTCACTGCCTGCCGGTGAGGTCGCCGCCGCAGTACGGGATTGGCTGATCTATCTTTGGGATCGCCTTCTGGGCCATTCCGCACAGCTGCCCGGCGGCGCCACCGCCACCATTGTCATCAGCATTCGCCTGCCCCGTGTGCTGATGGCGGCCCTTGTCGGCGCAGGACTGGCGATCTCCGGTGTGGTGATGCAGGCCATTGTCCGCAACCCGCTGGCAAACCCCTATGTGCTGGGAATCTCTTCCGGCGCTACGCTTGGCGCCTCCGCAGCGATTCTGGCAGGCGCGTTCCGGCTGTTCGGCAATTACGGGACCGCCTTCGGCGCATTTCTCGGCGCTTTGGCTGCCTCCGCATTTGTCTTTACGGTGGCGTTTTCCGGAAAGGGCAGCAGCAGTACCGTCAAGCTGCTGCTGGCTGGAATGGCCGTCAACGCCATCTGCACCTCCTTCACCAATTTTCTGATTTACACGGCGGAAGACGCCGACGGGATCCGCAGCGTCAATTTCTGGACGCAGGGCAGCCTTGCCAGTACCACATGGGATATGCTGCCCCTTCCCTTTGCAGGACTGCTGCTGGTGGGCGGATTCTTCCTGACACAATTCCGTCCGCTGGACGTGATGCTGCTGGGACAGGACTCCGCCGTAACCCTTGGAATGGATGTCGTGCGTCTGCGGAAGCTTTACATGATCCTCTCTGCCTGCCTGACCGGAATCATGGTCTCCATGGTGGGCACCATTGGCTTTGTGGGACTGATTATCCCTCATGTCATCCGCATGTTTACCGGTTCAGAGCATCGCCGGCTGATGCCTGCCGCAGTTCTTGCCGGCGGTATTTTTCTGGTGTGGTGCGATGTATTCGCCCGCATCTACTTAACGAATGTTGAGCTGCCCATCGGCGTCGTGACCGGGATCATCGGCGGTCCCTTCTTCATTTATCTGATGCTGACCAAGCAGTACGGATTCGGAGGTGAGTAAATGGAGCTTTGCGTCCAAGATCTGGCGGTATCCATTCGAAACACCCCCATCGTTCAGGGCGTCTCCCTGCATGCCGGCAGTCAGGAGGTCATTGGGATCATCGGCCCCAACGGCAGCGGAAAATCCACGCTGCTGAAAGCGGTCTATCGGGTGCTGAAGCCCTCCGGCGGCGCCGTTTTGCTGGACGGAAAGGCGCTGTCCTCCATGAGTCTGCGGGAATCCGCGCAGTCGCTGGGCGTCATGGCGCAGACCAACGAATTCAGCTTCGATTTTTCCGTGGAAAAAATGGTCCGCATGGGGCGCACCCCCTATAAAGGGCTGCTGGAACGCGACAATGCGGAAGATGACCGCCTTGTCGCGGAAGCCATGGAAAGAACAGGGATCACCGCCCTGCGGGAACGCAGCTTCTCCACCCTCTCCGGCGGAGAAAAGCAGCGGGTGCTGATTGCCCGCGCTCTGGCACAGCAAACGGAGGTGCTGATTCTGGACGAACCCACAAACCACTTGGATATCCAGTACCAGCTGCAATTGATGGAGCTGGTCAAATCCTGCGGCCGCACCGTGGTCGCCGCGATTCATGACCTGAATCTTGCCGCAGCCTACTGCGACCGCCTGTACGCCATGAAAGGCGGCCGGATCGCAGGCAGCGGGACGCCGCGGGAGCTGCTGACGCCCTCCTTTCTGCGGGAGCTTTATCAGGTCGAGGCGGAGGTGTCTGACGGGGCGGACGGCGGCATCCGGATCTTTTTCCGCGCCGCCGGAAAATAAGCAGCAGGCGCGGCGCGCTTTTGAAACAACAGACAGCGGCAGGCTATCCAAAGGATAGCCTGCCGCTCAAATATTTACGAGGTCTTGGTGCTGTTTTTCATGGCATGATATCCGATGAGGACCGTCCACACATAAGCACAGGTCTTCGGGATCATCAGCATCCCGATCATGGGGATGGTATCCGCCCAAAGCACCACAGGGAGATAGAAGCCAAAGCTGAGGACGATGGTCAGCCACATATGGCGGAACGGGGGATCCTTTTCTGCACGGGTGCTCTGATAAAACAGCACAATAATCAGCAGCCCCAGCAGAGCGAAGGGGATGTTGCGGTAAATCCCCCAGAACAGCGGCGCATCGGCACTGAGCCACCCGTTCTGCGGGAACAGGCAGAGCACGATCCGCAGGGCAGCCAGCAGATACACCGCAGCCGTGATGTTCTGCCTGCCCTTGACCTGATAGCGGATCCGCCACACATAGTACAGCAGAACATAAAAAACTGTCATGGTGATGGAGGTGATGAATTTTCCCATTCCCAGCGCAGCCGTAAAGTTTTCCAGTCCGGTGGTGCAAAGCGCCACCGCCCGGGGAACCAGATGGAAGGCGTCTCCAGCGCCCAGCACAACGGCCATGATCCCGAAGAGCCGGTATTCCCCGCTCCCCTTGCTCTTTACGATCATGGTGATGCCAATGGCAATGACAGAAATCAGATAGACCACATCAAACAGGGTCTCAACGATTGCTTGCATACATGTTTCCTCACTTTCTTACTCATAATGAACGATATTCAATTTGAGGGATAAAAAATTCCCAAAGCAGCGGGAATTCTTTACCGGTACAGGACTCGTTTGACCATTCCAACGACCCCGGCCCCATCATAGTCATGCCGGAGCAGAGACGAAATAATCAGGGAAAACACGATCTCCACAAATTTTTCAGGCGTAAAGACATCATCAAAAACAGCCGTATTGACGGCTTCATCCTCCATGAGAACCCTGTGAAATCCATCTTGAATGTGCTTCCACGATCTGGCCATGCGTTCTTGTCCTCCGGCCTTATCCTCTCCCACAAAGCTCATGGAGTGCATGGAAAAGAATCCGGGGTATGCCTCGTTCCCCCGTCTCATGCGCTCATAGGCCCATTCAACGCAGTCTGTAAAGCAGCAGAACGCCGCCCGTCCCTCAGGCATATGGAAAATATCGCACCAGACACTCTCCACCGTTGCGGCCGCCAGATCTGATTTGCTGTCAAAATAATGATAGATCGACCCGACGGAAATATTGCAGGCCTGAGCAACACTGCGGATGCTGACGGCAGCCCATCCCTGCTGCTGGATCAGCCTTCGGCTGGCCTGCAGGATCTCTTCTTTGGAAGTAACCACAGTATTCACAGACATCCCCCTCATATTGAACATTGTTCA
This sequence comes from Dysosmobacter sp., assembly GCA_026169195.1. Lineage (GTDB taxonomy): Bacteria > Bacillota > Clostridia > Oscillospirales > Oscillospiraceae > Oscillibacter. The sequence continues at coordinate 10,466 of JAPFEH010000006.1, read as the reverse complement.
TTATAGGGATAAACAGTCATTTGTCAAGTATTTTTTCAGTCCGCTCCCAAAAAATATGTATCGTCTTTTGTCCTTCCTGACAGGAGAAGGCTCCCTTTTACCCTTTGGACTGATTCAGGATATAAATATACCTCCCTTCGTCAAAATGACGGAGAGAGGTATATTTACAGATGATAACAGCTCGGTAAACTGGAATTTATCGACTTAATTGGAATCCAAGATTATATGCAGTTTGTAAATCCATAGGAAATACTTCATCGTGTGTTTTCTTTTTTACTTCCTCGTCAAAACTACTCATATTGAATTTTGAATAGTCAGATACCTGGAGCGTATTGTAACACGGATACAAAACAACATCTCCGTTTAATCTTCTGAATTCATCCATGTAATGTACGAATTCTTTTTTGTACATTTTATCGTAAACTTCCTGTGTTGTATTCATTGTAACAAACATCCCAACATTCACTTTTCCTTTAAAGTAATTGCTGTAATCATCGTATGAAAGCATAGGAAAAAGCAATCTTTCTGTAAAAGCAAAATACCGGCTTGTCGGTCTTCCAAAATAAATCGGAGTACCGATAAAAAGCGCATCTGCCGAAAAGACTTTGTCAATTATAGGGGAAAGTTCATCTTTCCAATAGCAATGGCACCGCTCTGCATCTTTTCTTTTACAGAGCATACAACTTCTACATCCTGTAAAATTCAAATCATACAGATCAATATATTCTACTTCTGCACCAGCAGACTCTGCTCCCTTGGCTGCGGATTTCAAAAGCTGTGCTGTGTTCCAATTTTTTCTTGGGCTTGCATTTAAAATAATAGTCTTCATATTCGCTACCTCCACAAATTCCTGTTTGTCTTTTTATTTATTTTATCATATCGATCTGTTTATATCAACGTATAGTGACATCAGCAGAGTTCCAGCCCATCCGGCCAAAAGCAAAAAGAGTGGGAAGGTTCTCTATTGACAGAAGCGGCGCGGTGTGCTATGCTCTCAGCAGACCGTATGACTGACGGAAGTGGATTTACCACATGAAGTACGGATCTTGAATTGCCGACCGTCTGGGCGCCTGTCAGGCCCCAGACGGTTTTTTTCTGTCCAAAAGAGCGCTGCTTTGCTTCTTTTTCAGATGCCGCAGAACATTTCAGGTAGAAACGGGGCTTGCAGAGTCATGCTGCAAGGAGGAACCACGATGACCGGTCAGATCCATAAAATCGAATCCATGGGGCTGGTGGACGGTCCCGGTATCCGCGCGGTGGTATTTTTACAGGGCTGCCCCCTGCGGTGCCTGTACTGCCACAATGCGGACAGTCAGGGCTCCGGCGGGCAGACGATGGAGGCAGAAGCGCTGGTGCAGCGGCTGCTGCGGTTCCGGGGGTATTTTGAACGTTCCGGCGGCGGCGTCACGTTTTCCGGCGGCGAACCGCTGGCGCAGCCCGCCTTTCTTCTGGAATGTCTGGAGCGCTTGAAGGCCGCGGGGATCCACACCTGTCTCGATACCTCCGGTGTCGGTTCAGGAGACTACGACCGGATCCTGCGCAGCACCGATCTGGTGCTCTATGACGTCAAACACGAAGCTCCGTCTCTTTACCGCACCATAACCGGACGGGAAATGGACGCTGCAAAGGACTTTGCGGAAGCCGTCCGCCGGTCGGGGGTCCCCATGTGGGTGCGCCACGTGGTCGTTCCCGGTCTCACTGACGGAGCATCCCACTTGGCTGCTCTGCGGGATTATATTTCCACACTTCCCAACGTTCAGCGGGTAGAACTGCTCCCCTTTCATAAAATGGGAGCTTACAAATACAGCCAACAGGGCCGGCCCGATCCTCTGGCAGACACGCCTGCCATGGATCCGCAGCAATGCGCCCTGCTGCAAACAACATGGTTCGGCTCTTGGGCCGGAAAGAGAGGAGAAGCGGTATGATGATGCAGACGATCCCCGCATGGGAAGGGTTTCGAGGAGACGAGTGGAAGCGGTCCATTGACGTGCGCGCCTTCATTCAGGACAACTATACCCCTTATGAGGGAGACGAAGGGTTTTTGGCGGGTCCCACCGAAAAAACTAAGGCCGTGTGGAAGCGGTGCGAGGAACTGCTTCTGGAGGAACTGCAGCGGGGCGTATTGGATGTAGAGACCCATATCGTCTCCGGCATCGACCAGTTTGCCCCGGGCTACATTGACAAGGAAAACGAAGTGATCGTCGGTTTGCAGACCGATGCGCCCTTGAAGCGCATCGTCAATCTGTACGGCGGCACCCGCATGGCCAAGTCCGCGCTGGAGCAGTACGGCTATCAGCTGGATCCGGAGATCGACGCGCACTTTTCCCAGTACCGCAAGACCCACAACGAGGGCGTTTTTGACGCCTACCCCGCCCGTACCCGCATTGCCCGTCATGTGGGACTGCTCACCGGCCTGCCGGACGCCTACGGGCGGGGCCGCATCATCGGCGACTACCGCCGGGTGGCACTCTACGGCATCGACCGGCTGGCAGAGGAAAAACGGAAGGATCTGGATGGACTGGACGGCCCGATGGACGAATCCCGCATCCGTCTGCGGGAAGAGGTCTCTGCCCAGATCCGCGCGCTGGCGGAGATGAAGCAGATGGCTGCCCGCTACGGGGTCGATCTCTCCCGTCCTGCCGCCAACGCCCATGATGCCGTTCAGGCCCTGTATATGGCCTATCTGGCCGGCATTAAGGAAAATAACGGCGCCGCCACCTCTCTGGGCCGCACCGCCACCTTCTTGGACATCTATATCCAGCGGGATCTGGAGCGCGGCATCCTCACCGAAGAGGGCGCGCAGGAGCTGATCGACCAATTTATCATCAAGCTGCGTCTTGTGCGCCATCTGCGCACGCCGGAGTACAACGAACTGTTCGGCGGCGACCCCACCTGGGTCACAGAGTCCATCGGCGGCATGACCATCGGTGGAAAGACGCTGGTCACCAAAAACTCCTTCCGCTATCTCCACACCCTCACCAACCTCGGCTCCGCCCCCGAGCCGAACCTGACCATTCTGTGGTCGGAGCATCTGCCCGCCGCCTTCAAGACATACTGCGCCAAGATGAGCATTGCCACAGACTCCATCCAGTATGAAAACGACGACGTAATGCGCCCCGTTTACGGCGATGACTATGCCATTGCCTGCTGCGTCTCCGCCATGGCGGTGGGCAAGCAGATGCAGTTCTTCGGCGCCCGCTGCAACATCGCAAAGTGCCTGCTCTATGCCATCAACGGCGGTGTGGACGAGCGCACGGGCGAGCTGGTGGTTCCCGACATCCAGCCCATCACGGATGAGATACTGGACTATGAATCCGTCCGCGCCAACTATGAGAAGGTGCTCTCTTATGCCGCCCGGCTGTATGCCGATACTGTGAACATCATCCACTTCATGCACGATAAATATGCGTATGAGGCAAGCCAGATGGCACTGCACGACACACAGGTGGAGCGACTCACCGCCTTCGGGATCGCGGGACTTTCCGTGGCGGCAGACTCCCTCTCCGCCATCCGGTACGCACAGGTGCGCCCTGTCCGCAACGAGCAGGGGATCGCCGTGGACTTCGTCACACAGGGAGACTTCCCCAAGTACGGCAATGACGATGACCGCGCGGACAACGAAGCGGTCTTTGTGGTGCGCACCTTCTCACGGGAGCTGAAAAAGCACCCGCTGTACCGGGATGCCAAGCACACCCTGTCCGCCCTGACCATCACCTCCAATGTAATGTACGGCAAAAAAACCGGCTCCACCCCCGACGGGCGCAAGCTGGGCGAGCCTCTGGCGCCGGGCGCCAATCCCATGCACGGGCGGGACGCCAACGGCGCGCTGGCCAGCTTGAACTCCGTGGCAAAGATCCCCTATCGGGACGTGTGTCAGGACGGCGTTTCCAACACCTTCTCCATCGTACCGGAGGCGCTGGGCAAGGACCCGCAGCAGAGAGAACAGAATCTGGTGTCCATTCTGGACGGTTACTTCTCTCAGGGGGCACACCATCTCAACGTCAACGTTCTCCATCGGGAGACCCTTCTGGACGCCATGGAGCATCCGGAGAAGTATCCCAGCCTTACCATCCGGGTATCCGGCTACGCTGTGAACTTCAGCCGGCTCTCCCGGGAACAGCAGGCCGAGGTGGTCCGCCGCACCTTCCATGAATCTGTCTGAGCGCAACGTGAAACAGGCTGACGAAACCGCAGAGCGGTTTCGTCAGCCTGTTGTCATAAAAGGGAGCCGGAAACTCCCGTCCGGACACCATCCGGACGGCTCCGTCAATCCCGGACACTCATCGTTTCCCACTTGTGTCCCAGAAAGCGGGGCAGGAAAAATGCCACCCGGAAAGCCCAGTCCCCAAACATGGCCATCCAGATCCCCAGCACACCAAAGCCCCAGTACCGGCCCAGAAGCACGCCCAGTCCCACCCGCAGCGTCCACATGGATACGGTAGAGACCACCATGGTAAACCGTGTGTCTCCGGCAGCCCGAAGCGCCTGCGGCAGCGTGAAGGACGCCGGCCACAATACCATGGCTGCCAAACCGTGCATCCAGACGATCTGACGGGCATAGTCCGCCGCCTGCGCAGAGACATTGTACAGCTTCATAATCAAAGGCAGCAGCACCAGAATCAGCACAATGGTCCCCGCCATGAAGAGATAGGTGCTCTTCAAAAGTTTTTTTGTGTAGGCTCTGGCCCGGTCATAATTGCCGGCCCCCACACAGCGGGATACGACCGTTACCATGGCAAGCCCCAGCGCATTTCCCGGAACACACTGGAAGGTGCACACCGTATTGCCAATGGCGTTGGCTGCCACGGAAGCCGTTCCCAGAACCGCCACCGTGGACAGCAGCAGGATCTTGCCCAGCTGAAACATACTGCTCTCCAGCCCGTTCGGCACGCCGAAGCGCAGAATGTTCTTCACCACATAGCGATCATGGCGGAACGTGAAGCGCTCCACCCGCAGCGGCAGCTCCGGCCGCTTCAGCAGCGCCACGATCACCGCAGCGCCCACCGCCCGGGAAACCAGCGTGGGGATCGCAACGCCTTCCACCCCCATGCGGACCACAAAAATCAGCAGGGCATTGCCGGAAATATTGATCAGATTCATCAGCAGGGAAACCCACATGGAGATTTTAGAATTCCCCATGACCCGAAACAATGCGGCGCCGGCGCTGTAAATCGCCAGAAAGGGGATCGACGCCTCCACGATCATATAATAGGTGTTGGCATAAGCCGCCACATCCGGTTCTACCTGTCCAAACACCACACCCAGCACAAATCCCTTTGCCAGATAAAAAAGTGCTGTGATCAAAATGGATGCCTCGCCCATAAACAGCAGCAGCTGCGCACCGGAATGCCCCGCCTTGACGGATTCCCGCCGGCCCAGATACTGCCCCGCGATCACAGCGCCGCCGGTCGCCAGCGCGGAAAAGGCATTGACCAGCAGCACATTGACCGTGTCCACCAGACTGACGGCGGAAATGGCCGCTTCCCCTACCTGCGAAACCATCACAGAGTCAAACAGGCCCACCGTAATGGCCAGCAGCTGCTCGATCACCAGCGGAATGATCAACCGCCGCAGATCCTGATCGCTGAATGTCGTTTCAATTCTCCGTACTTCCCTTACCTCGTTCAACACACTCGCCTCTCCCATATCTCATGCTTGAAAATCCCGCGGACTGATCTGAAAGGTCTTTCGAAATGCCCGCAGGAACGTGGAATACTCTGAAAACCCTGACTGCTCCGCCGCCTTCATCACCGGTACGCCAGCCCGGATCGATTCCGCTGCCGCCAGCAGCCGCTTCTGGGTAATATACTGATGGAGGGTATATCCGGTCACCTCTTTGAACCGGTGCATCAGATAATACCGGCTCATAAAGAACTGTCTGGCCAGCAGCTCCACCGACAGCTCCTCCCGCAGATGGGCCGCAATATACCGCAGCACTTCCTCCATTTTGGGATCTACCCGATAGCTGTCCTGCGCCTCCGCCGCCGTGCGGGAGGAGATCAGGTCCCGATTGACGGCAACCAGAAGCTGCTGGCAAAGCGTGTCCGCCATGCGGGCCGCGCCGAATTCCTCCGAGCGCAGCGCCTCCTCCAGACTCTGAATGGTCTGCATATACTGCGCGCGCCGCGCTCCGCCGGTCCGCAGCAGATGGAATCCCCGCTCCCGCGCCGTATCAAAGCAGGTATCCAGCCGCTGTCCCGGATCGCTGCGGGCCGTGATCCAGTCCCGCCCCAGCCAGATGACCACCCGCTCATAGGGCTCCTGCGGATCGATCATGGCTCTGTGGATCAGGTTGTGCTGCACCAGCAGCACATCCCAAGGCTTCAAAAAATATGTGACCCCTTCCACCACATAGGTCACACTGCCTCCCAGCATCAAAATCAGTTTATCGAATTCATGATAGTGATATTCCAGCTTCTGTGCCCGGCTGTCTTTCAAGTGAAACAGACGGAAGCCCTCATTCAAATATCCCCGTTTTCCAACTTCGCTGCGATCCAGCATAGTCCACCTCCCGTTCGCTGCCTGCCTATCTTACCGCACTTTTTGCGTCTTTACAATGGGCATCCTGCCGGAAAGTCTGCGATTTTGCGGCAGGCTTCCGGCCAAACCCCCAATCGCGGCGTCAATCCGCCCTCGCTTGTCGGCAGTTTTCCATCCCGCAGGCACTGTACATTTCCGGCGGCATTTGTTATACTGGAGGTGAATTGAATCTGGATAAAGGAGGCCGTTTCGTGAGTTACGCAGACATCCGCTTCATCGAAAACTGCCGGGATATTTTAGAAAACGGCGTATGGGATACCGACCAGCAGGTCCGCCCCCATTGGGACGACGGCACCCCCGCCCACACCATCAAAAAATTCGGCATTGTGAACCGCTATGACCTGCAAAAGGAATTCCCCATTCTGACTCTGCGGCGCACCTATTGGAAGACCGCGGTCAACGAGCTGCTGTGGATCTGGCAGAAAAAGTCCAACAACATCCACGATCTGGATGCCAAAATCTGGGACCAGTGGGCTGATGAGACCGGCTCCATCGGAAAAGCCTACGGCTATCAGCTGGGGGTGAAGCACCACTATCCCGAAGGGGATATGGATCAGGTGGATCGAGTGCTCTATGATCTCAAGCACAACCCCGCCTCCCGCCGGATCCTCACCAATCTCTATAATTTTTCCGATCTTTCCGAAATGCACCTGTACCCCTGCGCCTACTCCATGACGTTCAATGTTTCCGGCCGTGTGCTCAACGCCATCTTAAACCAGCGGAGTCAGGATATGCTGGCTGCCAACAACTGGAACGTGGTGCAGTATGCCGTGCTGGTCCATATGTTCGCGCAGGTCAGCGGCCTGATCCCCGGCGAGCTGGTCCACGTCATCGCCGATGCCCACATCTATGACCGGCACGTGCCCATCATCGAACAGATGCTCTCTGCACCGCAGTCTCCGGCGCCGCAATTCTTTATGGATCCGTCCGTGACTGATTTCTACGCCTTTAACAAAGACAGTTTCCGCATAGAAGGCTATACCCCTGCTCCCTTTGAAGAAAAAATTCCAGTTGCGATCTGAGGTGAAAACATGAATGCCATTGTTGTTGTTGATAAGCATTGGGCCATCGGCTGTGAGGGAAAGCTGCTGTTTTCCCTGCCAACGGATATGAAGCGGTTTCGTTCCCTGACGATCGGCGGCACCGTGATCCTCGGCCGCAAAACATTGGACACCTTTCCCGGCGGCAGACCGCTGCCCCAGCGGCGGAACATCGTCATCACCCATAACGTGGATTTCGACCGGGAGGGCTGCGAAGTTGCAGACAGTCTTTCCGCCGCGCTGGAACTGACCGCCGGAACACCGGAGGATCAGCTGTGGGTCATCGGCGGCGGCAGCATCTACACCGCCCTGCTTCCCAAGTGCCGCCGCGTCTTTCTGACCATGGTGGATGCCGCCGCGGAAAAAGCCGATACCTTCTTTCCCAATCTGGATAAGCTGCCGGGCTGGAGCATTGAGTCGGCCAGCGATCCGGTGGAGGAAAACGGCGTCACCTACCGGTTCATTGATTACATCAACACCAAGCTGTAACACCCGCGCGGTCCGCCGGAGCTCTCCGGCGGACCGTCTTTTTCTCCATCGCCGCAGCATCCGTCATCCGCTCCGGCGCAGGCACCTTGCGGTTCCCTTCTTGTGCCCGCGTGCAAAGCATGGTATCATACGGACAGGAAACGAACAAGAAAGGCGGGACTCCTTTGGCTGACCTGACTACCGATATTCAAACCATCAAGGGCATCGGTCCCCAGAGGGCCGCTGCTTTGAAAAAACTGGGGATCGAAACCCTGCGGGATCTGATTGCATGGTTCCCGCGCAAATACGATGACCGCCGGCACTCCAAGCGCATTGCCGATCTGGTTCCCGGTGAAACAGCCTGTGTCACCGCTATGATCGCCTCCCCTCCCTCCGTTTCCCATATCCGAAAGGGAATGGATCTGGTCAAAGTCCGCGCGGTGGACGAATCCGGCGTGCTGGATCTCACCTTCTTCAACCAGACATGGCTGAAAAATCAATTGATTCAAGGGGAAACCTACGTTTTTTACGGCAGGGCGGAGGGCAATCTTCTCCGCAAAACCATGGCCGCCCCCATTGTGGAACCAGAAAACCGCAAGGAGTTCACCGGCCGCATCGTTCCCATCTATCCTCTGACTGCCGGCGTCAGCCAGCTGGTGCTGTCCCGCTCCATCCGGCAGGGGCTGGATGCCTGCGCCGCGATCCTGCCGGACGCGCTGCCGGATGAGGTGCGGCAGGCGCACCATCTGTGCCGCATCGGCTTCGCCTATGAAAACATCCACTTTCCGGAGGATGAACATGCGCTGGATCTGGCGCGCCGGCGCCTTGCCTTTGAAGAGCTGTTCTTCTTTTCCATCGGCCTGCAGCGCCTGCGGTCCCGACGGGAGACGGTTCAGGTGGAACCCTGCAAGGCTGTGGATATGGATGTCTTTTACCATGCCCTTCCCTTTGCACTGACAGACGCCCAGCGGCGCTGCGTGGAGGAAGCCCTGCGAGACATGTGCTCCGGCATTCCCATGAACCGTCTCTGTCAGGGCGATGTGGGTTCCGGTAAAACCATGGTAGCCGCAGCCTGTATCTATTTCTGTGTGAAAAACGGCAGGCAGGCAGCCTTGATGGCTCCCACGGAAATTTTAGCCCGTCAGCATTATCACGGTCTTGCCCCCATTCTGGAGCGCCTTGGGATCCGGTGCGCCCTGCTGACCGGTTCCTCTCCGGCGAAAACGAAAAGAAGCATCGCAGCGCAGCTGGCCGCCGGTGAGATCGACTTTGCCATCGGCACCCACGCCCTCATCACCGGCAGCGTGGAATATGCCGATCTGGGGCTTGTCGTAACAGACGAGCAGCACCGCTTCGGGGTAGCGCAGAGGGCCGCTCTGGCTGCAAAAGGCGCGCATCCCCATATTCTTGTGATGTCCGCCACCCCCATTCCCCGAACATTGGCTTTGATTCTATACGGCGATCTGGAGGTGTCGGTCATTGACCGGCTGCCGCCGGGACGCCGCCCCGTTGAGACGTATTCCGTTCCCGGCAGCTATCATCCCCGGGTCTACAATTTTATCCGCAAGCTGGCATCCCAAGGCCGCCAGACCTATATTGTCTGTCCGCAGGTCTCTGAAAGCGAGGAACCGGCTGATGAACGGAAAGCGGTGACCGCCTATGCCGCCATGCTCCAGTCTCAGATTTTTCCGGATCTGCGGGTGGCATTTGTCCACGGGAAAATGAAGGCTGCCGAAAAGGATGCCGTCATGACCGCCTTTGCTGCACACGAAACGGATATTCTGGTTGCCACGACTGTCATTGAGGTGGGCGTGGACGTTCCCAATGCTGCCGTCATGGTGATTGAAAACGCGGAGCGGTTTGGATTGAGCCAGCTCCACCAGCTGCGGGGCCGGGTGGGCCGCGGCTCCCACCAATCCTACTGTATCCTGATCTCCGACAATCAAAATAAGGAGACCCGCCAGCGGCTGAAGGTTCTCACCAAAACCACCGATGGCTTCAAGGTTGCGGAGGAGGATCTGCGCCTGCGGGGCCCCGGCGACTTTTTCGGGCAGCGGCAGCATGGACTGCCGGGGCTGAAAGTAGCGGATATCGGCTGTGACACCCAGCTTTTAAAAGAAGCGCAGCTGGCCGCAGAAGATCTGTTGGCACAAGATCCCGATTTGCGGCTCCATCCGGATACTGCGGCACGGGTGGCAGAGCTGTTCACACAGGCGGCAGACTCTCTCAATTAACCGTCCGCTCAATCCAATAAAAAAGTGGGGTGCCGACCATGAATGAACTGCACCCCATTTGTTAGACAGTATGGTATACTGAATAACAAATGGGGTGCTTTATTTATGCCAAAAGGGATACCAAACAAACGGTACACAGCAGAGTTTAAGCAAAAGGTCGTAGAGGCTGTGGTGAAAGATGGTC
>JAPFEH010000090.1 GCA_026169195.1 Dysosmobacter sp. | reverse complement strand
CGAGATTCTGGGTATGCACATCATCGGCCCCCGCGCCACCGACCTGATCGCTGAGGGCGCTCTGGCCATCGGCGAGGAGATGACGCTGGATGAGATCATCAATACCATCCACTCTCATCCCACGGTTACCGAGACGCTGCGGGAGGCAGCCCTCCATGCGGAAAAGCGGGCCATTCATGTGAAAAACTGAATTGAAACGCGCCCCGAGACGGCTCTGCACATGGCAAAGACGGTGCAGAGCCGCTTTTGATTTTACTGGAAACTTGATGCGGAACAGCATACAGCGGAAAAGCATGAACGCTTTGTAAACATATCAATTGAAAATGAATTCAAAATGACGAAAATTTGCTGTTATTTTTGGCACTGTAAAATGCGGGAGATGTCTTGTTGGATAAAAAACGGCGTGCTATAATAATCACATATGGAGAAAGTGCTGAAGTCGGCAGGCTGGCAGCAGGCAGGCTGTGGAGCGTCGGCAGAGGAGGAACGTATGAAAAGAGAAAAGACCTCCCTGCAGGATTACGCCTTTTTGGAGATCCGGAAGCGAATCCAAAACGGGACGTATCCGCCGGGGGCAAAATTGTCAACACAGGAGATTTCGGATTCTCTGGGAATCAGCCGCACGCCGGTGGTGGCAGCAATCAACCGTCTGGTGGCGCAGGGCGTGGCGGATGCGATCCCCAACCGTGGCGTCACCGTTGCCAAGATTACGCCCCGCCGCATTCTGGAGACTGTGGACATCCGCATGATGATCGAGCGCTTCTGCGTGCGGCCTGCAATCAAAAATCTGGATTATGTTCCGGAGATCGTATCGGAGATGCAGGAGGTGGCAGACGCGCTGCAGACCACAGAGGATTTCAATGCGGCCTATGAGCTGGAAAGCCGGTTCCACACATTGTTTGTGAAGCTGGCAGGCAATGAAAAGCTGTTGGGGATTTATGAATCCAACTGGAGCATCGGCAGCATCTTTTTTCTGTGGACGGCATCTTCCACCAATATGGACTACCTGTGGGCGTCTTTGAAGGAAAGCAAGAAAATTCTGGAGCTGCTGCTGGCAAAAGATGCGGAGGCATTGGAAGACTTCATTCAACAGCACATTCAAGTGGTGTATGACACCATTGACTGGTATATCCGTCAGGGGATGGATCAGATCACCATGATGCCCAAACGGCTGGATCAGATGAAGACCATGTGAGCCTTGGCGAAAAAACCAAAAATGGTCCTACCATTTATGGAAAAAGTAGACTTTTTCAGAACAGTAGATTTTTTGATTGACTTTTTGAATATCAAATGGTACGTTCGTACTAAAGATGGATTATTTTGAATTCAAAATGGAGTGAAAGAAATGTGATGGAGGAAATGTTGCGGGCAACGCTGGTCTGCAATGCGGGGCTGCTGCTGGAATATGGCGGAATTACGATTCTGCTGGATGGGATCTATGGTCCGCAGGGACATCCGTTCAGCAACCTGACGGATGTTACGTGGCAGCAGATGCTGCGGGGAGAGGGCCGGTTTTCCAAAGTGGACTATCTGCTGTTTACCCATGCGCATCCGGATCACTTTTCTCCATCCATGACCATGCAGTATCTGGAAAGCCGTCCGGTGAAAGGGATTTTCAAGCCGGCAGCAGACGAGCCGGGGTCCCGGCTGGATCTGTTTTTGAAAGAAAGGCAGATCCCCTGCGTCGATCTTTCCACCCGGACAGACCGGGCGGTGTTCCGTGTGGAGCCGCAGCTGACTGTGCGGGCGTTTACGACCCGTCATTTGGACCGCAAGTTCTGGGGAGTCCGGCATGTGTGTTACCTCTTGACCTTCGGACAAAAGCACGTGCTGTTTACTGCGGATGTGGATTATATGGGCACATCGTTTGCGGCCATACGGGAGATCCCCTTGCGGGCGATGTTCCTGAATCCCTTGTTTTTCCGGGCTTTTCACGACCCAAAGTTTTTTCAGGGAGAGCTGAAAGCGGAACGGTACTGTGTCTATCATGTTCCCTTCCGCGAGGATGACACGATGCGGATGCGGTATCTGCTGCAAAAGGATCTGGCCAACTGGCCTCCGGAGGACGGACAGGCAGTGGCATTGACAGAGCCGTGGCAGCAGATAACGCTGTGACAAAGATTGATGTTCAGAGCGCAGGCTCTTGAAATAGATTTTATAATGTGTAAGAAAAGAAAGGATGGGTAAGGCATGAACTTTGACATGGAAATGGCGCAGGGCAGGCTTGGCCGCGTGATCGCGGTGCGGCTGAAGCCCGGTACAGACGTCCTTTTGGGATTGCAGGAGGCCTGTGAGCGCAATGGGCTCAACAACGGTGTGATCCTCAGCGCGATCGGCAGTCTGCAGGATCCCCATTTCTGCAACCCGGTGGAACTGCCCACCAAAGCCGGTTACGGTTATGGCGAGGTGCTTCATCTGACCGGCCCCATTGAGCTGACCAACGCTTCCGGCATCATCTGCCATGATGACGAGGGAAAGACCAATCTGCATGTCCATATGACGCTGACGGACCGGCATGGGAATGCCCACGGCGGTCATCTGGTGGAGGGCACCAAGGTTTTGCTGACGGTGGACGTGATTCTGGCCGAAATCGAGGGTCTGGTCATGGGCCGGAAGTTTGACGAGGAGCTGGAGGTTCCCCTGTTTGCCCCCAGACAGGCATAAGTTGTTTTCAACGGCATTGAAAAAGCCATACATTTTAAGAAAGGCGTGAAAACATTGGCAACGAAAAAGAAGAACTCTGAAGAGAAGTACTCCAAGGACCTGCTGCTGGGTTTCTACCAGACCATGGTTCGTATCCGCGCATTTGAGGAGCACGCGGCTGAATGCTTCACCAAGGGCATGCTGGCCGGTAACATTCACCTGAGCATTGGACAGGAGGCTGCCGAGGCCGGCGCGTTCGCCACCATCCAGCCGCAGGATTACTTTACCTCCACCCATCGCGGCCACGGTCATGTCATTGCCCGCGGCGGCGATCCCAAGCTGGCCATGGCCGAGCTGTTCGGCAAGAGAACCGGCTATTGCAAGGGCAAGGGCGGTTCCATGCACATTGCGGACATGGCGAAGATGAACCATCTGGGCGCCAACGGCATTGTGGGCGCCGGTCAGGCGATTTCCGCCGGTTCCGCGCTGGCCTCCAAGATCATGAAGGACGATGCCGTCACGGTCGGCTGCTTTGGCGACAGCTCCACCAATGAGGGAACCTTCCATGAATCCTTGAATATGGCTGCCACTTGGAAGCTGCCCATGGTGTGGTTTATTGAGAACAACTGCTATGGTGTTTCCACGGAGATCCACCGGGTCACCAATACCCCGGATCTGGCGACCCGTGCTGCCGCTTATGATGTGCCCTTCGCTGTGGTGGACGGCACGGATCCTGTGGCTGTCTACGAGGCGATGACCACCGCTATGGACCATGCCCGCAGCGGCAAGGGCCCCTATGTGGTAGAGGCGAAGGTCTACCGCTATCAGGGCCATTACTGCGGCGACCCTGCTGTCTATCGTCCTGCAGAATACATGGAGAACGCTCTGGCCAATGACGGCATTGAAAAGCTTGGCAAGAGACTGATGGATATGGGCGTGAAGGAAGAGGAGCTGGAGGCCATCAAGCAGGCAGCTCAGGCAGAGATGGACGAGGCTGTCAAGTTTGCCGACGAGTCTCCCTATCCCGATCCCTCCGAGGTCACCGATGATATGTATACTGCCGATAACGAAAGGTGTGTGGCAAGATGAGCAAGAAGATCACTGTGAGCAAGGCCATTCGTGAGGGCCTGCTGGAAGAGATGCGCCGGGATGACAAAATGTTCATCATGGGCGAGGATATGGCCGTCATGGGCAACGTGTTCGCTGTTACCACCGGCTTTCTGGATGAATTCGGCCCCGACCGGGTCATTGATACCCCGATTTCCGAAGAGGGCTTCTGCGGCATGGCCGTGGGTGCAGCCATGCGCGGGATGCACCCCTGCGTGGAGCTGATGTACGATGACTTCATCACCGTCTGCGCGGACCCCATCTTCAATCAGGCTGCGAAGCTGAAGTATATGTCCGGCGGTCAGTGCTCCATTCCCATGGTGCTGCGGATGCCCATGGGCTCCGGCCGCCGCAACGCCGGCCAGCACTCCCAGTCTCTGGAGGGCATGGTGTGCCACTTCCCCGGTCTGAAGGTCGTGGCGCCCTGCTCCGCGGCGGATGCCAAGGGTCTGATCAAGTCTGCAATGCGGGACCCCGATCCCGTGGTGGTCTTTGAGCACAAGCTGCTGTACGCCAAGAAGGAAGAAATTCCCGAGGATGAGGATTATCTGGTTCCCATCGGCAAGGCCAATGTAAAGCGGGAAGGCAAGGACCTGACCATCATTACCTGGAGCCGCGAGGTCAACTTCTCCATGGAGGCTGCGGAAAAGCTGGCCGCCGAGGGGATCGATGTGGAGGTTCTGGATCTGCGGACGCTGGTTCCCATTGACTGGGATGCCATCAAGGCTTCTGTTTCCAAGACCCATAACGTCATCATTGTTTCTGAGGAAGTCAAGCGCGGCAGCTATGCCGGCGAGATCTCCGCGCAGATCGCTGAGGAACTGTTTGACGAGCTGGATGCGCCCGTGGAGCGTGTGTGCGGCTTGAACATTGTCTCTCCCTTCAGCCCTGTGCTGGAAGATCAGAACTTCCCCCATCCCGACGACATCGTCAAGGCCGTCAAGCGCGTCCTGAACAAGTGAGGAGGAGATCAACATGGCACATGAAGTATTGATGCCTCAGCTGGGCCTGACCATGGAGGAGGGAACCGTTTCCCAGTGGATCAAGCATGAAGGCGATGAGGTGAAGACCGGTGATGTGATCGTGGAGATCACCACCGATAAGCTGACCAACGAGGTGGCCAGCGAATTTGACGGCGTCCTGCTGAAGATCGTGGCGCAGGAGGGGGAGGACATCCCCGTAAAGGGCCTGCTGGCTTATATCGGCCAGCCCGGTGAAGCGGTCGGCGGTGACGCGCCTGCCGCCGCGCCTGCTGCTCCCGCGGCGGAGGCTGCTCCCGCAGCGGCTCCCGCAGCTGCCGCGCCTGCGCCTGTGGCCGCTGCAAACGGCGCCCGCATCCGCATTTCCCCGCTGGCCCGCAAAACCGCGGCCAAGCTGGGCGTGGATTACAGCAGCATCGTGGGCACCGGAACCTCCGGCCGGATCCGTCAGGCGGATATTTTGGCTGCCGCTGAGGCGCAGAAGAATGCTCCCGCAGCACCCGCTGCCGCACCTGCTGCCGCTGCGCCTACCGCCAAGCCCGCTGCCAAGGAAGCTGGACTTGACCTGATGGAAGGCGACACCGTGGTGAAGCTGACCGGTATGCGCAAGGTGGTTGCCGAGCGGATGCTGGCCTCTCATACAGAGATCCCCTGTGTGACGCAGAACATCAAGGTGGACGTCACGGAGCTGATGAAGTTCCGCAAGATGCTGCTGGCTGAAACCGGCCGGAAGTATTCCGTGAACGATCTGATTTTGAAGGCCACCGCCAAGTGCCTGAAGAATCATCCTGAGATGCGGGTGAGCTTTGACGGCAACCGCATCATCCAGCGTGCGCATGTGAACATCGGCATGGCAGTGGCACTGGATGCCGGATTGATCACGCCCGTGATCCGTGACGCTGACAAGATGGGTCTGGAGGAACTGGCGGATACCGCCAAGGATCTGGCGACCCGTGCCAAGGAGAACAAGCTGCTGCCTGAGGAGTACAAGGGCTCCACCATTACCGTGACCAATCTGGGGATGTTCGGCATCGAGACCTTCACTCCCATCATCAACCAGCCGGATGCTGCCATCATTGGCGTGTGCGCCACCGAGAATGAGCTGGATCTGGACGATGAGGGCAACCTGATCAAAAAGCAGGTCATGCGGTTGTCTGTCACACTGGATCACCGTCTGCTGGACGGCGCTGTGGTGGCGAAGTTTGAAATGGATCTGCGGGATATGCTGCAGAACCCCATGAGCATTCTGCTGTAAGGGGAGGAACATACCAATGGCTTATGAACTGAAAATGCCCCAGCTGGGCCTGACCATGGAGGAGGGTACCGTCTCCAAGTGGGTCAAGCAGGAGGGTGATGCAATCAAGGTCGGCGATGTGGTCGTGGAGATCACCACCGATAAGCTGACCAACGAAGTTGCCAGCGAAGTGGAAGGCACCATGCTGAAGATCGTGGCGCAGGAGGGCGAGGATGTGCCCGTGAAGGGCACGCTGGCATGGATCGGCCAGCCCGGCGAACAGATCGGGGGCGCGGCTCCCGCTGCGGCTGCTGCCGCTCCGGCTCCCGCCGCCGCTCCTGCGGCGCCTGCCAAGGCGGCTGCGGACACCAGCGTCATCGTCATCGGCGGCGG
>JAPFEH010000043.1 GCA_026169195.1 Dysosmobacter sp. | reverse complement strand
GCCTTCGACCAGGCAGTGGCAAACCTTTGACTTTGCCCGGAAAAATGCATATATACCAAGTGGCTGGACGTACAGCAATTTCTACACCATTTGCGCCGAAAGTTATGCAGACTTGCGTAGATTTAGGCGGATTTTGAAAATACGGGATTTCAGAGGAAACCCCCGAACCGCTTGCAAATACAGGGATATGTACAGTTACACAGAGTAGCGTGGAAACCCCTGTTTTTGCGGGTCATGAGGGGCGGTATGTATTGATAAATACCGCAAGCCCTTGAAACGGCTGGGTTTCAGCGTAGAGAAAAGCGGATTTACGCCAGACTTACGCCACATGTGCCAAAAATCCATGTGTGTTTTCGAATCGCGAAAGCCCGATACCTGCGAAACGGCAGGTGTCGGGCTTTTTTCATTCTGCAGCACAGAACCGGTCCATTTTCTACTCCCCCAGCTTTATTCCTAACATTGCAAACGTGGTTTTCTGCAATCACGTCCATACGCCTGCCAGCCTGATATCGTTGGGCATCTCATAACATATCATCCGCCTCCAAGCGAAAATTATTGGCATATGTCAAATATAATTCTTGACATATGCCAATAATAAGACTATACTGAACATAACAGCTGATTGAAAATGTCCAAAAGGAGGCAAACCGTATGCCAAGGCCCCGAAAATGCCGAAAGGTCTGCCAAATGCCCCGCACACGGGAATTCCGTCCCGTTGGTGCCGGTACCCGCCGCACCGCTGTCATTTTGACTGTGGATGAATACGAAGCGATTCGGCTGATCGATCATCAGGGGTTTTCTCAGGAGGCATGCAGCAGCTATATGCAGGTTGCCCGTACCACCGCCCAGCTGATTTACAATTCTGCCCGAAAAAAAATCGCAGAGGCACTTGTGGAAGGCCTGCCGCTGCGCATTGAGGGCGGAGATTATCAGCTCTGCGACGGAACAGAGGACTTCTGCGGCTGCGGCGGATGCCGAAAGCACCGGCGAGATCCTATGAAACACTTGATGCAGGAGGAATGTGTGATGAAAATTGCGATCCCATTGGACGAAAACCGGCAGGATGTGTGCATCGTGCTGGCTCGCGCCCCATGGTTTTTGTTCCGGGAAAACGGAATTGACACCATTGTGGAAAATCCGGCAGCGCAGGCACAGGGCGGCGCCGGAATCCAAGCCGCTCAGTTTCTGGTGGACAGCGGTGTGACCGCCCTCATCACCGTTCGCTGCGGGCAAAACGCTGCCGATGTGTTTCATGCCGCAGGCATGAAGATTTACAAATCAGTCCATCAAACCGCCGCGGAGGATCTGTCTGCTTTGGAGGCGGGAGAGCTGTCGGAGCTGACGCAGTTCCATGACGGCTTCCACGGGATCTCATGAAGCTGGCTTGTCTCAGCGGAAAAGGCGGTGCCGGGAAAACACTGGTGGCGGTGAATCTTGCGGCGGCGGCAGGCCGCGGAACCTACATCGACTGCGATGTGGAAGAACCCAACGGCCGTCTTTTCCTGCACCCGCAGGCTCCGGAGCAGATCCCCGTGCACACGCCGCTGCCGGAATTTGACAGTGCCAAATGCACCGGCTGCAAAGCCTGCGTGCAATTCTGCCGGTTTCACGCGCTCATCTATATCAAAGAAAAGCCCATGGTGTTTTCCGAGGTATGCCACAGCTGCGGCGGCTGTTCGCTGGTATGTCCGGAAGGCGCCGTCACGGAGACACTCAGGCCCATTGGTCATTTGGAAATCGGGCAGCGGGACGGCCTGCGGGTGGTCACCGGTGTCTTGAACCCCGGTGAGGCCTCCGGCGTACCGGTGATCCGGGAAGCGCTGAAACTGGCTGAGGGGCCAACCGTCATCGACTGTCCCCCGGGGAGCGCCTGCTCCGTGATGGAAAGCGTAATGACGGCAGACTTCTGCCTTCTTGTAGCAGAGCCGACATCATTCGGTTTCCACAATTTCAAAATGATCCACCAGCTGGCGACCCTTCTGGGCAAGCCATGCGGGGTGGTGGTCAATAAGCAGGAGACCCCTTACGCTCCCTTGGAGCACTTTTGTCAGGAACAGGGTCTGCCGGTTCTGGCCCGTATCCCCTATGATCCACACATTGCCGCCGCCACAGCCCGAGGGGAGTTGATTTTTGAAACCATGCCGGAGATCCGTCCTCTGTTCTCCGGACTTTTGGAGCAAATCGGAGGGATGGCATGAAACGCTTACTGATCCTCAGCGGAAAGGGCGGCACCGGAAAAACCACCACGGCAGCAGCCTTTCTCCAATTTGCGCAGGCCCGCGCGGCAGCAGACTGCGATGTGGACGCCCCCAATCTCCATCTGGTCACACGGCAGTCTGTTTCACCGGAAGTCTCCGCTTTTTTCGGTGGAGAAAAAGTCGTCATCGATCCGGAACGGTGTACCGGCTGCGGCCTTTGCGCACATCACTGCCGGTTTGACGCTTTGGAGATCAAAAACGGGACATGCCGCGTCAACGAATATGCCTGTGAAGGCTGCAGCGTCTGCGTCCACCTTTGTCCCGCAGGCGCGGTGCGTCTCACGCCGGACACAGCGGGACAAAAGGAGCTGTACCGGAATCCTGACGGACGTATTTTTTCCACAGCCACACTGAAAATGGGGCGGGGAAATTCCGGAAAGCTGGTAACCGATGTAAAAATGGCCATGCTGAAAAACGCACCGCCTGATGCCGGTCTTGCCATCATCGACGGGTCTCCCGGCATTGGATGTCCCGTCATCGCCTCCGTCAGCGGAATGGATCTGGTATTGGTGGTAGCGGAGCCAAGCCTTTCCGGCCGCAGCGACTTGGAGCGTCTGGTGAAAACGGCGCAGACCCTTCAGGTCCCTCTTGCAGTCTGCGTCAACAAGTGGGACGTCAGCCCCGACAACACGCAGGCCATTCAGGACTTCTGCCAAACGGCGGAGATCCCTTTTCTGGGTGTCATCCCCTACGACAAACACGCGGCGCTTGCCATCAACACCGGACAGAGTCTGGCAGAGATCGACTGTCCCGCACGGGATGCACTGAAAACCATTTTTGAAGCTGCCAGCAGCCTGCTGGAACACTGATAAACTATCAAAGGAGATCTTGATTATGAAAATTGCAGTTGCAGCCATGGGCAACACCGTTGCCGGCCATTTCGGCCATTGTGAAAACTTCATCTTTTTCGATACTGCCGACGGTGCCATCACCGCTCAGACTTCTGTGCCCAATCCGGGCCACCGTCCGGGATTCCTGCCCAATTTTCTGGCGGATCACGGCGCGCAGGTGATTATTTCCGGCGGTATGGGCGGCGGCGCCGTGGACATCTTCAATGAGCGGGGCGTCGAAGTCATCGTAGGGGTTCAGGGAGACGCCGCAGCCGCTGTGGAGCAGTATCTCCGCGGTGAGCTGATTTCCACCGGCTCCATCTGCCACGAACATCAGCACGCCGGAGAATGCGGCGAGCATCAGTGATAAACGCGCAAAGCGGGAGAGGCCTTTGAAGTGACCCCAAAAAGTTAGACAATATTAAAAGTGGAAATTGTTTAAGCGGCTGAAAGGGCTTGTTGTCTGTGAATTGCAGGCGGCAAGCCCTTTAGCTTTGCCTTTATGCGGCGGTTGTTGTAGTAGTCCAGATAATCCACCAGTTCCAGTTTGAAGTGTTCCAGAGATTCGAATTTCTGGAGGTACAGCAG
>JAPFEH010000028.1 GCA_026169195.1 Dysosmobacter sp. | reverse complement strand
GTCGTAAAGATCTGCAAAATATGGGCTGCTGCCAAAGCCTCCGGTTCAAAGGAGACGCCCAGATGCCGGGCCGCCCAGACTGCCAGAAACAGCACCAGCGTTCCCTCGATCAATCCCAGCGCACCGCCTCCCAGCGTATTGAGTCCGTGCAGCAGAGGCAGCTTCATCACCAGATCCATGGCGCCCGTCAAAATATGCAAAAGCACCAGCAGCGCCAGAAATGCCGCAAGGAACACCACGCCGTAGGCTATGGAACCCACCAGACTCTCCACCACCGCAGAAATGATGGAAATACCGGTCTCCTGCACCCGCTCTCTGGCGTCCTCCGCCAAATCCTCCCGGACTGTCCGGTCCAGTCCCAGCAGGGAAAGCAGTTCTTCGATCCCGCTCTCCTCTTCGTTCGGTGCTTCCGGCCGGTGCGCCGCGGCGGCCTGTTCCACCCGCTCTGTGATCTGTTTTTGAATCACGGGAGCAGCAAGTCTGGCGGCAGGACCCGCAAAGGTGGCAGCGATCATACCGGCGCCCACCAAAGCGACCACCACCATGACCAATCCGGCCAAAGCCCGGATCAACCCCTGTCTGGCACCGCGAATGACAAAAATCAGCAGGACTGCCACGACGATCGCATCTATTATAACAGCTGTTGTCAAAATTGCCTACCTTTCCGTATGTAAACGTTTTATGAATTTCCCTGTAATTTCTGGAGATCACGGCAAAAACAGTCCGGCTTTCTCCGATGCCAGCAGCAGCGCCGACCCATCCGGCCGCAGAAGCACGCCGGTTGCGAAGTCCGTGCCGTTCAAAGAGGCATAGACCTGCAGGTCCTGATTGTAAATGACCAGACTGTCCGTATACAGCACGCCCAGATACCGTCCAGCAGCGGAGATATCCAGCACCTCCCGATTGACGTCCAATGACGCCCGTTCTGTTCCCGTCTGGTCAACCGTCACCAGCTTTCCGACGCTGCCGGATTCATAACGGTTCAGCAGCAGCGCCGTAAAGTCCTCGCCTCCCAGCGCATATCCCCGCAGATACAGTCCATGGTAATCATAGCTTCCGCTGACCGTGCCCTTTGTGTCCGCGTAGGTCAGGCAGGTATCCGACACGGTCACCAGTTGACTCTCCTGCTGGGTGATCGCCGCCACCAGACCGTCCCGAATCTCGTAGCTGGCTGAAAGCTCCGCATCCCCCGGCTTCGTCAGGTCATAGAGCAGAACGTTGCTGAGAAAGACGCTGTCCTTTTGTCCCAGTGTCACCGCTGCCAGACGGGTATTGTCATCGGTCACACAGGCGTCCAGAACAAACCGGCTGGTAGAAGTGAACTGCATCACCTGCCGCTGCTGGTCGTCATAAACCCGAACAAGCCCCTTTGCGCCTTTGCATTCCGTGGTCACGGCCAGCCAGCCGTTTTGATTCAGCGCAGCGGCAATAAACGGCTCCTCCTCCGCAGCGGTCAGGTGCAGCAATTCCCCCGTTTGGTCCAGCACATAAAGCTCCGTACCGCCCACATCATAAGCCACCGCCCTTCCGCCGCCGCTGGACAGGGCAGGCGCAGTCATATTGACGGCAGCAGACCAGATCTCCTCTCCGTCCGGACTCAACAGGGAAAGCCGGGTGTCTGACAACACCGTCAGGGAATCCCCCAGCAGGGCAAACCGGTTGCGGGGCGACGGATCGTACTGATAGGCCGCCGAGCCGCCGGACGTTTCCCCGGAGCCGTAATTCCAATAGCGGCGCAGAATGTCAAATCCGGTGCCGTCCCGCCATGCAGCCAGCAGCACCACACCCAGAACAACGGCCAGCGTCAGGAAAAAGATTGCAAACCGCTTCAGGCCCCGTCTCTTTTTTCCGGACGCGGGCGCCTTTTCCCCATCGTCATCCTGCCAGATCTTATTTGTTCTCTCACCCATTGAGTCGCTCATCCTCATACCAAAGTCTTGTCAGATACAAGCCGCCGGGGGGCACAGTCGGCCCTGCCAGACGGCGGTCGCCGCTTTCCAGAATGGCGGGAATATCCTCCGGCGCAAATTTCCCCTCCGCCGCATACAGCACCGTCCCCGTGATGGCACGCACCATATTATACAAAAAGCCGTTGGCGCAGACCTTCAGCTCCAGCAGATCGCCGTTTCTTGTCACATCGCACCAATAGATGGTGCGAACTGTGGACTTCGTCTCCGTCCCAACAGAGCGGACCGCTTTGAAATCATGCGTCCCCACAAACATACGGGCAGCCCGGTTCAAAAACTCCTCGTCCAACCGCTTGGGATAAAAATACGCCCGATTGACATAGAAGGGATTTTTGAACCGGGAATTATAAATGCGGTAGGTATACTCCTTTTTGACGCAGGACCCGATGGCATTGAAGGCCTCATCCACCTCCAGTGCCTCTTTTACCATGATGTCCTCCGGCGTGTGGGTGTTGACCGCGAAGGGCAGACGCTCCACAGGGATGCGGCTCTCCGTGCGGAAATTGGCAATATACTGCTCGGCGTGAACGCCGGCGTCGGTCCGGCCGCAGCCGGTCAGATGCACCGGAGCGCCGGTGATCTTCTCCAGCGCCTTTTGCAGCGTCTCACAGATCGTGACCGCGTTTTTCTGCACCTGCCAGCCGTGATAGGCGGTGCCGTTGTACATCAGTTTCAAAGCAATGTTGCGCATGGAAAAAACTCCTTTATTCCGGCCAAGTCAGCTCCGGAGCGGACCGCAATTCGTTGAATTCGATGCTCTCGCCATCCTCTGAGATGGTCCAATCCAGATACGGAAAATCATAGCCCAGACCGTATCCATCCGTGCAGAAAAACCGGACCTCGATCCGGCTCCCCGGCTCACACTCCAGCTGCAGCGTCTGCTCCGGCAGCGCCGAAACAAAAATCAGATCGCCCCTCTCAGAATGTGCAGACTTCGAGCGTTCCGCCTCCACCTCCTGCACCAAGGCGCCGTTGCGATAGATCCGGAACATCGGGTCCAAAACCTCCGTGCCGCTCTCATTTCTCAAAACCACGTCAAACTGAGAAGACAGAAACAGAGCGCCCTCCCGATGGACAGGCCTGCTCCCACCGCTGCCGGAGATCTGCAAGGGCAGCAGCGTGGAGATATCCGTCCAGCGGCGCAGATTCACCCGCCGGCTCTCTCCGCCGCCGGTAATCACCGCGGCCAGCCGCACCTCGCAATGCCCGTTGACGGGGAACAACATCGTACCGCTGCAAGTGCCCAGATCGTCCACCTGCATGGCTGTAACCTGCTTGTCCGGCCCGACCACCGTTTCCAGATGGACCGCCGTATCCTCCTGCCAGTTCTTCAGCTTCAGGACCACATCAGCCAGAAGCCGCTTTTGCTCCTGATCGATCCCGCTGGGATGGACCTCCCAATCCTGAACGGGGCCGGCTGCTTCCTCCACAGCCTGAGTCACATCGCCGGAGATCCCCTGCATCCCAATTCTCAGATGATAGAACTGATCCTCAATATTCTGCAGGGAACGCCGGAGGTCTGTCACCGCCCGGCTCTGCCGGATCAGCAGTACCAGCAGCACAGCGCTCATCAGCAAAGACAGCATCTGCATCCAGTTCTTTTTCATCGCGGCAGCCTCCTTACATGATCTTTCGGCGCAAGCCGCCCCTTTACAGCCCCAGACGCCGCAGCACAGCCACTGCCGCCACCACCAGCACGCCGATGGTCAGCGCCACGTAGTCTCTGCTCTCATAGCGCAGCACATGGAGCTTCGTCCTGCCCTCACCGCCGTGATAGCAGCGGCACTCCATAGCCGTAGCCAGCTCGTCGGCCCGACGGAACGCGCTGATAAACAGGGGCACCAGAATCGGGATCAGCGCTTTTGCCTTTTGAATCAGATTTCCGCTTTCAAAGTCCGCGCCCCGTGCTTTCTGCGCGGACATGATCTTATCGGTTTCCTCAATGAGCGTCGGAATGAACCGCAGGGCAATCGACATCATCATCGCCAACTCATGAACCGGCACATGAAAACGCTTCAGCCCGTTCAGCAGCCGTTCCAGACCGTCCGTCAGGCTGATGGGGCTGGTGGTATAGGTCATGAGAAAGGTCCCCATAATCAGCAGCATGATCCGCAGCACCATGAAAACGGCGTTGCGCAATCCCTCTCCAGTCACATGGAGAAAGCCCCATGAAAAAAGCTCCGTTTCACCGGGGGTGAAAAGCAGGTTCAGGACGCCGGTAAAAATGATAATGAACAGCACCGGCTTGAGTCCCCGCACCAGCTGGCGAATCCCCACTCTGGAGATCCGGACACAGACTGCCAGACACAGCGCCATGATCCCATAGGTCAGCAGGCTCTTTGCTGTGAACAGCGCCACGATGTAGAGCACCACCAGCAGGATTTTGGTGCGGGGATCCAGCTTGTGCGCCACGGTATTTCCCGGAAAATACTGGCCCAGCGTAATATCCTTCAGCATGCCGCACCGCCTTTCCGCAGCGCCAACAGCTCCCGCTCCAACGCCTCGACTGTATAGACCGCCGGATCAATCTCCAGCCCACGCGCTTTCAGCGCCATGGCCACACGGGTCACCTGCGGCACGTCCAGACCGGCTTCCAGCAGTTCCTCCCCGCGGGCAAAGACCTCCGCCGGAGTGCCGCTCATGAGGATATGCGCGCCCTTGAGCACCAGAATCCGGTCCACGTTCCGTGCGATCTCATCCATACTGTGGCTGACCAGAATGATGGTCTTTTGATGATTGCGGTGATACTCCTGAATATTCGCCATCAGGTTTTCCCGCCCCGCCGGATCCAGTCCTGCCGTCGGCTCGTCCAGAATCAGCACATCCGGCTCCATTGCCATGACGCCTGCCAGCGCCACCCGCCGCTTTTGACCGCCGGACAGCTCAAACGGGGATTTCTCCAACTGATCGTCCCGAATGCCCACCAGACGGGCAGACTCCCGCACGCAGCGGTCCAGCGCCTCTCCTGTTTTCCCCTGATTGGAAGGGCCGAAGGCAATGTCCTTGTAGACCGTTTCCTCAAAAAGCTGATATTCCGGATACTGAAATACCAGCCCCACCCGGAAGCGGACGTCCCGGATCTTTTTGGGATCGGCCCAAATATCCCTGCCTCCCAGAAGGATCTGCCCCTCCGTCGGCTTGAGCAGACCGTTGAGGTGCTGGATCAGTGTGGATTTTCCGGAGCCTGTGTGGCCGATGATGCCCAGAAATTCTCCCTGCTGCACATCGAAGCTCATATCCTCCACCGCACTGCGCTGAAAGGGCGTTCCGATGCCGTAAGTATGAGTCAGATGTTTGATCTGTAAAATCGGTTCCAAATTGCGTCTTCCTTCCAGTCAGTTTTCAGGGGCGGCAGAAAAAGCCGCTGCAATGGCGTCGGCGCAAGCCTCCACCGTGATGGCGTCCAGCGGGACCTGCACCCCGTCTTTTTGCAGGCGGTCCAGCAGATCCACCGTGTCCGGAACCGTCAGTCCCATGGAGCACAGCCGGTCCACGCAGGAAAATACCTCTTGGGGCGTGCCGTCCATCGCCACCTGACCCGCGTCCATCACAATGACCCGATCCGCTTCCTCCGCTTCGTTCATGTGATGGGTAATGAGGACCACTGTGATCCCCTTTTCCCGATTGAGGCGATGAATCGTAGAAAGGACCTCCTGCCGTCCCACAGGGTCCAGCATCGCGGTGGCCTCATCCAGCACCACGCAAGCCGGCTCCATGGCGATGACGCCGGCAATGGCAATGCGCTGCTTCTGGCCGCCGGATAAAAGATGTGGGGCATGGGTCACAAATCCGCTCATGCCAACGGCCTTCAACGCCTCATCCACCCGCCGGCGGATCTCCTCTGTGGGCACCCCCAGATTTTCCGGAGCAAAGGCCACATCCTCCTCTACCACATTGGCTACGATCTGGTTGTCCGGATTCTGGAACACCATCCCCACCCGCTGGCGGATCTCCAGCAGCAGACGTTCATCCAAGGTGTCCAGCCCTTCCACATATACCTTGCCGCCGGCAGGCAGAAGCACGGCATTCATCGTCTTGGCAAGCGTGGATTTTCCGGAGCCGTTGTGCCCCAGCACCACCACAAAGCTGCCCTTTTCGATGCGCAGATCCACACCCTTCAAGGCATAGACCGGCTGTTCCTGCTCCTCCGCCGGATAGGCAAACCGGAGATCTCTGGTTTCGATCATCGTTGACATTGTTTTTCTCACTTCATCCATCAGATTTTATTCACAGGAAGCCGCGCCGCGGCATCCGGAACGGGAATGCTCCTCACTCACTGAACCAGCGGCCGGTGGCGCCGCAGGGCAGCGCCAGTCCCGTTTCCGTGACCGGAAGGCCCAATTCGTCCCAGACACATTTTCCGCCGTATTTGGATGCCACCAGAATGTTGAGAAGATATCCCAGCACCGAGGGCGCCAGACCGGTGGTATAGGAATTGATGAGCACGAACAGCGGCTTGTCCGACAGCACGCCGGCACACAGCTTCACAAACGGATAGAGGTTCTCCTCCAGCTTCCATACCTCGCCCCCCGGCCCGCGGCCATAGCTGGGTGGGTCCATGATGATGGCGTCATACGTCTTTCCCCGCCGGATCTCCCGTTCCACGAACTTGGCGCAGTCGTCAATGATCCAGCGGATCGGCGCATCAGATAAACCGGAGAGCTTTGCGTTCTCTCTGGCCCATGCCACCATTCCCTTGGCCGCATCCACATGGCACACACTGGCACCCGCTTTGGCGCAAGCCACCGTGGCGCCGCCGGTGTATGCAAACAGATTCAAAACCCGGATGGGCCTGCCGGCGTTCCGGATCTTATCCATGACAAAATCCCAGTTGACAGCCTGCTCCGGAAAAAGTCCCGTATGCTTGAAATTCATGGGCTTGACCTGAAAGGTCAACTCCCCGTAGCGGACCTTCCAGCTTTCCGGAAGGGCCTTTTTCTCCCAGTGTCCGCCGCCGGTCTGGCTGCGGAGATAACGGGCACCCACCCGCTTCCATGCAGGATTGTGATGGGGCGTTTCCCAAATGGCCTGAGGATCTGGCCGCACCAGAAACTGCCTGTCCCAGCGTTCCAGCTTTTCTCCCCCGCCGCAATCCAGCAGCTCATAATCCTGCCACTTGTCCGCGATCCACATAAATGGTCCCTCCGTGTTCCGTATACATAGTAAATCATGTTATTATACATCTTACTGCCCTGATTCGTCAATCTGTTTCCGCCCTGTCCTTTTTACATTCGGGCTGATTGACTTCAGCGCTGTCAAAGTAACCATACCTTGATGAACGGGCAAAAATATTGTAGAATAAAACCAAACGATAAATTCTAATTTGGAGGATTCTTTATGAAGAAAACAACTGCTGTTAAGATTTTTCTTTCCCTGATAACCGCACTGTCCCTGTTGAGTGCATTCGTTTCATTATGGATTTTTGCTCTTGCCACAGGCGGATGTATCTTTGGGTGGGTTACGCTTTGGAGAAGAAGCAGAGAATCGTAATGAATGTCAATCCCAGTTTATCAGGCTGGTTATGTATAAAGAGCGCCTCTCTCGTCAAGGCAATGTACGAAAATTGTTTATTGGCTCAATCAGTCCAAAGGATAAAAGGAAACTGCCCTTCCCTTTCTACACTTTGGGCTGGAGAAGAGCCGCTTCGTTCATTTCACCATGCATTGATGGAAGCAGAAAGCCATGATATAATACTGCATCAAAAGTTCCATTTGTGGAGGTGATCGTTTGTTGTTCCATTCCTTTTCCTCTCAGGAGGAGCGAAAGAATTTTGGCGGCTCGGATTTTTTGGAAATACAATTTTGCAGAATGCCGCCAAAAACCGAAATAGAAAGAATGGTAGCAGTAGACAGGATCAAGCACTGGTGCTGTGACTCCCTCTACATCAGCGGGGAGGATGTCAGTGCGTTTTTCAAAGAATATGGTTGTATCTTTGACTGCGGTATCTACAGCAATTTAGAGACTGGCGCCATAGACCCGTATGGAATCAATTATTATCGCTCCGACCTCATTGACGCCATCATTGCAAAGATTCTGAAAAAGAGACCGACAGATTATGAAAAACTGGCTGCATGGCTGAACACAGCCAAACAATATCCCGGGTTTTACATATTGGGGATCTAGCTCATTTGCGTATACAGAACCGCCATAGGAATCCGGAAAACAGGAAAAAAAGAGGAAGGGGCCGCGCTTCACGGGTCAAAGCTGCACCTCTGCGCGGCAGCCCGACCAGAAAAGGAGGCCCCTTCCATCTGATACGTCACGTGCGTCACGGCAGGCCGGATCGGTCCGAGCTCCGACACAGGAAACACAGGGAACCCGTCAGGGCTGAAGAAAAAGGCAGTCTACGACTGCCTTTTCTATTGGATGCCCCTCAAAGCGGCCTGCGGTTTCCGGAAATCAGGCGTCGGATAAAAGCCAGTCCTCCACCACGTCTCCAAGCGTGACCGGCGTGACCGCCCCCCGCTGAAGCAATTCCAAGAGTTCCATGATCTGCCTGCATCGCGGAGCGATCCCTGAGCACACTGCCGTCTCTCCCAGATACTCCACCAGCACGCCGTAACTTTCCAAATCATGATCCAGCCGGTCTGTCAGAAGATAATAATGGATCTGACAGTCCTTGCACCATGCAGTCCCAGCCAGAGTCTTTTTCAAGCTGCTCCCTCCAAACTTCATATCTTCCGGCTTATTGTAGCCCCTCAAACACGAAAAGTTTGTCGAACTTTGCAGAAACTGTGTTTTTCCTGATGCCGCCCCAAAGCCTTTTTCCTGTTTTTCTTTTATTGCGAAAATTTTCCGTAATTTTTTCGAAACGAACTTGCAAATTTCGCCAAAAAATTTTATAATATGAAATCAGGTATCAAGGTCAGCAGATCATGCTGTGCCGGCAGACAGAGAAAGGAAGAAAAACGTGATGGAACTGAAAAACTTTGATAACATCCTGAGCCTGATGCCCAAACTGGACCGTCCCATGCGGGTCGTTCTGACCGGTTCTGACGGTGAAAATATGCTCAAGGGCCTTTTCAAAGCGCAGGAGGCCGGCTTTGTGCAGCCGGTACTGGTGGGTGACCGCGCCCGCACGCTCACCATGCTGGAAAAGCTGGGATTGGAAAAAGAGCCTTATACCATGGTGGAAACCCGGCCCGGTCATGACGTGGCACAGGCTGCCATTGATGTGATCCACGCCGGCGAGGGCGACATTCTTATGCGCGGCAACATCAGCACCCGCCGCTTCCTGATGAATCTGCTGGACAAAGCCAACGGTCTGCGGACCAACCGGCTTATGACCCACGTATCGCTGGTGTCACTGCCGGAGTATCCCAAGCTGCTGGCGCTGTCTGATATGACCGTGATCATCAAACCGGATCTGAACCAGAAAAAGGAGATCATCCGCAACACGGCAGACGCATTGAAGGCCTTCGGGTATGAAAATCCCAAGCTGGCGCTTCTGTCTCTGGTGGAAAAAGTCACCTTCCATATGCAGGATACCGTAGAGGCCCAGACTCTGGTGGCCGAGCAGTCCCGCAAGCCCTTTGCCGACTGCGAGCTGTGGGGGCCGATCGCCTACGACCTGATCCTCAGCAAAGAAGCCGCCCGGCTGAAAAACTATGACTGCCCCTATTCCGGCGGCGGGTTTGACGGCATCATCGCTCCGGATCTTTCTACTGCCAATACATTGGTGAAAAGCTGGCTGATCCATGCCCATGCCACCACCTGCGGCGCGGTAGTGGGCGCAAAAATCCCCGTAGCGCTGACCTCCCGCTCTGCCGCAGAAGAGGAAACCTACCTCTCTCTGGTGTTCTGTGTCATTCTGGACGCTTGGCGCAAGCAGCAAAAGGACTGAGCAACATCATTTCTCCAAAAAGAGACCGCCTTCCCGGCGGTCTCTCTTTTTGTCTCTTTACAGGTCGGCCTCCTGCGCAGCTTGCTGCAAGGTTTCTCTGTCATAGAGCAGATTCAGCGCCTCCAGCAATCCGTTGGCAGTCAGGTGCTCCGGCAGATTCAGACGTTTCATCAGCGCTCTTCGCCGCGCGGCGCTGTCCGGTCCTCCGGTCAGCCCCAGCGCATAGAGATCTGCCTTGGTGATGGGCTCCCGCATCTTCGGCGGAGCGGCATCCTCCTCATCCAAAAAGGTTGCGCCCGCCCGTTCCAAAGCGGACAGCAGCACCTGCGGACGCATCCCTTCCACGCCCAGCTTTCCTTCCCTGCCGGGGCGGCGCTTGCGCCGCTCCTTGCCCTGAACGTCCGGAATATACGCCTGTTTGACCTGTTCCTTGGGCAGCGCCCCTTTGAGGTAATTGCGGATCACGAAGCCCGCGCCGTCGCTGTCCGTCAAAAGGATCAGTCCCCGTTCCCCTGCCAGCCGCCGCAGAAACGCCAGCTTTTCCTGATCGTGAAACACAGCAAAGCCTTCCAGTGTGACCACATGGGCGTCCACCACCTGCGCGATGGTGTTTTTATCGTAGCGTCCCTCCACCACGATCACTTCTTTGATCTTTCTCATTTCCTCCGCGCTCCCAACCGCACCAGCAGCAGCTTCAGCTCGCCCGCCGCGTCGATTCCCTTCTCGCTTTTCATGCGGCGGTCCAGCGTCTGGCACATGGTCACCGCATCGGCGCACCAATCCGCTGTTGTCTGACGGGCAGCCGTCAGCAGCAGCTTTGCCGGATAGTCGCTTTTCATCTCCCAAAGCTCCATCAGCCAGTATTTATCCTTACCGCTGTCAATGGCCATGCGGGCCGTATAGATCCGCCGCAGCTGGCTGCCCAGCGCCGCCAGAATCATGATCGGCTCTGTCTGCATCTTCAGCAAGTCCCCCAAAATGGCGGCTCCCCGGTCATAGTCTCCCCGCAGCACCGCGTCACTGAGCTTAAACACCTCCGCTGACAGCACCGGATCCGCCACAGCGTCGATATCCTTCTGGGTGATGGTTTTCCCTTTGGCATACGTCCCGATCTTCTGGATCTCCGGCGCAAGGCCCGTCATCAGTCCGCCGCAGGTAAAAATCAGATACTCTGCCGTCTGGCGGTCGATCTCCTTTCCAAGCGCCTTAAAATGGCGGCTGATCCAAGCCACCAGATCACTGCTGCTGGCAGCTTGGAACTCTACCGCCTCCACATGATCGCTGATCGCCTTACACAGCTTTTTCATGGTCTTATTGGGTTTATAGGGAATGGTGTCGTAAACAAAGACCACACAGCAATAAGGCGGAATATCCTCCAGAAAGGCGATCAGCTTTTCCCGCTGCTCTTCATTCAGCTTAAAAAGATCAAAGTCCGTCACCACGATCAGTGTCCGCTCCGTCATCATCGGCATGGCTTCCGCCATTTCACTGAGTGTCTGGACCGTCAGATCCTTCCCCTCCAGCCGGTGATAATTGAACTCCTCAAAGCCGCCGGGCACCAAGCGCTTCCGCAGCTCTCCCAGATAAAATTCCCGCAGATAGCTCTCTTCTCCGTAGAAAATATAAGCATTTCCCGGTATGCCCTCCTTCAGATCGCTTTTCAGCTTCTGAAAGGCCTCGTTTTTTGTTTTCTTTGCGTATGCCATATGGTCTCCTCAGTTCTCAGTTCCATGATATCTGTATGTCTCCGTGCAGGTCTGTCCGGTACACGGTACAGCCGCGTTCCGCCAGACGCCGCAGTGTTTCTTTCGCCGGATGTCCATACCGGTTGTCGGCGCCGACGCTGATGCAAACCGTTTCCGGCCGCAGCGCATCCAGCAGACGGACGGATGTGGAGGCGCCGGAGCCATGGTGACCTGCCGCCAGATACTCCAAGTCCGGCAGAGCCCAGTCCGCCAGCAGCCTCTCCTCCGCCTTCCGGTCCATGTCTCCGGTCAGCAGCAGATCCTGCCCTTCCAGAGATACCAGCACCGCCAGACTCCGTGCGTTATCATTCCGGTCATCTCCGGAGGGCAAAATCCGCAGCCGGGCTTCTCCCAGCTTCAAATCCGTCTCCCCTGTGACAGACCGGACGGCGGCTCCATGCCCCGCCGCCGTCTCCCACACGGCAGATCGGACCTCCCTGTCATCAGCGCCCTCCGTCACGAGGACCTCCCCCGCATCCATCCGGGCCAAGAGTCCCGCAAGGCCCGATATGTGATCCTTGTCATAGTGGGAAAGGATCAGATGATCCAGCCGCGTATACCCCATGGTTCGCAGGCGGCGGGCCGCAAGCTCTCCCGCATCCTGCCAGCCGCTGCCGCCGCAGTCTACCACAGCGCAGTCCTTTCCCGAAGCCAGCAGCACACACTGCCCCTGCCCCACGTCCAGCATGACGATCTCCAGCCGGCCGTCATAGCGGGTGGTTCCCAGATGCACTGCCGCTGCCAGTGTCACCAGCCCGCACAGGGCCGCCGCGGCGTATTTCCGCCGCGGGCTGCGTTTGACAAGAAACGCCGCCCAAAAGAGCAGGTACACAAACGCCAGCCAATATGGGAGATAGGGGTTATCAAAATAAACCGCGTGGTACGGAAGCCTTGCCAAGAGGTGGGCCATCCCCAGAATATATCCCGTCAACAGGCGGGGGAGCACGCCCAGCAGCATCCCCAGCGGCAGCCAGAGAAAGCCGGCTGCCACAGCTGCAAGCCCCAGCAAAAAGACGCCGCTGGCAGCCCACAGGCAAAGCAGATTGCTCAAAGGGGAAATCAGCACCAAGGTTCCGAAATAATAGGCAGACAGCGGAACCGTGAACACCAGCGCTCCCATGGTCGCAGAAAATCCAGCCACTGTAAAGTGAAAAAGCCTTCCATGCTTTCCGGTTCCCTTCAGCAAGCGGCTGAGACGGGGCGTCAGATATAAGATCCCCGCCATGGCAGCAAAAGACAGCTGCAGGCTCACCGATGCCGCTGCAAACGGATTGTGCAGCAGGATCAAAAACAGTGCCGTCAGCAGCGATGTGGGCCCGTCGCTCTCCCGTCCGAACAGCGGCGCCGCCAGCAGCATGGTCAGCATCACGCAGGCGCGCACCACGGAGGGACTGCCGCCGGTCAAAAGCGCGTAAAACACCAGCAGCACCAGCATCGTTCCGGCCACCAGCCGGCGCCGGTGCCGCCCCAGCAGCAAGACCACCAGCGTCAGCAAAAATCCGCAGTGCATCCCCGAAACCGCCAGAATGTGGTAAAGCCCCGCCTCCGACAGATCTGCCGTCCGGTCTGCGGAAAGTCCGGAGCGGTCGCCGGTCAGCACCGCCGTTAAAAACGCGGCGGTGTCTCCGGAAAAGACCGCCGCAATTTTTTCCCGCATGGCCTGTCCCGTTCTGGCAGGCCACCAGCGGACCGCTCCCGCCGAACCGGAGCCGAAAACTGCCTCGCCGCGGGGATAGGCCCGCAGAAAGATCCCTTTGGAGGTGAAGGTGGTCACGTCTGCATCCCGAATGCGGGCAGCGCTTTTCCAGTACACCCGATCGGTCACCGTCTGCCCCGGCGCCGCCGAAAGCAGCGCCGCATCGCCGTAATAAACCGCCTTTCCCGGCAGTCCTTCCACCCTGACGACCGCTTTTGCACCGTAATCCGTTTTGTCGGCATAATCGCAAAGAGTCATGGTGACCGTCTGCTCCGTCTCCGCCAGCGCCTCCATCGGCATCTGGACCTGCCGGATCATCAGCCAGTTCCAGCCGAAGGCCAGCGCCAGTCCGACGCCTGTTAAAAGCAGGCGCCGTCCCCGATCATTGCGCAGCAGCAGTCTGCTGCATGCCAGTACCAGCGCAGCCACTCCCGCGGGAAGCTGCCAATCCACCGGCAGCAGATACTGCGCAAGAAAAATCCCCAGCGAAAACGCCCCCGCAAAAATGGCAAGCTTTCTCAGCTGCCCTTTCGGGGCGCTGCGGGCCTGTGTCAATGATGCCGGTCTGATGTCTCACGCCCCCTCCCTGCGCTTAACCGGCAGCGGAAAACTGCGTCGGCTCCAGAAGGCCGCCCCCGCCTGCCGGCAGTTCCGGAAGCTCTTTCAGCTCCGGAAACGCGCTCAGGTCAGGATACGCGATCCGCACACTGCTGCCGGCCGTCTTTACCCGCAGCTCCGTCTCTGCCGTCATATCCATATTCATGGAAACAGATTCCGCGCCATCTTCCATATCCGCGTTGAAGGACAGTTCGAAACCGGCCGTCATGGCTTTGAGACGTCCGCTGCTGTCAATCGTATACGTGTATACACAGCGGTCCAACACAGCGTCCATGGGCAAGTCCGTGTTTCCCTGACCGCTCTCCGCACGCAGGAGGTCGTTGATAAGCCCTTGGAATGCCTGCTTGCCGATGGTCAGGGTATACACCGTGTTTCCGCCGTTTTTCGCTGTGCGCACAGTCTCCAGATAAGGCATCAGCATGGCGGCATTCCCTTCCGTGCCGCCTCCGGGCAGCAGTGTCTTGTATAACGCAGGCAGTCCGGCATCGTCTTCGTTCAGCGGGGTTTTATACCGCAGCTCGTCCTGCCGGGTATACATCCAATTGTCTTTGATCCACGTGCCGGTGGTAACGGCAGGCTGGCTCAGAACCATCTCCTGTCCATCCGGAGCGGTCATGCGCAGTTCCGCACTCTGCTCCAATTCCATCCCAAGCTGCAGCGTTTTATCCCAAACGGCCTGCATCCTTCCTGCCGCGGATGTGGAGGTGCGCATGGTTCCACCGATTGGCTGGCCTTCCGCAGTACCGGACATTCCGGTGTTCATGACCATTTTGACAGTCAGCTCCGCGTCCATCCCTTTCTGCAGTGCAGCCGATGCGGCGGTCAGCTTTTGGCACAGTTCAATTTTTTTCTGAACGGGTCTGGCGGCTGCCTGCTCAACAGCCCCCTGCCTGACCAGACTGTCCAGCAGGCAGGTGCTTCCGTCAGCCAGCCTGCAGGCAAGGGCCTGATCCGTAACGGCAGCCAGATCATCCCTCAAAAACGTTCCACCCGAGAAGCTGCCGCTGAACAGCCCCTTGGACATGGCAAAGGGGATGGCTTCCTCGTACTGAAAGTCCTTTCCGTCCCGATAGCCCAGCGCACGCAGCAGGAACACCGCATAATTCCGGGCGCTGCACGCACCGGTTCCAAAGGTGGAATCCGACGTACCGTTCACAATGCCTTTGGTATAGAGCCATGCAACCGCAGGCGATGCCGTTTCCCCCACATCGGTAAAGGGATGGCGAAGCGTTCCGGCGGCATAACCGCTTCGGGCTTCCTCTTCCGCGCCGTAAAGCCGCACCAGCATGATGGCAGCCTCTGAACGCGTGGGAGCACGGTCCAGTTCAAACCCGCGATCCGTTCCGCGGAACATCCCGATGGCAGACAGTTCTTTTGCTGCGGAATCGTAATCCGATGCGGCGGCATTGACGCACAGAGCCGCTGTCAGCAGCAGGGATGCGAAAAGAATGGTCACAAATCGCTTCATAAAAATGGCTCCTTTCCAGATCACGGCACGCCGCCGTCCTTCTTCATCATCATATATCCTACTGTCCGGTGCGTCAAGGAGAATGTCTGTGCGCTGCACTTTGCCTGAAACAGCTGCTGCGCGTTTCTGTGCAGCGGCCTCGCGCCCGACCGGATCACAACATGAAATAAACTTCATATTTTTTCTTGACAACGACCCTCAAGCGCGCTAATATGAAGCTACCTTCACAGGAAGTAAACTTCACATATGATGGAGGGATGGTGTGAAAACGAAGGTCAAGGAATTGCGGACAGCAGCAAACATGACACAGCAGCAATTGGCAGATCTTGTTCATGTTTCTTCCCGCACAATCATTTCCATTGAAAAAGGACAGTACAGTCCTTCTCTGATGCTGGCATACCGGATGGCAGAAGTATTCGGCATCAGTGTTGAGGAATTGTGCTGCTTAAAAGAAAACAAAGAAATCGAGGATCGGCAATATGAAGATTTACTCTAAAAAGAGATTTATTTCAGGTGCTCTCATCGTAGCTTTGGGCTTGTTGAACCTGATATCAAGCGTGGTCCGGAAAGACTTGGATGGAAACGCCATCCTCCTCATCTCCGCATTATTTGTGCTGGGCCTGTGCACAATCAGGCGCAGCCTCTCCCGAAAAATGACAAAAGAAGATCAACTGGAGGAACTAGATGAAAGAAACCGTCTGATTACACTGAAATCAAACAGCATGTCCTTTCGCTTGACGCAGCTTCTGTCCTTCATCCTGATGCTGGGATGTCTGGTTATGGGAAAAGTCTCCGGTGATACGGGATTTATTGCCATGGGAGTCGGAATCGCTTTTACATTTCCCATCTCCATGCTTACGGAACTCTGTACCTATCTCTACTATGAATCAAAACTATGAATCAAAAAATCAGGAGGAATGCTGAATGAAACAGCCACCGAGGAAGCCCGCCATGAAAGACGAGCGTGACAGGCAGATCGAAAAAGACGCCAAGGTTTATGCGATGGAGTGGATGATAGCTCTGACACAAATTTTAACGGTCATGTGCATCATCAAGAAAAATCCGGCATGGAAAGGAACGCTGTCGATTTTGTTTTTCGGGACTGCATTCGTCCTTTTTTATCAATTTAAGCAATATGATGAAACCGCTTTCCGAAAAGTCGGAATCTTCTTTCTCGTCGTCGGAGCCGCTTTATTGGTTTGGTTTGGAATCACCGGATAAACCGGACGCTTCAGTGCGCAGTCAACAGCAGGCAGCCATCCCCATCCTGCTGTTGGCTGCCATAGTATCAGTTTTTCTGATACTATTATCGGATATTCAGGGACAAATTTCCATTTTCCTGACGAAATACCGTTGACTTTCTTATCTTTATCCAGTACCATAAGAAAGCCCGAAGCCAAAAGGGCTTTGTTTCACCCCTTTTGGCTTCATTCGTTTAAAGAGAAAAGGAGACCTCCCCATGAAACGTGAAAACTTCCAATCCCGACTGGGCTTCATTCTGGTCAGCGCCGGATGTGCCATTGGAATCGGCAATGTCTGGAAATTCCCCTATGTGACCGGCGCCAACGGCGGCGGCGTTTTTGTGCTGTTTTACCTGCTGTCTCTGCTGATTATGGGCGTGCCCGTGCTGACCATGGAGCTTGCCGTCGGCCGTGCCAGCCGGAAAAGCGCGGTACTGGGTTACAGCGCTCTGGAGCCCGCCGGCAGCAAATGGCACCTCCACGGCTGGTTCTGCATCATCGGCTGCTATCTTCTGATGATGTACTATACGACCGTAGCCGGTTGGATGCTGGGATACTTCTTTAAGTTTGCAGGCGGCACCTTCTCCGGAATGGGTGTGGATGCCGTGGACGGCGTCTTCGGCTCCATGCTGGGTTCTGCCGGCGAAATGACCCTGTGGATGGTTCTGATCGTTCTGTCCGGCATTGCCGTAGTGAGCTTCGGTCTGCAAAAAGGACTGGAGCGCATCAGCAAATGGATGATGCTCTGCCTTCTGGCACTCATGGTGGTGCTTGCCGTCCACAGCCTGACGCTGCAGGGCGGCATGGAAGGCCTGAAGTTCTATCTGCTTCCGGACTTTGACCGCGCCAGAGAAGTCGGGCTCGGCAACGTCATCACTGCCGCTATGAACCAGTCCTTCTTCACCCTGAGCCTCGGCATCGCCGCCATGGAGATTTTCGGCAGCTATATGAGCAAGGATCACACGCTCGCCGGCGAATCCGTCCGGATCTGCTGTCTGGATACCTTTGTGGCTTTGATGAGCGGTCTGATCATCTTCCCCGCCTGCTTCTCCTTCAACGTGCAGCCCGACGCAGGTCCTTCCCTGATCTTCATGACGCTGCCCAAGGTGTTTGTCAGCATGGCCGGCGGCCGCATCTGGGGCGCCCTGTTCTTCCTGTTCATGACCTTCGCCAGCTTCACCACGGTCATTGCCGTATTTGAAAATCTGCTGGCCTGCTGCATGGATAATTTCGGATGGACCCGGAAAAAGGCCGCGCTTGCCAACGGTATTTTCATCCTCATTGCCAGTATGCCCTGCGTGCTGGGCTACAATCTGTGGAGCGACTTCCATCCCCTGCTGGGCAAGGATGTGCTGGACACCGAGGACTTTCTGGTGAGCAATCTGCTGCTGCCGCTGGGCTCTTTGATCTACCTGCTGTTCTGCGTAACCAAGTGGGGCTGGGGCTTTGACAAATATCTGGAAGAAGCCAACACCGGCAGCGGTCTGAAGCTTTCTCCCAAGCTGAAGCCCTACTTCCAGTTCGTCCTTCCTGTGATGATTCTGGTGATTCTGGTGCAGGGACTGCCCAACATCGGCTGGATGGTCGGTGTGCTGGTCGTGATGGCTGCCTTCGTCTGGCTCATGGCGCATCGCAGAAAAACCATCTGAGCCTCTGCTTCCGGCTCAACTGTAAAAACCCCGGAATGCCTTTTCAGGCATTCCGGGGTTTTCTTGACGGCAGCTTTGCTTCAAAAAGCCCGTCCCGGCTGCATCCCAGCAGCAGGCGGCTCCCGCCCCGCAGCTGCGGGATCCGGAGCTCGCTTCCCTGCTCAGGATACAGGCGCACCAGCAGCACCCGATCCGGCGCCGTACAAGCGGCAAAGCGAATGAAATGCTTCTTTTCCATCGGGTGGTCAAATGTGATATACCAGTTCTCTTCCGCGGCTTCGACCCGCACCGTGTGCGCTTCATCGGCCGGTCTGATCAGACACGGCTCTAAACGCCGTCCGCAGCAGTGAATCTCTCCGCCTCCGGTGGCGGACAGCAGATTTCCGCAGTCCGGACATACATAAAATTTGATACGCTTCATATTTCCAACCTCTGTTTCTTTCGTGGCCAAATCCCCCAGCAGCAAGCTCTCCAACGCCACGCCCAAAATACGGGAGAGCGATGGAAGCAAGCTGATATCCGGGCAGCCTTTTCCTCTCTCCCATTTGCTGACAGCTTGAGGACTGACCCGCAGCGCCTCTGCGAGCTGCCGCTGGGTCATTCCCTGTTCCTTCCGCAGCCGCGCCAGAAGCGTTCCGATCTCACAATTTTCCATACGTTCACCTCGTTTTCATCATACCCTGCCATTTTCTTTTTTTCAAGCAACGCTTCGTTGAGTCCTCTCGGTTGAAGAAACCGCCGGACTGATGGTCGAAAAAGCAGTCCCTTCTTGGGCATTCTGCCAAATTTCAAGGACCGACTCTCTTTTCCAAAGAGATTTCTTTCCAACCCTTTGAAACTGTGGTATATTGATGGGCAAGAAAATTCCGGCCCACGCCGGAAACACAGGAGGGCAACTCCATGATGAAGCTGCACGATCAAGGTACCTTTCTTGTAAATGGCGCTCCCTGCGCTCAGGCTTCCCTCGCTCCCGAGGAGGGCCGCCGCCGGACCATGGCTTGGAAGATTCTTCAGGCCCATAATACCAGCGGGGACCCCCGGCATCTGAAGATCCGGTTTGACGCCATGCTGTCTCATGATATTACTTATGTAGGCATTATTCAGCAGGCCCGGGCCTCCGGCATGAAAGAATTCCCGATTCCCTATGCC
Source organism: Dysosmobacter sp. (assembly GCA_026169195.1). GTDB lineage: Bacteria > Bacillota > Clostridia > Oscillospirales > Oscillospiraceae > Oscillibacter. The sequence goes on along the minus strand of JAPFEH010000028.1, from coordinate 7,776 downwards.
CTGACCAACTGCCATAACAGCCTTTGCGCGGTGGGCGGTACCATCAATGAAGACGACCACGTCTTCGGCCTCTCCGCCGCAAAAAAATACGGCGGTATTTATGTACCTGCCAATCAAAGCGTCATTCACTCCTACGGCCGCGAGCAAATGGCAAAGTGCGGCGCTATGATTCTGGGCTCCGATTCCCACACCCGATACGGCGCACTGGGCACCATGGCGGTGGGAGAAGGCGGACCGGAGCTTTGCAAGCAGCTGCTGAAAAACACTTGGGACATCAGCTACCCCAAGGTGGTGCTGGTGTATCTGACCGGCTCCCCCAAGCGCGGCATCGGCCCCCACGATGTGGCGATCGCTCTGATCAAGGCCACGTTTGCCAGTGGCTTTGTCAATAACTGCGTGCTGGAATTCGCCGGCCCCGGCATCGCCGGTCTCCCCATCGATTTCCGGAACGGCATCGATGTGATGACCACAGAAACCACCTGCCTGTCCTCCATCTGGGAAACGGACGAGGTGACTCAGGACTTTTATGCGGTCCATCAGCGTCCGCAGGACTACCGTCCCCTTCATCCGGAGGATGGCGCATGGTATGCCCGGTGCATCGAATTGGATCTGGGGCAGGTGGAATCCATGATCGCTCTGCCCTTCCATCCCTCCAACGCATGGACCATTCATGAATTTCAGGAAAACGCCGCCGATATTCTTGCCAAGCTGGAATCCGACGCCAAAAAACGCTTCCCGAAAGCCCACATCGATCTCAGCAGAAAAATCCATGACGGCGGCGTCTGGGCCGATCAGGGCGTGATCGCAGGCTGCGCCGGCGGACTCTTTGACAACATTGACGAAGCAGCCGGCATTTTGCAGGGCGGAAGCTGCGGCAACGGGTATTTCACGCTGGATGTATACCCCACCAGTGTGCCGGTCAGTCTGGAGCTGACAAAAATCGGCGCCACTGCCGCGCTGCTGGAAGCAGGCGCCGTGATCAAGCCCAGTTTCTGCGGGCCCTGCTTCGGCGCGGGGGATGTCCCCGCCCACAACGGCTTGAGCCTGCGGCATACCACCCGAAACTTCCCGAACCGTGAAGGCTCCAAGCCCGGAGAAGGGCAGTTTGCTGGCGTATGCCTGATGGATGCCCGCTCCATTGCGGCGACCGCGCTCAACGGCGGAAACATCACTGCCGCCACGGACATCGATTACACCCCCGTCCGCCATCACTACCGCTTTGATCAGGGCGTTTACGACCGTCGGGTATACAACGGCTTCGGAAAGGCGGAGCCTGATACAGAGCTGATTATGGGGCCCAACATTACCGACTGGCCGAAGATGCAGCCGCTGGGCGAGCATCTTCTGGTGGAGCTGGCGGCAGTCCTGCGGGACCCCGTTACCACCACAGATGAGCTGATCCCCTCCGGTGAGACTTCCTCCTTCCGCTCCAACCCCCTGCGTCTGGCGGAGTTTACCCTCTCCCGCCGGGAACCGGCCTACGTGGGCCGCGCCAAAGCGGCAGCAGAAATCGAGGCGGAGCGTCTGGCCGGCAAAGCTCCGGAAACGCTGAAAAAGCTCCTCTCCCGCGTAGGGGATCCCGACACCCTGCTCCCCGCCACGCAGTTCGGCTCCTGCATCTTTGCCAATAAACCCGGGGATGGTTCTGCCCGGGAGCAGGCTGCCTCCTGCCAAAAGGTACTGGGCGGACTTGCCAACATCTGCTATGAGTTTGCCACCAAACGCTATCGTTCCAACTGCATCAACTGGGGGATCCTGCCCTTCACCATTCCCGCGGATACGCCCTTCCCTTATGAAAGCGGAGACTGCATCTTTGTGCCGGACATCCGGAAGGCCGTTGAAGAAGGCCGCGAGACGCTCATAGCCAAGGTGCTCCTCGCTGACGGCGGCACGGAAGACCTTATGCTGCACATCAAGGGCCTTACCGATGATGAAAAGCAGATCATTTTGGACGGTTGCCTGATGAATTACTACGCAAAGAGGGTGGAATGATATGGAAAAAATCAAAATGACCACTCCTCTGGTGGAGATGGACGGCGATGAAATGACCCGCGTGCTCTGGGGCTGGATCAAGGAAACGCTGATTTTGCCCTTTGTGGAGCTGAAAACCGAGTATTACGATCTGGGGCTGCTGCACCGCAACGAAACGAAGGATCAGGTCACGGTGGACGCTGCCAACGCGACCAAGCGGCTGGGCGTTGCCGTCAAGTGTGCCACCATCACGCCCAATCAGCAGCGGATGGAGGAATACCCCCAGCTGACAGAGATGTGGAAATCCCCCAACGGCACCATCCGATCGATTCTGGACGGCACGGTATTCCGCACCCCCATCTGCATTGACGCAGTCAAACCGGTGGTGAAAAACTGGAAAAAGCCCATTACCATCGCCCGCCACGCTTACGGCGATGTCTATAAAGCGGTGGATCTGGAAACCTCCGAGCCGGGCACTGCGGTTTTGACCTTCACCGGAGTCAGCGGCGAAACCAAAGCCCTCACCGTGCAGACGGTAGACGGTCCCGCCGTATGGCAGGGTGCCCACAACAAGGAATCCTCTATCCGGTCCTTTGCCAGAGCCTGCTTCCAGTATGCCGTGGATACGAAACAGAACCTGTGGTTTGCCACCAAGGACACCATTGCAAAGGTCTACGACGGGGCTTTCAAACGGATCTTTGAAGAAGAATTCGTGCCGTACAAGGCCCGCTTTGCGGAGCTGGGGATCACCTATTTTTATACCCTCATTGACGATGCCGTGGCCCGTGTCATCCGCAGCGAAGGCGGATATATCTGGGCATGCAAGAACTATGACGGCGATGTGATGAGCGACATGGTGTCCACCGCCTTCGGGTCGCTTGCCATGATGACCTCCGTGCTGGTATCACCGGACGGCACTACGGAATTTGAGGCCGCTCACGGTACGGTTACCCGTCATTACTACAAATACCTCAAAGGTGAGGAGACCTCCACCAATCCCATGGCCACCCTGTTTGCCTGGTCCGGCGCTTTGAAAAAGCGGGGACAGCTGGACGGTCTGGCCGATCTGACGCACTTCGGCGCCCTGCTGGAGCAGGCTGCTCTGGACACGCTGAACGCCGGTATCATGACCAAGGATCTGGTGGGACTTGTAGAGCCGGACTTCCCTGCCACGGCGGTCACCACCCGGGAATTTTTGGACGCCATTGCCCAAAGGCTGCAGGCGTCGCTGGCATAATCTCAGAAACAACGCGTCCGTACACCCGATGGGATGTACGGACGCGTTGTTTAATGCTGGTTGGAAAACACCGGACGGATGGCATAATGATAGCCTGACAGCAGCAGCGGAACATAGGCTTCATCGGTGGCGATGATCGTGCCGTCCTCCAGCTTCAAGCCAAAGGACTGCATTTCTTCTGTGATATACAGCAGCCGGTCGATCCCCGGATCAAGGAATCTTCCCCGACTGTAATATTGGATATCCTGCCAGCCCTCCACCTGCATGGCGTCCCACCGGATCTGCGCCAATACCTCTTCCCGGCAGGTCGGCTCCACAGCGTCAATGGAAAACCGCCCTGAAAAGGACCGGCTTCCCAAGATCGTCCGTTCTCCGTCAATCGAAACGGTGGTCTCTCCGGAAGGTTCTCCATACGCATTGTAGACTGTGGCTGTCACGGTCAGCGCAACGGGGCGCGCAAATACACCTGCACTATCCGGACCGATCAATACAAATCCTGCAACCATCAGCGCCAGAAGGCTCCCCAAGATCTGCACCCACTGGCGCCGGATCTTTTTCCAGATCTGCTGCATCAGCAATCGGGCTGCCCGCCGAACGGTCATATCCGGTTCCTCAGCAGGCTCCAGCAATGGTCTATTCTCCTTGTCCATAACCGTCCCTCCTGTCCCGTTTTTTTCAGTATACCATATCCGCCCCCTCCGCGCAACAAAAACCGTCTTGCGGGAACCAAAGCATTCAGATCACCGCTGTCTCCGCAGCGCCGGTTTCCAACCCCTGCAGCGCACTGATCGTCCCCAGCGTATTTCCCAGCTGGATCAACAGCATGCTGAGTCGGGAGGCCTCCTCCCGACTCAGCTCTTTTGACAGAGACAGCGCCAGCGCATGGATGGCTGTGGTCTGTTCCAGAGCATCCATAAGACCACCCCCTCTTTCAGTTTATGCCGCCGTTCCCGTCGGGTTTCCATCCATGCTCCGGTGGAAGCTGGAAATTCCGCCAGATTTTAAGGGTTGCTTCCTCCCCTTGGTGTTCGGTATGATTTTCAGGAGAAACCCCCACAGAAAGGAAGAACACTCATGAAAAAGGAATTTTTATGCGGACTGCTGGCCGCTGCCGTATTGTCTGTTCCGGTTCAGGGCGCCCGAACCGTCCCCGTACAGGTAGACGGCACACCGCTCAGTCCTCCCTCCTACTTAGAACGCGGCGTTACATATACGCCCTTGCGGCAGCTGCTGGAGACAATGGGCGGCTGGGAGGTCTCTTGGGATGCTCAAGCCGGAAATGCTGTTGCGGTTTCCGACTCCGCCCGACTCACAGCAGACCCTTCCGCCAATCGCATCACCGTAAACGGAACCGCTTACTCCGGTCATGTAACGGTGCGAAACGGCCGCACCTATGTTCCGCTGCGTCTGGTGAGTGAAGCGCTCGGCGGCAGCGCAGACTGGGACCCTTGGATGTCCGGCGCCGCCGTGACCTCTCCGGATGCCGGCTATCCGGCCGCAGACCTCTACTGGCTCAGCCGGATCATCTATGCCGAAAGCGGCGGAGAGCCTATGGAGGGACAGATCGCCGTAGGCAACGTGGTACTGAACCGGGTCGCCAGTCCGGAATTTCCCAATACCATTCCCTCTGTTATTTTCGACCGGAAGCACGCCGTGCAGTTTGAACCGGTCTCTAATGGCATGGTGTATCAAACTCCCTCAGCCAAATCTGTGGAAGCGGCAAAACGCGTGCTATCCGGCGAGCGGGTTCTGGAAAACGCCTTGTACTTTTACGCGCCGGCACTTTCTCCGGGCACTTGGATCCATACAAACCGCCCCTATGACCGGACCATCGGCTGTCACCGTTTTTATCTGTAAGCTGACCCCTGCGGAAAACCGCTATTTGACATTTCTTTCCCCCGCGGCTACAATAGAAGCATTCAAAACTTGCTGCAAAGGAGCATGTCTCATGCTGTTTTCCGACCGCCCCAGAACGCATTATGCACAAGCGCCGGCTCACGAAGTCATTTGCCAGCTGCGCTTTCCTACCATCCTGACCATCAATACCACAGAGCCTGCCGACTTTCAAGAAGCAATTCGGGGGACCTTCCCCCAGTATGCCCGCCGGCAGGATGTGCCTGCGCCCCGGATCACTGGCGCCGGAACCCCCAATATGCAGGTGGAACGGCAGGCCCCCATTACCAACTACCACTTTCTCTCTGCGGACGGACGATGGAAATTGAACCTTACCAAAGATTTTATTGCCCTCTCCACGCTGCGCTATCCCGGTTGGGAGGACTTTGCCCACCATTTGGATAAGGCTCTGGCCGCGTTTATCCAAATCTACCATCCGGCCTATTTCCAGCGGGTGGGCCTGCGGTACGTGAATCTCTTCTCCCGCACCAGGCTCGGACTGGAGAACACGCCTTGGGCCTCCCTGTTTGCCCCCGCCTACGCAGGCGCTCTGGCGGAGCTGGATCTTTCGGAGGAGGACTGCCTTGCCTGCGGCACAGATCTGCAGCTTAAGCTGGACAACAGCTGCCGCGCGAAGCTCCATGCCGGTCTGGTTCGCGTCCAAAGCAAGGTTCCGGGCGCTCCGGCGGATCCGGAAGTGAAGTTCATTCTGGATATGGACCTTTCCATGGGCGGCAATGTGCCCTGCACCATGGCAGCCGGAGCGCTGGAGACCCTCCATGTCCACGGAGGCCGTCTTTTTGAAGGCGCTGTCACAGACCGTCTGCGGCAGGCAATGGAGCCCCGTTGAGTCACTTCATCGCCCTCCATGCAGGCACAAAAGATGCCGCCCTTGTCCTTCTCAAAAAAAGGTGCCTGATCTTTTGTAAAAACTGCAGGAAATCGTTTGTATATTCTTTTTGTATTTTATGGAATTTCAATCTTGTGAAACCGCGCTGATTTCTTATATAGTTATTTACAAGAAAAAAGTTGGCTGATACTGCCAAACTCTGAAAGAAAAAGGGGCAATCAATATGTTAAAAAGCGAATATCTGCAAAAGGTCTACACTCAGGTGGTAACCCGCGATCCTGACCAGAAGGAATTTCATCAGGCCGTTCTGGAGGTTCTGGAAAGCATTGATCTCATCATTGACAAGCATCCCGAATACGAAAAAAACGGTGTGATCGAGTCCTTTGTGGAGCCTGACCGCATGATCTGCTTCCGGGTGCCTTGGGTGGATGACAACGGCAAGGTTCAGGTGAACCGGGGCTACCGGATCCAGTTCAACTCTGCCATCGGCCCCTACAAGGGCGGTCTGCGGTTCCACCCCACCGTCAATCTGTCCGTCATGAAATTTCTGGGCTTTGAGCAGATCCTGAAAAACAGCCTGACCGGTCTGCCGATGGGCGGCGCCAAGGGCGGCAGCGACTTTGATCCCCACGGTAAGAGCGACGCTGAGGTCATGCGGTTCTGCCAGAGCATGATGACGGAGCTGTACCGCCATATCGGCCAGTTTACGGATGCCCCTGCCGGCGATATCGGCGTAGGCGCCCGGGAAGTCGGCTATCTGTTCGGTCAGTACCGCCGCATCCGCGACCGTTACGAGGGCGGCGTTATGACCGGCAAGGGTCTGACCTTCGGCGGCTCTCTGGCCCGGACCGAGGCCACCGGCTATGGCGTATGCTATCTGACGGAGGAAATGCTCAAGTGCATGAGAAATGACAGCTTCCGGAACAAGAAGGTCATCGTCTCCGGCAGCGGCAACGTCGCCATCTTTGCAGCAGAAAAAGCCACACAGCTGGGCGGTACCGTCATCGCTATGAGTGACTCCAACGGCTATATCCACGATCCTGCCGGAATCAAGCTGGATGTCCTGAAGGATATCAAGCTGCGCCGCCGCGCCCGGATCAGCGAATACGCCAAGGAGGTACCCGGCAGCACCTATGCCGAGGGATTCCGCAATATCTGGTCTCTCCCCTGCGACATCTGCCTTCCCTGCGCTACCCAGAACGAAATCGACGGGCCGACTGCTGAGATGATCGTGAAAAACGGCGCTTCTGTGGTGACTGAGGGCGCCAATATGCCCTGCCGCCCCGAGGCCATCCGGATCTTTCAGGATGCCGGATTGCTGCTGGCGCCTTCCAAGGCAGCCAATGCCGGCGGCGTAGCTGTCAGCGGTCTGGAAATGAGCCAGAACTCCATGCGCTATTCCTGGACCTTCGAGGAAGTTGACAACAAGCTCAAGGAGATCATGGTCAACATCTTCCATAACATCTACAATGCCGCCGAAGAATGCGGTGTCCCTGGCGATTTGGTCGTAGGCGCCAACATTGCCGGCTTCAAGAAGGTCGTGGATGCCATGCTGGCACAGGGTCTGGTGTGATTTCCCCTTTTCATTCTCATCGTTTTTCAATGCGGCAGCCAAATGGCTGCCGCACTTTTTTCCCGTCAAGCAGGATTCTTTCTAAAAAACAGGAAAACAGGGACTGCCACGTGAAGTGACCCCAAAAAGTTAGACAATATTAAAAGTGGAAATTGTTTAAGCGGCCGAAAGGGCTTGTTGTCTGTGAATTGCAGGCGGCAAGCCCTTTAGCTTTGCCTTTATGCGGCGGTTGTTGTAGTAGTCCAGATAATC
>JAPFEH010000072.1 GCA_026169195.1 Dysosmobacter sp. | reverse complement strand
TTCCCGGTACCGTCGCCCTCATCCTGACGAATGGGACGAGCCCCATGATCGGTATTACCGTTATTATTTTCATGAGCGTGAAGATTTTTATTACCTGTATTATTGGGATGACGGGGAAGATCTGGATGAGAGTGACGATTGGGACGATCGTGACGATTGGGACGATCGGGACGACCGCGACTAAAATACGGCTTTCATCTTTTTTCAACTTCTTTCATTTTCCTGTTGACAAGATGCTCCCAACCTGCTATACTATCCAATGTTCTGGTTCGGGGGTATAGCTCAGCTGGGAGAGCGCTTGACTGGCAGTCAAGAGGTCAGCGGTTCGATCCCGCTTATCTCCACCAAGAGACTTGAAATCGTAAGATTTCAAGTCTCTTTTTTGTTTTGCGTTGCAGCACCTGTATCCAATTTGCGATCTCGCGTTTCCAAGCATGGAAAAATATGGTAGGATTGTGCCATTCCGCAAAGATAAAAAAGCGATGCAGGATGAGCCTGCATCGCTTTTTTGCACCATATCGCCGTTTTTCCCGGTCTTCTGGAAAAGCTATCTTTTTTCCATGCCATCGATATCTGCGCCCCCATTCCATCGGAAGTTATTTTGTCGGCGCATGAATGTCCAGCAGGATGACGCCAAAGGGGCTTTCCCGGTGGCAGACTTCCAGAGGTTCCCCATTCATGGCCATCTCATAGATTTTTTCCGGGACCACAAGCTCCGTTTCTTTTCCGTTGTTCATCACAATGGTCAATTCGTAATCATCGTCATCCACGTCTGGGTCATCTGCGTGGCTGTCCACAATGACGGCTGGGTAGTGATGGGCGGGACCGCTGAGGGCTGCGTTGGCACAGTAATGCAGTCCGGCGGCGATGGTAATCCCCACCAGCCCCATGAAAAGCCCCGCTCCCAGCCGCATGCGCTTGGGTGTGCGCAGGATAAGGAGCACTGTCAGAACGGCACTGATGGCCAGAACACGCACAAGCCAGCCAAAGCCCGTGTCGACTTCCTGAAGGACAAAACCGCCCCAGATGTCATTGACCTGCCAGATGTAAATAAGGCCGATCAGCAGGACAGGGATCAAGGGGACTTTCACGTGCATGGCCTTCCATTCCGGGGTGGCGTTCTGGGGCCAGTCGCCGAAGAGAAGCACCGGCGCAAACACCAGACAGAACACCACAAAGGGGATCGGTGCCAGAGCGCCGATTTTCATAACGGTGGTGAACTTTGTACCCAGAAGATACAGCGGGATGGGGGCGATGACACCGGCGGCAAACAGCAGCATGACCACCCACAGCCCTATTCGGATGCCCTTGATATGGTCATGCCAGCGGGTGCGATACTCCTCACGCCATTGAACCGTACTTTCCTGCTGTTCCTCCTGCTTGGCCTGCTTTTCCATGGTGGGGGTCAGGGTCGCGGCAAGGTCGGCGCTCTCCAGCCACTCCGCAAACCGTGGGATGCCCCGCATATTGGTCTCGATGGAGGCCAGCTTTTTTCCGTCCTTGTTCAGCAGATGGATAGAGCGGTTGGCTGTCAGCCGCACGGAGGCCACCTGTCCCGGCGCAAACTCCCGCTTTCTGCCCCAGCTGCTGATGTACAACATGGCGTCATTCCGGAATATGAACAAGGAACGGTTGCGCCCCGCCAGCAGCATCCACGCCCCCAGCAGAATCAGCAGCACACCGGGAACTGCCACGAAGGCAGTAACGTCCGGTGCAAAGGGCGGCGTTCCGGCCACGATAACCCCCATGAGGGTCAGGATGAATCCAAGCGCCCATACGATGACGCCGAGAACCGTGACCACCATCCGCTCCCGCACGATCACCACTGGCGGCTGTGTTTCTTCCAGCTCGGCGTGGCGGCAGCGCAGCAGTGCCAGACCGAATCCGAGTAGATACAGGAGCATCACCACGCCGGTTCCCACGCCCACCATGTCCAGCGGTTCAGTTCCGTCCGGAATAAAAATCAGCGGGAGCAGGAGCAGGGCAAAGACGATGGTAATACCGCCGGCAATCATACAGGGCCACTTGCTCCCCGGGGCAGGCAGGTCATGGGCCGATTTCAGGGGCTGTTTGCCTGCGCTGTATTCTCTTTGGATGGGTTCCAGATCCGGCGCCCGCTCCAGAACTTTCCCGCAGTGGGGGCATTGGGGGACATAGTCCATCTCAATGGAAAAAGCTTTTCTTACCATCGGCAGCGGCTGGCCGCAGGAAGGACAGATCCAATCGTTCTGAAAGACCCGTTTCCGGATCTGCTTCAGAATGACGAGAGATACCGCGGGAATCAGAAGGAGCAGGGGGAACAGCCATGGATTGTTGGTGGCGATCAGCCCAATCATCACAGCGGTGAGACACACAGCCGACAGGATCAGAAAGCGGCTTCCCATCCGGGCGGCCTGCTTCGCGGCGGCGATGTAGGTTTCATTTCCCTGCTGCATGCCGGCGTGCTGAAGATCCAGAAGAAAGGCCTCCATTAGCTCATAGAGGTCGTCTGTATCGTCCACGTACTCGCTGGTGAACTGGTCATACAGCTCTCCGTTGACATACAGCTTTACGCCTTCCCGGGTGATCTCGATCTTGCTGTGGAGCCGGGTCAGGGTCAGGCAGTCTCCGGAAAATGCCGGCTCATACTGGGGATACTGGGCTTTCAGGCGCTCGTACAGCTGCTTGAGTTCTTTTTCGTGATACATCGGCAATTCTCCTTCAAATAAAAAAGGCCACAGAAATTCAAGTGACCGTTCTTTTGCTGGGACTCCTGTTTATATGCAGGTTTTGATGTTGTCTAAGAAGATGTCCAAATTTTCTTTCTGTGTGGCAAATCCATAGACTTTTTGAGAGACACGGAACTTGATCATATCTCCATCTGCCAGATCGATGCGGATCAGATATTGAAGCGGGAACAGGCTCCTTCGCACGGTTGTTTGCCGGATGCTGCTGAACGGTATGCGGCTGTTTCCCAGAATCTCTTTTGAATCGCCATGCAGCAGGGATACCAGCAGTGCCCGTTCCGTCAACCCGAAATATCCAAAGGTGTAGCTTCGTTTTTGCAACAGTGCACCATAGACCGGTGCTTTTAAGGTCTCGCCTTTTTTCAGCAATGCGGAAAGTGCGGGGACCATCTGTTCACAGAATGTCATTTTGTGACCTCCAGATAAAAGCAAAGCAAAGCGGATAAAAAGAAAATCAGAGAAAGTACCTCAATGCGAAAATCCCGACACAGGAATACTTCCCGCCCGTAGGTTTCATTCCGGAACACCCAGATCTCTTTCCCAACCTTTTTCATTCCCAAGGACGCAAAGAGACAGCCGTGGGCAGTGTAGTACTGCTTCCCGCTGATTTTCACTAAATAGGCATGCTTCTTGACAGCATAGCCGCCCACAGAATAGCCGCCGCGCTGCTCCGCGATCCCCGTGATCTTTCCCTTGCACTTCTCGCCAGTCAAGACCACCCGGTATTTCAGATAGAGGGGGAACAGGGCCGCAACCGTGCACAAAATTCCTAAAAGAATCATCTCAAGTCTCCTTGAACGGATGGCAATATGATTTTCATTTACTGGAACAGTCAGGCATCTCTCACGCCAAATTCCTCAAACCTGTCACTTTCTAAAGAACAAACGGATCAGGAGGAAAGGAATCACCCCAATCACACCGAGCAGGGTGTAGATGGGAAATGTGACAATTCCAATCAGGAGCCTTCGTCCCGCATAGATCCTCCACTTGTCTGCGATACGCTGATAGAGCATCAGCCCTGTGGGGACACCCGCCAGAAGCAGTCCTGCACCGATGATATTGTTCAGAGGCTCTGCCGGTTCCGGGACTGGCAGGTCATGTTCTTCGAAGTATGCGAGATAAGCCGGGTCCTCCTGCTCTCTGGCCTGAGTCACCGATACAAAATACCCCAGAAGGCATCCGATCAGCAGACAGCCCACAATCAGGAGCAGCCGCTTCCATTCCTTACGCACCCCATGCCCCCTTCCGGTGATATGGACAGATTATAGCATCAGGGCTGTCTTTCGTCACCTGTTTTTTCAGAGCTTGCCGGAATCATGCCGAGGTTTACAAAGGATAAAAGGGCCGACGGTACGCATTGGTACAGTCGGCCCTTAAAATCTTGTTGTGACTTTGCAGCTTATGTGGCGATCCAATTCAAAAAGGTAGACACCTTCTCCAAGTCCTCATCCGGCAGGGCAAGCAGCTTCTTGCCTACGATTCCACGCAGGGAATCCGGATTGTCCATAGGAGCAAAGAAAAGGGTTGGCGTTAAATCAAAGTAGTCCATGATGTTGAACAGTTCCCGGAGAGAAGGCATGGAGATGCCATTGGTGATGCTTCTGATGTAAGAGCCGCTCTTTCCAAGCTCCAGACTCATCCGATGCTCGGAAACTCCCTTTTGCTCCCGCAGCTCTGTGATGCGGTTTCGCACGAATGCTTCATAGCGCCGGTTATCGTCCATGGTCCTCTCCCTCCAATCTCTATTTATTATTTTAATATAAGGAGGAGTTGCGGGTTCGCATTTGAATCATCAACTTTTGCTTCACATGTCAGATAATTGGTGGTATAATTATCAAAATGGTGGAGATTTTATATTTTTATTATGAACCGTTTTCGATGAAATATTACAGCATGCGGCGTCCGGCAGGCAACGCCAGAGAACTGCTGAGGTATGACGGGACGGGAAAGAGAAAGGGAAACATCCACATCACAAATCTGGCTGAGAGACAGATCCCTCTTCCAAAGAAAGCGGATGATGTGATATAATAAAATAATAAAGTTTCCCCATTTTGAAATTTGTAACCCGAGGTCTTGCTATGGAAGGAAAACCGGAACAGTCCCCGACTGCTCTGTTCAAATATGAAAAATTGATTTTGTCGGAAGAAGAGACCACATCCGCCGGCGGATGTGGCGTCTCCCGTGCGGTCTTTTCGCGCCCTGCGTCAGCCTGTCCGAGTGACAGTGCGTCGCGGGGCTTTTTCTATCTTCTGAAAGGAGTATGAGAATATGAGTCCGAAATACACCTGTCCCGGCTGTGGGACCCCCTTGGGCTATGAGGGATTGTGCTGGAAATGCAAGTGCGAACAAGAGAGACAAGCTGCGCTGGCTTGGACGCCGGAACAGATTGCAGAGAAGCAGAAAAACCTGATTCAGAACATTCAGCGGCTGGCAGATCTGGAGGACCCTGAATGTACCGACTTCTGGCAGCTGCTGGGCTATCGGAATGCCGTTACCCCCGAGATCCAGCGGGCTGCACTGGCCGCAGAGGTGTTCTATCCCTCTGAACTTTATTACCGCGCTCCCGCCGATGTGCGGGACGGCCTGATTCATGCTCTGCTGTCCACGGAGGATTCCGGCGAAGCGTCCAACCTGATGTGCTGCCTCGCCATGCAGGGAGATGACTTAGTGCTGGAAACACTATTGGAATTGGAGAATCATCCCCGCCCTTGGCGAAAGACGCTCTATGTAGACCCATCCATTTACGCCCAGTGCGGGGGCTGGACCTTCAACAAGGAAGGGCAGCGGATTGAGCTCAACTTCGATACCTGCTTTTCCCTTGTCAAAGGTGTGCCCGGCGAGACATCCCCCGTCCGGATTGGTCGGGTGCGTGAGGACACCTGCCCCCACTGCGGCGGGCGTATGGTTGATATGCTGGTACTGGATGGTCGGGATGAGCGGATGAAATTCCTAGGGCTGAACGGCATTCTGACCGCCACCTGCTGCCCGAACTGCGTGGGCTTTTTGAAAGGCCCCACCTTCAACCGTTTTGCGCTGGACGGCAGCACGGAGGTCTTTCCCTCAGAGCTCTTTGACGGAGCGGGAAAGATGGACTGCTATGTCCGGCCGGAGGACTACAAGGCCCTCGCCGAAAATCCCTTCGTGCTGGGCAAAGAGCCGGTGCCCCTGTTCTACGGCGCCGCCTGCGACGATGTGAGCACCATCGGCGGCTTTGCCAACTGGGTGCAGGATTGGGAATATACCGCCTGCCCGTGCTGCGGAAAGCCCATGAAATATCTGGCACAGATCCAGTGGGATACCCTGATGGACGGTACGGAGGGAACGCTCTATGTGGAGTTCTGCCCGGACTGCCACATCGTATCCATGCAGCACCAGCAAACCTGAAAATTGTCTAAACCGGGCTTAAAGGAGGCACCATGAAAAAGAGAAAAATCAAGGACTTTATTGCCCTTTACGCATCAGAAGATGAGGAAAAGCTGGTGCTGATCCAAAGCGGCATCAGCGCGGACAAGACCTTTCTGGATACTTTCTGGACGGCGCATGCCCATGCCCTTGCTATGGCAGATGTAAAGACTGGTCAAGTGATCTCTGACCGCTGTTACCTGAACTGGCCATTGACAGATAAAGAAAGAGAATCCGGCGACTATTCCAAGCGGTTTGCCAAAGGGATGGTCTATCGGATCAAGGCTCGCGGCTGGAAAGGTGATGCCCTCAGTGAACCTCAGTGGTATATCACGGAGGTACTGGAGGAAGGCGTCCCCTGTCCGGCGCTGGAAGAGATCTGGGCGGAGTACACAAAGCCCATCCTTCTGCACGATGAAGTGCTGGGGACCCTCACGCTGGATCGTGAGATGAGCACATTCGACGGGACCTGCCGGTGGATGGGGAAAGAAGTCCGGATCTCGTTGGATGTTGACATCGAAAACAAAGCCTCATGGACCCGTGTCAGAAATGTCATGAAGAAACTGGTAGAGGATCAGGCGCCGTGGGATAAATCCCTGCGGGCGATGGCTGCCCAGAAGCTCACTGCTCTGGCCAACGAATGGCTGGCGGACGATGACCAGACTGACCGGGATCCAGAGAAAGACCCCATCACCGAGGAGGAATTCGCCCGGCGCATCCTGTTCACCGAGTTTTCCGTCTCCCCCGGCGGACGATTCACCGTCTGGTATGAGGATGATGATATGTTCTGGGGCCATGTGATCACTGTGGATGGAACGCTGAAAAAAGGCCCCACCGGCGCGGATATGCAGGGCTGATGCAGGAAAGGCGGTGAAACGATGGAGCAGACAGAAGAAGCAAAGCTGCTGGAGCAGCTCGAGCAGCAGAATGATGCGGACGAGTTCTCTAAATGTATTGAGGCCATCGAAGCCATCCCGGAGCAAGAGCGGGGCTATCTGCTGACCGTCAAGCTGAGTCGGGCTTACAGCAATCTGGCGGTTCTGGGAGATCATGGAGCGCATGGGACAGACGGTGAAGTGGACGGGAATCTCATCCGGCACGCCATTGAGCTACTGGAATCCGTCCGTACTCAGGGAGAGAATGACCCCTACTGGAACTCCCGGATGGTGTATTCCTGCCTGATGGCATACCGCTCCGCAGCCATCGCCTATGAATACGCAAAACGCTGGCTGGCTCTGGCCCCGGAGGATCTGGACGCGCAAAAGCTGGTGCGGGACTGTGAGGAGTATCTGGAGGAGGAAAAAGCCTTGGAACTGGATTTGCAAGAACGGGCGGAGATCATCCGGCAGGAAACTCCTGATGATGAAAAGGAGGTTATCTGTAAATGAACAGCGAACAGATCACGGCATTTTTGCAGGAGCATTGGTACATTGCCTCGATGATGATTGGCACAGTGATTTTGATTGGAGCGATCCGCAACTGGAACTGGCTCTGCGACCCCACCGGTACGCGGGATGCCCACCGCCACGGCAGAGGATACCGGCGGGTGGTTTTCTTCCTGCTGGGTGTCCTCCTGATCGTGGTGAGCATCTGGGGATTTGTTCTGAAATTGAAATAGGAGGAAGACTATGATGACTGAGAAATATCCCACTTGGCTCACCGGCCATGTGAAAGAGTGGGCAGAGAAGCGTTTGCCCACCGTGACACTCTGTTCTACCACTGGCAGTGAACTGCTGGAGATTTGGTATTACGGAGATCTGCTCACGGTGAAGGGAGAGCCCCAATCCTATATCGTAGATGGTGATGAGGCCCCCGGACTGGTGGCAGCCCGTGACCCGGAGAGTGGCGAGGAGTTCGTCATCTTTGACGGTGGGCGGCATGGCTACGACAATCTGTTCTGCGATGAACAAGATCCAGCCCAGCTGGAGTACCGTCCCCTCAAGCGATACGAAATCCCTGCCTCCAAACTGGTGCTGGAGCTGGGTTACAGCATTGACTATGAGGACGAAAAAGAAACCTTCGACCCGGACGAGGCGGATACTGTGGAACTGATCAACGGTGAGCGTATGCCTTGGGAGCAGATCAAGCGGGACGGTATCGACTACATTGCGCTTTACTATGTGAACGAGAAAGGAAAACCAGTCCAGATTCTGGACGCGGAATTGGCATGAGTTTTGTGCTGGCTCAGGAGGTGGAACTACAATGTCCATAACTGCCTATAAAGTTGAAGCCGTCGGCCATGACCGGACCGGAAAGGACTTCGGCTATGTAAATATCATGTACCACCATGGCAACAAGCAGCCCTGCCCCCGACCGGATCAGTGCGAAAAGATGGAAGTCATGTGGGCGGATGAGAGCGTCTACGGACCGCCTGCTCCCGGCAGCAAGGTGGGCGATTTTATACAGACATGGTTAATGGGTTCCTGTAACTGTGGTGTCTTTACCCACCGTGAGATCGCCCAGCGGCTGATGGATGCCTTCACCGGCCTGCAAATCAAGGAGCTGGCGTGGTTCGAGAACCCCAGAGAAAAGACACTGAAAAACGGCAAGCCCCGTGTGCGCCGAGCCAAATGGCTTCCGGAACGGGAGGTGGATCTGGTGTATCTCTACTCCGACTACTATCTTGACGCAAGAAATCCGACTCCTGCCGAAACCGACTTCTTCACCGTTACAAGGATGGATGACTGGGGCGCGAGCATCTGGTTCATGTGTACCCCACAGGCCGCCGAGAAGCTGCTCGCCATGGATTATGACAATCTGGCCGTCAATGAAACCACCATTGTGGGATAGGAGAAAATGAATGATGATTTTGGAACAACTGCCCCCCAAGGGCGTAAAGAGAGAACAGGCCATTTTGGAGCTGGGCAAGGATGAAGCCAACGGCGGACTGCTTCTCCAGCTTGTGAATACAGAAAAGGGCAAGTGCAAAACGGCTGCTCAGAAGGCTTTGGCGCAGCTGGAGTATGCCCCTGCTGCCCCACTGTGGGCCAAACTGGTCAAGGGTAAATGGATGGGCAGCAATATCATGTCGGATGCCTGTTCCGACTGTGTATCAGAGCAGATCGCCCCGGTCATCTTAAAGACCCTCTCCCAACTGCTGGACAAGGGGGACACAAAACCACTGGAAATCGAACAGCTGAACTTCTGTTTCCATTTGATGTTGGGGAAAGCCTCGCCCAAAATGCTGGAAGTCTACCGCTTTCTGGCGGAAAACACCCAGCGGATCGCCCAGCTGAAACGCGCACCTGTTTATTCTGATGATGATTGTACCTCCTGGTGGATTACGGACGGGCTTCGCATTTGGGATGCCACACCCAAGGAAAAAGAGAAAATTCCCGCCGTGGTGCTGACCGCCTCCCTGATCCGCAACCCGGATGAGCGGCTGCAAGCATTGGCTGATGAACTGAATGAATGCTACGGCGGCAGCTGGCTGATGCCGGTCTTTATGAAGGCGATCATCACCCAGCCCAAGGA
>JAPFEH010000027.1 GCA_026169195.1 Dysosmobacter sp. | reverse complement strand
TTCAAAGACTGCGCCCCGGACGATAAGGCGGTGGCTGCGCGTTCTGCGTTCCTCTTTGGATAGCTTCTGACGCAACATCTTTTCCCGGTTCTCAAACTGCCGGATTTTCTTCTTTCCGTCCTCAATCTCGGCTTGCAGTTCTTCACGGGTTTTCTCTCTCGGTTTTGTCATGGCTGGTCACTCCTTTCTGCCCGTCGGCATAGAAAAAGGACAGCCGATTTCTCGACTGTCCCTCTGTAATATTTTTTGTGCTTACTTCAATAATTTAATATCTACAAGTTGCTCTGCCCATATCGTTAAAATGGTTGCTGGCTCTCCCGTATACATTACCTCTACACGGTCGCCAAGCGAATAATCCCCGGCAGATTGTCCGTCTGGCAGGTCAATTCCATATACGCTGCTATATTCCGGGGCCTGTTCCTTATCCAAACGAACTCCTATGTGATTTGCGTATGGGTCGATTACAACAATTTCACCTGTGATGGTGTTGACAGAGCCGCTGTTTTGCTGTGCTTTTTCAACTAAGACTTGCAGGCATTTCGCATAATCCTCCATTGAAATATTTTCCGAACTGACCACGAAGGCAACGTCATTTTGCAGAAATTCAGCATAATAGCAATCTGTTCCATTTTCATTTGTGTAGTGGAAAACTGCAAGCTCCCTGCCATTGATTTCTGTAAATTGTAACTCGTCCGCACTTAAATCGAAAACATCTGAAGTGTGCTTAAACACTTTAGAAAGGACGATGTTTATGTCCTGCGTTCCACCAGAATTTCGGAACTCAATAAAATTCCCATCATAATAAATTCCACGATTATCTGTTTGGTAAATACCAAAATCATTGCTCTGGAGTGTAAGGTAGGGAAGCGTTTCTGTAATTGGGAGTGATACATCAAAATATCTGAGCAGTTCTTCATAAGACATTGCGGTATAATCATCTGCCATAAGAGCGATACTTCCACTCGTGGCATTGAGTTCCTTAATTTCATTGAGGTTAAGACTAATACCTTGCTCAGGATTGTCCGACTGATTATCCGGGTTTGTAATGATTGGCGGTTCATATTCTGGCTGCGGCGTAGTTTGACTTGGAAGTTTCCACAAAGTCGCAAATGATACTGCTAACACAATAGCGGCACAAGCTGCTAAAGATGTAAACTTTACCCACCCATGCTTTTTACAATGGTAGTTTGCGGCTTCCTCATAATACTTGTCGTTGACTTCGCTCATGGCTTCGGAAAACAATTTTGTGTTCATACTAATACCTCTCTTTCAATCAAATATTGCTTCATCTTCTGGCGGATTAGAGCAAGCCGGACGGATACATTTTTTTCAGAGATACCTACGCGCTTTGCTATATCCGCGTAGGTATCTGCATACGCATAGCGGCGCATGAAGATAACGCGCTCTTTTACGGTCAGCGTATCCAAAAATGCTTCGATGATACGGGCTAACTCTCTGGCTTCAATTTCATCTTCCACGGTTTTTTGGTCTGCGATACAGCCCTCGATTTCCTCTAAGGCAATCGTATAGTGTCCGCTTCGTTTGGCTGCTTCCTTTCTCCAATAGATTTTGAGGGAAATGTTTCGCACTATTTTCACAATGTAACTAAGCAACGGGTTCGGGCGTACCGGGGGAATGGCGTTCCATGCGCCTAAGTAAGCGTCATTGACGCATTCCTCTGCGTCCTGTCGGCTGTTCACGATGTTATACGAGAGGTTGTGGCAGATTTTTCCGTATTTAATGTCCAGCTCCCGTATGGCTTGCTCGGAACGCTCAAAAAATAACTCAATAATTTTTTCATCATCAATCATTGCGCCACCTCCTTTCCGGCTTCACCTATATACTACGGTTTTCGCGGCAAATACTAAATGAAAGAGAAAAGTTTTTCAAAAAAATTATATCATACTTCGCGTGAGATTGCTCGCGGCAGCTTTCGCCGCTTCACTGGCGGCTCTCCGGCGTTCCTCTCTGTATGGGGCGGTCAGACGGAAAGAGAAACGCCCCTTGCGGATTTCAAACTCCATGCAGCCCGTGTCCGGGTCTGTGTCGGTCTGGCGGCACTCGCCGGGGTAAGCTGCGGCGTAGGCGGTCAGCCTGTTCTTGAGGGCGGTGTTGTGGGTGCGGATATGGATTAGCGAGTCTTTCTCGTCAAACCAAATATCGGTGGTCTTTTCCTGCTTCGTAAGCCCTGTTCTCATAAACTCTCCTTTCTGCGCCCCTGTTACGCAATAGGGGCATTTTCCGGGTGTTTTTCCCGGCTCTTGACTTGGGGAAAATGAGGATTTTCAAATAGAAACCGCTCAGACAGGGAATGGTTCGTCGGGGCGGCTGTTATCGCAAGATTTCTGTTTTTTCCGGCTCTTGACCGTCAGATGCGGATAAACGCGAACTGTCGGCAAGCACCAGTTTGAGCAGCTTGTCGCGGAATGTTTCTGTGCTGCTGTGATTGAAAAACAACTCCGCAACAATGGTCTGTCCGTTCCTCTGGGTCGTGATGATACTGTCGGGGGTCTGTTCTGCCATAGGCGGCTCCTTTCCTTGGGCGCAAAAGAGGGATTTCCCATAACTCGGAAAATCCCTCTTGGTTGACGGTTATTCTGTTTTACTGTGTGGGCTGTGCGGCGGCTGCCTGTGCCTTTCGCCTTGCCCGGTATTCCCGCGCTTTCATGCGGTCATACTCCCGCTGCTTTTCAAGGTTTCTCGCCCGGTATTCCCTTGAATAGTTGCGGTGGTAGGCGCGGCTCTTTTCCCTTTTTGCTTCCTCGATTTCCTCCCGCATTTGCCGGATTTCCTGCTCGGTCGGTTCTGCAAGCTGTGTCACTTCATTCTCAAACTTGCCGATATAATTGAAATATATGCTGATGTGCTGGATTGCGTATCTCGCCCTTTTCTGGTCGCGCTCATGCACTTCAATCCGGCTGATAAACTCGTTGAGAATGGCGGGTGTTAGGTCGGTAAAGGCGGCATGGCGTTCCGTCAGCTTCAAAAACTTCTGCGCCCGTCCTCCCGCGTTCTCATAAGCGGATAGCTGCTCTTGGAGTATGGAAAGCTCCGTTTTCAATGCGTAGTATTCTTCTGAATACTTCTGCGACATTTGCTCGTAGCGGTCTTGCGGGATAGTGCCGAGGGCGTTGTCCTCATAGAGCTTGTTCAGCACCTTGTCGATCTGTTCAAGGCGCGTCGTGATTTGCGGAATACGCTTCTGCTGCTTCTTGGTCTGGGCGGTCTGCTGCATGGCAAGGTTCTTTTTCACTAAGGCTTCAAACTCCGCCCGGTTGCTGATAGAATAGTCCTCGATTTTCTTCAGCACTTCCGCGATGGTCTGCATGAGCAAATCCGCGTCCATGATGTGCGGGGAATTGCATTTGGGGTTTTTGGCTTTCCCCTTGTGGTACTCGCTGCAATAGGCAACATGGCGCTTGCCGCCGTTCCGGTAATCAATACGAATGTGCATTTTTGCGCCGCAGTCTTTGCAGAAAAGCAAGCCCGATAAAGGGTGGATTTCCCCGTCCCCGTTGGGGCGTTTGACGGGCGCGTTTTCCAAAATCCGCTGTACGGTTTCAAAATCGCTGCGGCTGATAATCGGCTCATGCACATTTTCTGTGATGTGCCACTGGCTCCGGTCTACATAGTGGTTATGTTTATCCCGGAAATGCTTTGTGGTCTTGAAGTTGACCACATCTCCGCAATACTCCTGCCGTGTGAGGATATTGGTCAAGGTGGCTTTGTTCCACTTGCAGCGGTTATCCTCGTTGAGCGTCTTATTTTTACAGGTTCCCCGCCCGCGGTCTTTCATGTAGAAAGTGGGGGTTGGGATTTGCTCCTGTGTCAGATATACGGCGATTTGGTTGCGGTTTTTCCCGCCGATAAACAGACGGAAAATCAAACGGACAACCTCGGCGGCTTCCTCGTCGATTATCCAAAAATCCTTGTTGTCCGGGTCTTTGACATAGCCGTAAGGGGCTTCGGTGACAATCGGCTTTCCACTCATGCCTTTGGTCTTAATGCCCGTTTTCACTTTCTTGCTGATGTCCTTTGCGTACCACTCCGACATGATATTGATAAAGGGCGCAAACTCCAATGTGTCGGGTTTCTCGCTGTCAATGCCGTTGTTGACCGCGATAAAGCGCACATTGTTCCGTCTGAATATCTCCATAGCGTTTCCGACTTGGAGATAGTCACGCCCCCAGCGGGTAAGGTCTTTCATAATGCAGACACCGATTTTCCCGTTTTCCACATCGTCCATCATGCGGGAGTAGGCGGAACGGTCAAAAAACCTGCCGCTTTCGTCATCGTCGATGTAGTGCCGGATATTGGTCAGGTGCTGCCCTCTGGCATAGTTCTCCAAAAATATTTTTTGGTTCTGTATGCTGTTGCTCTCGCCGCCGTCCCTGTCCTCGTCGCCCACGGAAAGGCGGGAGTAAAGGGCTGTGATTTTACTATAATCAGTCATGTGCATAACCTCCTGTGCGTCCATGTATGTGTCATTTACACTTAAAATTATGCACTCCAGCGGGCGCTGCCGTATTCCGCATCCCGGCGGTATTTCTTGGCGTTCTTGCTTTTGAAGTAGATCAGCAGGCGGAACACCGCCGCCCCCACAATACCTACCAGCCAGTCAAAGGGGGCAAGGCCGGGGGCAAAATCGGCAAAGGCCGCGCCGACGGTCTGTCCCAAACCGATAAACTTATGGGCAAAATCGCCGCCCGCCGCCAGACGGTAGGCCGTCCCCAGCTTGAGGAACACCCAGCCGATGAGCACATAGGGAATGTTGGGCAGCACATATTTACGGAGCTTATCTGTCACCATGCACGGCCTCCTTAATGTGTTCTTTCTGAGGCTTTTCCTTGGCAAGCCGCTGTTCCGCCTGCTTCATCTGTTCGGGGATCGTGGGTTGGCGGGACTTGGCCTTATCCAGCACCTTGCGGGAGTATTCCGAAAAGCAGGCGGTCATAGCGTCCGCCTGCCCGGACTTGAAGAACAACAGGTATTTCCCCGGTTCGGTCTGATAAAAGGCATAGTCCACATTCCACTTCCGGGCTACCCGGTCAAAGAGCTTTGTATCCCCGGACAGTTCAAGGCTGTTAGTGGATGTGCCGTGCGCCATGAGCTTTTTCACGGTCTGCTTGCCGTGGGGCGTCTGCTTTGCCCGGTGCGCCTTGGCGATCTTGCGCCCCAGCGCCCGGACAACATAGGCAAGCCCCCGGGCGGTCAGCTTCGACGCTTTCACCGATACGGCAATCGTGCGCCGGGAAATATCCTCGTCTACCAGCCGTCATCGCCTCCTCTCTGATAGAATTATGACCTTGGGACAAGTTGTCCCAAGGTTAGCGGTCATCATGCTCCTTTCTCGGGTGCAGGCGTTCGCCCTCCAAAGAGGAACGGTCTATGACCTCCTTGTAGGCCGCTATCTGCTCCCGGATATTCAACTTGGGGTATGCAAAAATGCGGTGTTCGGCGGGAATATCCTCGATGCCGTGGTACACCTCCTTAAAGTCGCCGTTGCGGGTCAGATAGCCCGTGGGGGCGAAGTGGCCGCCCTCATTGATCCGCATATCCCGCCCATAGGCTTCAAAATCGAAGTAGGGCAGCACATTATCCGGCACATCCAACAGTTCCATGTCCTCTACATAGATGCGCCCCAGCGTTTCATCGTCGGTCACGCCGGGGTGCAGATCGTAGCAGTCCAGATTGTGAACGAGGTTGATGATGTCTGCCACGCTGGAAGTATGGTCGCCTTTGTTGAGTACGGCCTCCAGCGTTTCGATCTCGTCGCTGTCCAGCTCGGAAATGAGATGCGCCAAATGGTTCAGCTCGTCCAAGTTTTCATACTCGGTGAGATAGTCGTATAAGCCCATCACATCACCGTCAAAGGCGGTGATGAAAAACTCCTCATACCGCACACCGTCCACGCCGATGTTCTTTAAGAGCGATTGCACCTCCTCCGTGGTGGCCGGAAATTTCAGCGTTTCACCCACAAGCTGCCCCTCGGCATATTTGCCGAGGTTGGTTATATAGGCTTCAAATACCGTCATTTGCACCTCCTTTTGTCAGCGCCTCCGCGATCCCCGCCATAATGTACTCGGCGCAGGGCAGCGCGATGGCGTTTCCCAATGCCCGGTAGCGGTGGGAGGATAGGATTTCCTCGCCGTCTGTGCCGTACTTTGTCCAGCCCTCCGGCAGCCCCATGAGCCGCTCACATTCCGTTTCCGTGGGAAATCGGACGCAGCCCCCGGCGGGATCGTCCTCATACCAAAAGGCAAAGGGCGAAATGCCGCCCGCTAACAGAGTGGGAAAAGGGTCAGTTGGCAGTCCGAAGCTGTTTCGGAACGCTGTTTCCGTCCGCTCCTTGGCGGACGCCCGCATACGGAAGCATTGAAAGGGTCGGGTAATTGGTACACGCCGCCCTGCTTCAATAAAAGAGCCTCGATCTCCGCAGGCGGCGGGCAGCCCGCGATCTCCGCCAAGTGCAGGAAGTGACTGCATTGTGCGGGGCTTAAAAAGTATTTCGTGGGAACGCCGTCCTCCAAAGTCTGCCACAAGAAAGATACGCTGCCGTCGTGCCAGCCGGGGGCTTGCCCAATGCTGGGCGTCCATGAGCCGCCAGCAGAGGTCAGGCGTTCGCCCTCGCACCATTCCGGCTCCTGCCCATCTTCCAGAAGCAGGCATTGGAACATCGGTGTCTGTGAAAGCGGATAGGACGGCTCTAAAATCCATCCGGTCATTTGATGAAAACGCTCCCATGACGTTTTCCCAAACAGCGATTGCTGGAAATAGACCATTTGTCGCCTCCCTCATTTCACGGATAATGCGGATGGCTTGAAAGAACAGACTGGACTTTTCTCCCGCAAGCCCCTTGCGGTTGCCGATCTGCGAGAGATTTTGACACGGTGAGCCAAAGGTGATGATATGGACGGGCGGGAGATCCCGCCCGTCCAGCTTTGTCACATCCCCCAAATGCGCCATATCGGGAAAGTGGCGCTTGGTGATGGAGATAGGGGCTTTTTCGATCTCGCTTGCCCATACCGGCTCAATGCCGCAGCGTACCGCCGCCAAGTGGAACACGCCGATCCCGTCAAACAGGCTCCCCAGCCGGAGCGCCGTCATCTTATCTGCGCCCCTGTCCCTTGACGGTCAAAATGCCCTCAAGGGTGGTGGCGGTGATCCCCAGCCGCTGGGCAACAGCCACATCGTTTTTCATGCTTTCCGTGGAGATGCTGCCGCACACCACCAGCACATGAGAACGGCGGAGCAGGTCGCGCCCCATGTCGATGCCGCTCTTATGCTCCTCGGGAACGGCGTCATTGAGGAAAAGCGGCAGATAGAGCGTCGGGCAGATGGGCGAAAAGCCTGCCTCATACACCGTGCGGCAATACTGCGCCGCCAGCTTTGTGTTTTCGTGGTCGCTGCCGCACCACGCGGCGGTAATATACGCAAGGGGTCGTTTCATTGTAAAAACCTCCATTCATAAACGAAAGACCTCGGGACAAAAAGTCCCAAGGTCACTTTTCCAAATCCATTTTCTTTTCGGGCTTGCCCAGCTCGGGCGGCTGCTTGGCCTTCCAGTCATCCAGCAGAGAAATGATCTTGTCTTTCATTTCCCTCGGGGACTTGTCCTTGCCGAAATACTTTTCCAGTTCCGCACTATTGATGATCACCTTGTCTACCTCCTTTTTCTCCTGCGACAGAATCCCGTCGATCACATCGCCGTTGAGCTTGCCGTCCTTGTCCAGCTCCCGCATTTTCTGTGCCTGCGACAGCGAGGGCGAGGACTGCTGCCCCTCAATGGATACGGCGATATACCTCTGATTTTTGGGGCGGATGAATGAGATCTCCACCGCCGGGGTAAACGCCAGCTTTTTCTCGTCCACCATTTTCTGCAAATCCGGCACAAGCTCGGTCAGGCGGATATACCGCTGTACCTGCTTGTAGTTCATGCCGTTGCGATCTCCCACGACCTGCGTGGAGCGTTTTCCGGCGTCCTTGTCCTCCTCGCCGGGGCGGGAGCCTTGGTGCTTGATGGCCTCCACCTGCATTTTGAGCGACTGCGCCTTTTCCGTGGGCAAAATACGCTCACGGTGGCGGAGGTTGTCATCCGTCATGGCAAGGATGGCTTCATCGTCCGTCATGTTGCGGACGATACACGGCATATTCGCAAATCCGGCGAGTTCGCTTGCCCGCTGGCGGCGGTGGCCTGCGATGATCTCATAGCCGCCGTCCTCACGGGGACGCACCAATGCAGGCTGATTGACGCCCGCCGCCTTGACCGACTCCACAAGCCCCTGCATTTCCGCATCGTCCCGGACACCAAAGGGATGATTTTTGAACGGGTGCAGATCTACCAAATTGAGATAGACGATCTCCTCTTTTTCGGCGCGGGTAGCGTCACGGGGCGCAGACGGCTCCGGCGTGATCTCCGTGCCAGCGGGAGCGCCGCCCTTATCCACGACAGGCTTCTCCGGGGCGGGCTTGCTTTGGGACTTTTTGTCCCGAGGTTTGGGCGGCTTTGCCTTATCGGGAGCGGCCTTGCCATCCTTGGGCGGACGGCCCCTACTGGGTTTGGCAGCCTTGTCCTTTTCCGTGGGCGGCCTCTGCTTGACCACCTTTTTCTCGTCCTTGGCCGCCTCATCACGGGCGGCGGCAAAATTCACCACCTTGCCGGAATGTGCCGGGGCGGGATCGTCCTTGCCGGGATCAGGCGGCTGCGCTTGTTCCTTCTCAGCCTTGGGGACTTCGGGAGCGGCAGGCTCCTCCACCTCGGCGGAAGTAACAGCGTCAGCGGGATCAGGCACGGCCTCGCCCATTTCAAAGAGTGCCGCCTGCCCCTCATGTTCCAGCATGACCGCCTCTGCATCGGTCAGCGCAGGCTCGGGAGCGGGCTGCTCCGGCACGACGGCATTTTCTACCGCGGGAGCGGGAGCCTCGGCGGGCGGGGCTGCCTCGGGAATATTTTTCTTATCATCTGCCATTTGCAAACCTCCTTTTCGTGGCATGAAAAAGCCAGTCCGCAGACTGGCTGGGTGGAAGTGACCTCCCTTCATGGTTTTATATATGAAAACGCCGCCCGTTGTCCTGTTGGGCGGCGTAATATGTAGCGTTTAATCAATAATTAGCTGTTCCGTATTGAATTTTTTTGCTATTTTTGATAAAATGAAAAATAAAGATGGTGGTGATTATATGGCAAGTTATACTAAACACATGTATTGTAAGGATATCGATAACATCAAAAAAGAACTTTCCAAAATACTTAAAACATTAGTACCCGTTTTACCACAAAACTATAATTGCGATACTATTGTACAGTTATTGCAAGAATACTACCCGCTTGAGTGGCAATTGATTAACGAAAAATATGAGTACTATTCTATCAAGGATAAAAGTCTCGTGCGTTTTGAAAAAAAGAAACGCTATTCAATGTCTACGCCCCTGTCGTTACTTCAATCATTAGATATATACAACAGAATATTTTCCAAACAATATGTGGATGATCATATTGCATCGTTTTCGTCTGAGACTTATCTTGAAAATGTGAGGAAATTTACTGCATTACGGAGTCCCAAGATTAAAAGCCGAATTGATAAGCTTGAACAAGCAAAGAAAAAGGCACAAGCCGTTGAACCGGCATTTCTTGATGCGTTAATCGGATTATACAATCGGAAAACGACCTCTCAAAAAGATAGAATTTATATCCTATTAGAACTTGAAAAATATTACTGTCCTAAAGTAATTAAATTTCTTTGCAAAAATGTTGATACGGAATACAATAGGCAACTTCGTGAACTCTCTTTTTACCATTTACAAAGCTGGGGACATTTCTCAGCTCCGTTAAGGCGACAAAAATATATGAGAATCCCTAGCAAAAACAAGAAGCGGCGAAAATATTTAAAAAGCATTTACGCCAATGAACGTTTTAATATTAAAGCAATACCAGAAGAGTTGGAATACAGAATTGAGAATTCTAAAGAACAGCTGATTAAAAGTTTTGATTTCTTTATATCCCACAGCAGCAATGATTATAGTTTAGTTCAGAGATTAATTCAGAATCTTAACGAAAAGAATTGTAATGTGTACTGTGACTGGATTAACGATACGGATTATTTGAAGCGAAAACTTGTTTGTGAAGCGACACTCCGTGTTATTGAAAAGCGGATTGAACAGTCAAAGTCTATTATGTTTGTTGGCTCTCAATACTCCTATAATTCAAAATGGGTCAAATACGAGTTGAATTATGCTTATTCGCTAAGAAAACCGATATACATAGTAAATGTAGATGCAATTGCTGAAGGAAAGTTTAGTTATGAGCCATGCACAGATATCTGGTTCTTCAATGAAAACTACAAAAATATACAATTGTTTGAAGACAGACAGCAAGTAGTCAATTGAAATATGAAAGGAGTAGTTTATGTACGGATACTATCAGAAACCGAAGCATAAGGTTTTTATTAGCTTTTATCATCAAGACGATCAATGGTACAAAAACTATATTGACACATATTTAAGTGCTGGTATTATTAATAAGTCGGTTCAAAACGGTGAATATGATCCAGATAATAGCGATGAATACATCAAAAGGCTTATTCGAGAAGAAAAAGTAAGTGATTCTTCCGTTGTTGTAGTGTTGCTTGGCCCCAATACAAAAAAGCGTAAGCATGTTGACTGGGAAATATATGCAGGATTGCGAGCAAGCGTTAACGGAAGTTCAGGATTGGTCGGAATTATTCTTCCTGAATTTTCAAAAACACCAGATGGAATATGTCTATATTCCGATATGCCGAAGCGCTTTGCAGATAATGTAAGGACTGGCTATGCAAAAATTTATGAATGGGAGTATGCTAGAACACATTTTATAGAAATTGTAGAAGAGGCTTTTTATAACAGAATTTCGCTGAAGCAACGAATAGATAACTCTGCACCTCAAATGCAGCGGAATCTATAGGAGAGAATATGAATATTATTGATATAAGTTTCGATTCCGTTTGCTATATTACAATCCAGCTAAACTGGCTGGCAATTCTTGTTTTGTGTGTAGCGGTGATTGGTATTAACTATCTGATAAAAAAAGTTATTACCGTCTCAAGAAAATACTCTATCTCCGTCCAAGAGATAACGCTCGGGATTGGAAGCAGTAGCATCACAGTACATTACGATAATAGTGATCGGGCTCTTGCATATAAATTGTGGGTTGAACTTAACACACGGAAAATCGGATTGGAATTCGACCAGGAAAACGATGTGATCGTGGAAGTATATAATTCATGGTATGAGTATTTTCGCGTTGCTAGAGAATTGATAAAAGACTTGCCTATTGAAAAAATTGAATGTGCATCAGAATTGATAGAACTAGCAACAAAAGTTCTTAACAATGGTTTACGTCCGCATCTAACAAAATGGCAAGCGCGGTACCGCAAATGGTATGAGAGCAGCGTAAAAGAAAGCGACGCTAAACTTTCCCCGCAGGATATTCAAAAACAGTATCCGTATTACGATGAACTTCTCTCTGATTTAATTGAAACTAATAAGAGAATGATCGCTTACAAAGAGCTAATGTATCAAATCGCCTTTAATAAAAAATGAAAAGTACAATGCCGTAAAAGGCGGTCGTATATTAAATGCTCATTTCCAGATTTATAGTAGTATATCACTAGTTTAATCGGGAGTTTGGCTCACTAGATAACATATCTGTAACGATTTATATGAAAACGCCGTAACCGTAAAATCTCCCGGCGTATAAAAAGGCCGCCATCTCAGCGCAGAGGCAATGAGATGGCGGTCGGCATTTTCATTATGGTTTTGGAATTTTACATTTCTGAGGCGCATTCACCGGGAGGAAAGATTCCACCCAAG
>JAPFEH010000051.1 GCA_026169195.1 Dysosmobacter sp. | reverse complement strand
GTCGTGTGCCAAATGGGGCGCTGCCCCCTTTGGAAACCCCCGCAACAAACAGGTGCTATGCACCCAGCCGGGAGCATAGCGCCGTTTGTTGTCAGCAGCCCGTTTCACGGTCTGCGTGTAGTTCCTTGTAAACTGACCTAAGATTCGGTAAAAACGTATAGAGGAAAGAACTTTATTTGCAGAGAAATTTTTGCTATAATGGCACCTGCGGACAAAATGCGCTGGATCGAAACAGGGCGGAAGTGAGGAGAGAATACATATGGTCGATGCGGAAAGCTTGTTTGAGATGCTGGAATCCTCCTTTGACGGGATCTGGATTACAGATGGCGAAGGCAAGGTCCTGTTTGCCAACTCTGCAAACGCAGCGCTTCTGGGAGTGACCAAGGCGGATTTGGAAGGGCGAAAGACGCAGGAACTGCTGGAGGAAAAGATTTTTTCTGATTCTGCAATTCTGGAGGCGATCGAGAAAAAGTGTCAGGTCTCCAAAGTCTGCTATAATTACAATACAAAGCTGACCGTTTTGTCGACGGCTACGCCGATTCTGAACAAGGATGGCTCCATCCGTCATGTGTTCAACAATGTTCGTGACATCACGACCTTGAATAAGGTGCAGAGCAGTCTCCGAGATAAAGAGGAGATTATCCAGAGACAGAACAAAGAGCTGGAAAATATGAAAATCCGGCTGGGGATCAGTGAAATCATTGCAAAAAGCAAGGCGTTCCATGAGGTTGTGGAGCTTGCCCAGCGGATCGCGTCCTTTGACGGCGCCACGGTGCTGATTTTGGGGGAATCCGGTACCGGCAAGGAATTGATTTCAGAAATGATCGTCAATAACAGTCCGCGGAAGGATCAGCCGTTCATTCAGATCAATTGCGGCGCCATTCCGGAGCATCTGGTGGAATCCGAGTTTTTCGGTTATGAGAAGGGGGCCTTTACCGGCGCGGACAGCAGAGGAAGAAAAGGCCTTTTTGAAACGGCAAATGGCGGAACGATTTTTCTGGACGAGATCGGCGACCTGCCGCTTCATATGCAGGTCAAGCTGCTGCGCGTCCTCCAGCAGCGGAGGATCATGCGGGTAGGCGGGACGGAAAGCATTGATCTGGATGTGCGTGTCATCGCGGCTACCAATAAAAATCTGGAGGAAATGATTCGAAACGGGACCTTCCGGGAAGATTTGTATTATAGACTGAATGTGGTGTCCCTTGTGATTCCGCCGCTGCGGGAACGGAAAGAAGATATCGTGCCGCTGATCAACCATTTTCTGATGGTCACGAATCAGAAATACCACACGCAGAAATCCATTCTCTATGATACCATTGACGCATTTGAAAATTACGATTGGCCGGGGAACGTTCGGGAATTGGAAAACGTTGTGGAGAATCTGGTGATCACAACACCGGGTGATTTGATCAAGCTGGAAAATCTGCCGGAGAAATTTCAAGCGGCAAAGGCTGCCTTGACAGGAGAGGAGCGGGAAATTTTGCCGCTGAAGGTGACCGTGGAGCGGGCCGAGCACGCAGCCATTGACCGGGCGATCCAGCAGTGCGGTTCCGTGCGGAAGGCTGCCGGCATGCTGGGTGTGGATCCCTCTACCATTGTGAGAAAAATGCAGAATTACAAGAACGAAAAGGAAAAACAGTGAGGAATCGCTGTTCCCCATGTGCAATGAGCGAAACCGAAGTTCCTGTCCCGGTAAAATCGGATAGAGGACTTCGGTTTTGTCCATTCTTCAGGAGCTTTTGTGAAAATAGCCGGAGAAGGAAGGCGGCGAAAAACAGGCTTCGGTATTCCGTAAGCCGGATACAAAGACTTGCGTTCCCGGAGGTCTGGGAGCGGAAAAGCGGAGGCAGAACGATGATGAAAAAGAAAATCCATTACGCGTATGTGATGTTAGCCGCCTGTTGTCTGGTGCAGGGGGGCACGCTGGGCGTGATCCACAACTGCCGCGGTATTTTTTACGGGCCGATCTGCCGGGATCTGGGCGTCGGATTAGGGTCGTTCACGTTTTATATGCTGTTTTTCGGCCTGTTTTCCTGTATTATGCTTCCCTTTGCGGGCCGGGTGTTCCATCGGGTCAATATCCGCCGGCTGCTGTGCGGCGCATCGGTGATTTTCGCAGGGTCTGTGATGCTGCAGGCAACCTTTCAATCTCTGGCGGCTTTTTATGTGGCAGGTGCCATTCAGGGGCTGACAGGCGCGTATCTGCTGTTTTATCCGGTGCCGGTGCTCCTTGGCAATTGGTTCCGGAAGGGACGGGGGGCGGCAATCGGCTTTGCGGCGGCGACTTCGGGGCTGGCGGGTGCCATTATGAGCCCTATCGGCGCTGCCATGATCGCGTCTTGGGGCTGGCGGGCTGCTTCGGTGGCTTTGGGGCTGATCTCCCTTCTGATGGCGGCGCCGGCCTCGTGGCTGCTCTACCTGCGTCCGGAGGACCGGGGGACGGTTCCGCTCGGTGCGGAGGAGACCTGCGCGGCAGTACCGGTGACCGGCATCTCCTACGAAGCCGCCAAAAAGCGTGCCGTGTACCCTGTGGTCATTTTTCTGGCGCTGCTGATCTCCTTTATCTGCGGATATTATCTGCAACTGGCGTCCTACGGGACTGCGGAGGGCTTCACTGAGGCCTTCGGCGCCCGGATGACGGCGCTGTGCATGATCGGAAACGTGATCAGCAAGCTGTTTCTGGGCTGGTACTACGACAGGGCAGGGATCCGGCGCGCCATGTATCTGGGGCTTGGCGTGGTGGTGGCCGGATTTTCCGCGCTGCTGATCCGCAGCAGCTGGTGGTTCAGCATCGGCTCTCTGGGGGCGGGCTTTGCCATGGGCATGTCCTGCGTCATGACCCCGATTCTGGTGCGGGAGGTGTTCGGCAGCCGGGATTACGGACGGATCTCCTCCATTGTGACGATCTCTACCACCGTGGGAGTCCCCATTGCCACAGTCACATTGGGGTTCTTATACGATGCGGTGGGCTCTTACCGGCCGGGGATCCTCATGGGCATCGCGGTTGCTGCAGCCAGCATGGTGCTGGTGGAAGTGGTGCTGCGGATGGGCCGGAGCCTGCGGGAGAGCGCCGCGTGGAGCGCCGGCGGAGAAGCGCCACCGGATTCTGTGAAAAATTGATAGAAACAACAGGCGAATCGCCGGAAGGAGTTCGGCAAAATCACGAAAACAACTGTCTTTCACATGAGAACACTTGTGCGGGAAAGTATTTTCAAAATCAGGAAAAATCCACAGCAGACGGACAAAGGGTGGACATACCGTTTGAAAACAGAGGATTTCCGGCACAATTCAGCAGAAAGATTCTGTGGATAATTCACCTTGCAAAACGGCGGGAAAGCACGTAAAATGCTTTTCATACAAGGGACAAGTGTCTGTCCCAGTCAAACAGGAGGATGAAAAGATGAAGAAATTGTTGGCATGTACGCTGGCACTGGTCATGGCGTTGAGCTTGGCGGCCTGCGGCGGCAAGCAGGCTCCCGAAGGCGAGGCACCTGCAGAGAATGGCGACAAGGTTGTCCGGATCGGCGTGTTTGAGCCTCAGACCGGCGATAACGGCGCCGGCGGCAAGCAGGAGATTCTGGGCATGCAGTATGCCAACTCCATCCAGCCCACCGTGGACATCGGCGGCGAGACCTATGAGGTCAAGCTGGAGATCGTGGATAACCGTACCAGCGCTGAAAACGGTCCTTCCGCAGCCGCCGAGCTGGTGAACCGGGACGTGTCCATCGTTCTGGGCTCCTATGGCTCCGGCGTGTCCATGGCCGGCGGCAAGGTCTTTGAAGAGGCGGGCATTCCTGCCGTCGGCGTCACCTGCACCAATCCGCAGGTCACCGCAGACTGCTCTGTGTATCACCGCATCTGCTTCACCGACCCCTTTCAGGGCCCCGCACTGGCCAGCTATGCCTATGACGGGCTGGGTGTGAAGACCGCCTATGTGCTGGGAATGCTGGGCAGCGACTACGATCAGGGTCTCATGTACTACTTCACCGAGGCCTTTGAGGCGCTGGGCGGCACGGTCGTCTCCGAGGAATTCCCTGAGGGAACCGCAAACTTCGTTTCCTACATCAACAACGCCAAGAGTGCCGGAGCGGGCGCCATTTTTGCCCCTGTCTCCATCAACTATGCACAGCTGATCGTGGAAGCCGCCGACGCACAGGGCTTTGAGGGCGCGCTGCTGGGTTCTGACACATGGGACAGCAACATGGTGGTGGAGTCCGCCAAGGGCAAGAATGCAGACGTCTTCGTGACCACCTTCTATCAGGAGGGCGGCAATCCTGAGTTTGACGACGGCATCAGGGAGTGGATCAATGCCAATGCCGACGCCAAGACCAACAACGGCGGCAACGATATGGTGGCTGCGGTCACCGCCATGGGCTATGACGCCTATTTCACCGCGCTGGAGGCCATCAAGGCTGCCGGCAGCACCGATCCCAAGGCGGTACTGGAGGCGCTGCCCTCTGTCAGCTATGAGGGGATTTGCGGTCACATCGAGTTTGATGAGGTGGGCGACGCCAAGCGGGACTCCGCCTTCATCAAGACCGCCAACACCGAGACCGGCGTTTGGGACTTTGTGAAGGTCCAGAGCGTCCAGTAAGCGCTTCGGCCTGAACGTGAATGAAGAGGGGATGGCGGGGCGTTCCGCTCGCCATCCCTCTTTTTCCGCATTCATGGGCCGCCTCGAAAGGGTGGCGCGTCCTGCCTTTTCGAGACGGTCCAGTTCAAAAGAAAACTACCACAGGAGGGTCCCTTCATGCAAGAAATGTTTCCTTATTTTTTGAATGGTATTTCTGTGGGCGGACAGTATGCGCTGATCGCCATTGGCTATACGCTGGTTTATGGCATCCTGCGCCTGATCAACTTTGCCCACGGAGATGTTTTTATGGTGGCGGGTCTGGTGATGGTGTACGCCACCGCTTCCATGCCGTTTTATATTGCGCTGCCGCTGGTGGTGCTTGCTACCGTGGTGCTGGGCTTCCTGATTGAACGGGTGGCCTATAAGCCCCTGCGTTCCGCGCCGCGGATGTCCCTGATGATCTCTGCCATCGGCGTCAGTTATCTGATCCAGAACATGGCCTTCTATATCACCGGCGGTGTGCCCCAGCCTGTCAGCAATCCCATTCCGTGGATCTCTGAGAATGTGACGATTCTGGGCGCGTCCACCAAGCGGGTGACCATCATCACCCCCATTCTGACCATTTTGCTGGTGGTGGCATTGGTGTATCTCATCAACCATACCAAGATCGGCATGGCCATGCGGGCTGCGGCCAAGGATTTTGAAACCGCGCAGCTCATGGGAATCAAGATCAACAAGGTCATCTCCATGACCTTCATCATCGGCTCGTTTCTGGCGGCGGTGGGCTCCATGCTGTATTTTACCAACTATCCCTCCGTTGCCATTACCTCCGGCGGTATGCCGGGACTGAAAGCGTTTGTGGCGGCGGTGTTTGGCGGGATCGGCTCCATTCCCGGCGCAGTGGTGGGCGCGTTTATCATCGGACTGTGCGAGGAGGTCATCAAGGGCCTTGGCTACACCACCTTCTCCGATGCCTTTACCTTTGCGCTGCTGATCGTGGTCCTGTGTGTCAAGCCCACCGGCCTGTTCGGTGAAAAGGTCACCGACAAGGTGTAAGGAGGGAACCGATATGACAATGCAGAAAAAGAAAACCATATTTACCACGGTGGTTCTGGCGGCGCTGCTGGCAGCCTGCGTGATCGTGGACCTGACGCTGCCCAGCTTCCACATTGCGGTTACGGTCATCAAAAAGGCCACGGTCTATGCGCTGGTGGCGGCATCCATGAACCTGCTCAACGGGTTTACGGGACTGTTTTCGCTGGGACAGGCGGGCTTCATGCTGCTGGGCGCGTATGCTTACGGCGTGCTGACCATTCCGGTGGCCAAGCGTGCCAGCGTTTATCAGTATTTTGACGGAGGCGCCATTCAATTTTCCCTGCCGGAGATTTTCGCCGGCTTTTTGGGAGACGGTGTCGGCGGCGTGGTCGGAATGCTGGCGGCGCTGCTGGTGGGCGGCATTCTGGCAGCCCTGATGGCGTATCTCATCGGCCTGCCGGTGCTGCGGCTCAAGTCCGACTATCTGGCCATTGCCACGCTGGGCTTTGCGGAGATCCTGCGGGCTTTCTTCCAGTGGAACGCGCTGGGCCCCATCACCAACGGCTCCAACCTGCTCAAGAGCTATCCCACGTTCTCCAAGGCGACGCCCTATGTGGTGCTGGCCGGTGTGATGATCGCCGTGATCCTGCTGCTGATCAACTCCACTTACGGCCGGGCCTTCAAGGCCATCCGGGATGATGAGGTGGCTGCCGAGGCAATGGGCATCAATCTGGCCCGCCATAAGCGGCTGGCCTTCGTGATCAGCTCCTTCTTTGCCGGCATCGGCGGCGGCATGATGGCCATGTATATGGGAACCATCGCGGCCGCGCCCTTCAAATCCAGCCTGACCTATGAGATCCTGCTGATCGTGGTCATCGGCGGCATCGGCTCCATTTCCGGCTCCGTGATCGCCAGTTTCCTTTATATTTTCTCCTCGGAGTGGCTGCTGCGGGGACTGGACTCCGGCGAATTTCTGGGGATCAGCGCACCGGGCCTTTTCAAAAACGGCTTCCGGATGGCAGTGTTCTCCGTCATCATCATGGTGATCGTGCTGTTTTTCCGCCGCGGGATCATGGGAGACAAGGAACTGCCGGATCTGTTGGACCGCAGGGAGCGGAAGCATAAAAAGGAGGCTGCCGGCAAATGAGCGGACAGGTATTGAAAGTGGAAAATGCCACCATGCAGTTCGGCGGCGTGGTGGCTGTGGATAACCTGAATCTGGAGATCAACGAGGGAGAGATCGTGGCACTCATCGGGCCCAACGGCGCGGGTAAGACCACGGCGTTCAATGTGGTCACCGGAGTGTATCAGCCCACCAATGGTGCGGTTTGGTTTCAGGGTGAAAAAATCATAGAAAACCACCCGCAGGGGAAAATGAAAAAGATGTATAAGGGGGAGCACGCAGGGGAGTATTCCCATGTGCTGGCCCCTACGCCGGATAAGATCACCAAGCTGGGCATGGCACGTACCTTCCAGAATATCCGCCTGTGGAAATCCCAGACGGTCTTCGACAACGTGCTGATCGCCAAGCATTGCCGGGCAACCAGCAATGTGATGTCGGCGACCTTCCGCTTCAACCGGAAGGAGGAGATGCGGCAGCGTCAGAATGTGGAAGAGCTGCTGAAAATCGTGGGACTTTATGAGGAGCGGGACGAGCTGGCAACCAGCCTGCCTTACGGCAAGCAGCGCCGGCTGGAGATTGCCCGGGCGCTGGCGGCGGAGCCGAAGCTGCTGCTGCTGGATGAGCCGGCGGCTGGAATGAATCCGCAGGAGACGGATGAACTGACGGCCTTCATTGGCGAGATGCGGGACCGGTTCGGGTTGACGATCTTCCTGATCGAGCATCATATGAATCTGGTCATGGGCATTTCGGACCGGATCTATGTGCTGGACTTCGGCAAGCTGATCGCAGAGGGAACGCCGGCTGAGATCCAGAACAATCAGCGCGTGATCGACGCATATCTGGGGGTGGCTGACGATGCTTAAGATCGAAAATCTGCACGTGAATTACGGCGGGATTCAGGCGCTGCGGGGCATTTCACTGGAGGTGCCGGACGGCAGGATCGTGACGCTGATCGGCGCCAACGGCGCCGGTAAATCCACCACCCTGCGGACCATTACGGGACTGGTCAAGGCCGATTCCGGCTCCATTCAGTGGAACGGGGAAGAGCTGCTGGGAAAGTCGATCGATAAGATCGTTACCAGCGGGATTGCCCTCAGTCCGGAAGGGCGTCGGGTGTTTCCCGACATGACGGTGCTGGAAAATCTGAAAATCGGCGCGTATCTTCGCAAGGATAAGGCGGAGATCGAGCAGGATATCAAATGGGTGTACAGCCTGTTCCCTCGTCTGGAGGAGCGGAACTGGCAGTTGGCAGGCACGCTCTCCGGCGGTGAACAGCAGATGCTGGCTGTGGGTCGGGCGCTCATGTCCCGTCCCAAGCTGATGATGCTGGACGAGCCTTCTCTGGGTCTTGCCCCGCTGGTGGTGCAGGACATTTTCAAAATCATTCAGGAGATCAACCGTCAGGGCGTTACGGTGCTGCTGATTGAGCAGAACGCCAATATGGCTTTGAAAATCGCCGATCTTGCCTATGTGCTGGAGACCGGCCATATCACCATGTCCGGTACCGGCGCGGAGCTGCTGGCGGACGAGCGGGTGAAGGAAGCGTATCTTGGCAAGAATCATTGAGGAACAGCGGGGAAGGATGCCATCCTTCCCCGCTGTTTTGCAGCAGTTCAACGCGTGCGTTTGCGTACAGGAACAAGGAGGAACTCTTATGAAACGATACCGTGTGCTTTTGACTGTTTTGATGATGCTGGTGCTGGCCGGCTGCGGCTTTCAGGCAGTTCCGGAAAGGCCAGCGGGAGAGGCGGATGTGGAGCTTTCTTCCGGTGCGGGGACCGGGAATCCTGCGGCAGAGCATGGGCGGGAGAAATCTTGGGAGCTGGTGTTGAGCTTAGAGGGCATGGAAGAAGTGGTTCCGGCCACGCTGTATACCGGTGAGGGATATTCTCTTTACATCCCTGACGAGGGCTGGCGGTTGGAAAAGGACACGGATGACGGGATTTTCGAGGAGACATGGGAAAGCACGGCCTGTGACGATGTGGAGCTGAAAATCTCCCGATACAGCGGAAAGACTCAGGTAGAGGCGCGAGATGCGTTTGCTGCGGAGTGCGGGTATGTGTTTGAGGATTTGCTGGGCGGTGCGCTTGGAGACCCGCTGCCGGGGGTGGATGAGGACGGCGGTTACTTGGGCTTGATGGCAGCGGAGACAGACAGCGCTGCGTATGTTGTTTCCTGGGCCTATCCGGCAGAGGCAGTCGAGGGCTTCGGCGTCCGTCTGCGGACCATGGCAGATACCTTTGCACTGACAAACTGAGATGCGGACAGGTTCTGCTGAGAAGATCCGCCGGAGGATCCTGTCTGGAATGGTATTTTTTTATACTGATGATTGGCAGAGTCCTGTTTTTCCGCAGAATGAAAAAACAGAAGGTGCTTTGCGCGGCATCAACCAGTGCCCGCCCCGATGAAAACGGGACGGGCACTGGTTGATTTTTTTACAAAAGCAGATTGGAACAGAGTGCATGTATGAAAATCAAAATTTCACAGACCCTATGGAGGACCCCAAACGAGCCTGTAAAGGAGTGATTTGATGTTGGAAACAGGGATCCATAATACCTCGGAGATCGGCCGGCTGCGGAAGGTATTGCTGCATCGGCCCGGCAGGGAGCTGGAAAACCTGATGCCGGACTATTTGGAACGCCTGCTGTTTGATGACATCCCGTATTTGAAGGAGGCCCAGCGGGAGCATGATGCCTTTGCGGACTGCCTGCGCAGTCAGGGCGTAGAGGTGGTGTATCTGACAGATCTGGTGGCGGAGTCATTGACAGACCGTCAGGTACGGGAAGCCTTTCTTGAGCAGTTTCTGGAGGAATCCGGCGTGACGGACCCCCGCACCAGAGAGCTGCTGCGGGAATATCTGGAGCCGATGACGGACAAAGAGATGGTGGCGGCCATGATGGCGGGCGTCCGGAAAAGCCAGCTGCGGCAAAGCGGAGGCGGCAGACTGGGGGATTATCTCTCTGGTCTGGAGGAGGACTATCCCTTCGCGGTGGACCCCATGCCGAACCTCTATTTTACAAGAGACCCCTTTGCTGCCATCGGCACGGGCGTTTCCCTCCACAAAATGCACACCACCACCCGAAACCGGGAGACCCTTTTCGGAAAATTTATTTTTGAGTATCATCCTGCCTACCGGAATGTGCCCCGCTGGTATGATCGGGGCGAGCGCAGCTCGCTGGAGGGCGGCGACATTCTGGTGCTGAGTCCCGAGGTGCTGGCAGTGGGAATTTCACAGCGAACACGGGAGGATTCCATTGATACGCTGGCGGAGGCGGTGCTCTCCTATCCCGGCAGCTTCCAAAAGGTTCTGGCGTTCAACATCCCCAAGACCCGTTCTTTTATGCATCTGGACACGGTTTTTACTATGGTGGATCGGGATAAGTTCACCGTTCATCCCAACATTCTCTCCAGCATCACGGTGTTTGTCATGGAGCTGGATGAAAACCGCACCATGAAGATCCGTCAGGAGGAGGGACGGCTGGAGGATATTTTGAAAGAGCACCTGCATCTGGACAAGGTGACCCTGATCCCCTGCGGAGAGGGCAGTGAAATTGACGCTGCCCGGGAGCAGTGGAGTGATGGCAGCAACACATTGGCGATTGCCCCCGGCGAGGTGGTGGTCTATTCGCGGAACTATGTCACCAACCGTTCGCTGGAGGAAGCCGGCGTGCGCATTCACACCATCCCCAGCGCGGAACTGAGCCGCGGCCGCGGCGGGCCAAGGTGCATGAGTATGCCCCTCTGGCGGGAGGACCCCTGAGCGTTCAAGAGAGAACGGCGGGAGGGCGCCGCAAGCGTGTGCGGCGCCCTCTGAGAGTCGGAACTGATGATTTATTTTGAAAAAGGAGAAATGACCATGGCAGTCAATTTGAAAGGCCGGAGCTTTCTGACATTGGAGGACTTTACCCCGGAAGAGATCCGTTACCTGCTGGATCTGGCGCGGGACCTGAAGGCCAAACAACGGGCGGGGATCTGCGCGCCGGTTATGAAAGGCAAGCATATCGTGCTGCTGTTTGAAAAGACCTCCACCCGTACCCGCTGCTCGTTTGAGGTAGCGGCCACGCAGGAAGGCGCGCATGTCACCTATCTGGACGCAAACAGCTCCCAAATGGGGAAGAAGGAGTCTCTGGAGGATTCTGCCAAAGTACTGGGGCGCTTTTTTGACGGCATCGAGTACCGCGGCTACCAGCAGTCTGTGGTGGAGGATCTGGCCAAGTGGGCGGGGATTCCGGTGTGGAACGGACTTACCGATGCGGACCACCCCACCCAGATTCTGGCGGATATGCTGACCATTGAGGAGCACTGCAAAAAACCGCTGAACAAGGTGAAGGTGGTATTTCCCGGCGACGTGCGGAACAATATGTGCTACGCATGGATGATCGGCGCCGCGAAAATGGGGATGCACTTTGTGGCGTTGGGGCCCGAGGAGCTGGCGCGGGAAATGGACAAGGAGCTGGTCAAGCGGGTCTTTGCGGAGGCGCGGAAAAACGGCGGCCTCATCGAGATCACCGACCACATGGAGGATCTCAAGGATGCCGATGTGATCTACGGCGACATCTGGGCATCCATGGGCGAGGAAGCGCTGATCCCCAAGCGGGCGGAACTGCTGTCCCCCTTCCGGGTGACGGAGGAGACACTGAAGGCCACCGGAAATCCGGATGTGCTGTATCTGCACTGCCTGCCTTCCTTCCACGATTTTGAAACCAAGCTGGCAAAGGAGTGGAAGGAGAAGGGCGTGGACATTCGGGAGGTCACGGATGAGGTCTTCCGCGGTAAGCACTCCGTGGTCTTTGACGAAGCGGAGAACCGGATGCACACCATCAAGGCCGTGATGGCGGCAACCATCGGGAAATAAAAGGGGGGACCCTTTTGAACAAGAAAGCATTCCGAATGCCCACGGCCTACACCATTTTGTTTTTGCTGCTCATATTGGTGGCGGCTGCCACATGGCTGATCCCGGCAGGCGCATATGACTATGTGGATGGCGTTCCGGTGGCGGGAAGCTACCATCTCATTCAAGGCAATCCGCAGGGCGTGGGAGCTGTGATGAAGGCTGCCTTTTCCGGATTTTTTGACGCAGTGGACGTATGTGTCTTTATTTTGATGGTAGGCGGTTTTTTGGGTGTGGTCATGAAGACCGGCGCGGTGGATGCGGGCGTCGCCAACACCATCCGGATGCTGGGCGGACGGGAAAAATGGCTGATCCCGCTGCTGATGGTGCTGTTCGGACTGGGCGGCACCACGTATGGGATGTGGGAAGAGACCATGGCGTTTTATCCCCTGCTGCTGCCGGTCTTTCTGGCGGCAGGCTATGACGCCGTGGTGGGGATCTCGGTGATTCTGCTGGGAGCCGGCGCGGGAGTCATCAGTTCCACGGTGAATCCCTTTGCCACGGGGATCGCGGCGGGATTTGCAGGCGTCTCACTGGGAGACGGAATCCTGCTTCGTGTGATCCAGTGGGTGATTTTTGAGGGAGCGGCCATCTGGTTTGTCATGGCGTATGCCGCAAAGGTGAAAAAAAATCCCTCCAGATCCGTGGTAGGCGTGGGCGCAGGGAAGATTCAGGTCAGTATGGATGAAACGGTTCCCTTCACGCCCCGGCGGAAGGCCATTATGGCGGTTTTCACACTGGTTTTTCTGGTGATGATCTATGCCGTGATTCCCTTTGATGAAATGGGCCTGCCGCTTCCCGCGCTGGGCTGGTGGTTTCCGGAGCTGTCGGCGCTGTTTCTGGCAGGCGGTATTCTGGTGGGGCTGATGGACCGTATGCGGGAGGCGGAGATTGCGGAAACGTTTGTGGCGGGATGCACAGATCTACTGGGGGTTGCCTTTATCATCGGCATCAGCCGAGGCATCACCGTCCTGATGAATGACGGCGGGATCACAGATACGGTCCTCCACTGGGGAGAACAGGTTTTGGCGGGAACAGGACCGGTTGCATTTGTGCTGCTGGTATATCTCCTTTACCTGCCCCTGACCATTCTGATCCCATCCTCCTCGGGGCTTGCCACGCTGTCCATCCCCATCATCGCCCCGCTGGGGCAGTTTGCAGGCGTGGGCGGCAGCTTGGTGGTAACGGCGTTTCAATCCGCGTCGGGGCTGGTCAACCTGATTACGCCGACGGCGGCAGTGGTGATGGGCGCTCTGGCGCTGGGACACGTGCCCTATGACCGCTGGGTCCGGTATGTTTGGAAACTGATTTTGTATTTCACGTTGCTGACCGTGGTGCTTTTGGTGGCAGGAACGCTTCTCAGCTGAGTGCGGATCAGCGGGATTTTCCCCGTTTCCGGTCTTTTGATAGTCCTATTTGTATAAAAATGACCCCATTTGTCAGACCGTATACCTTCGGTCCGGCAAATGGGGTCAATGATG
Source organism: Dysosmobacter sp. (assembly GCA_026169195.1). Taxonomy (GTDB): domain Bacteria; phylum Bacillota; class Clostridia; order Oscillospirales; family Oscillospiraceae; genus Oscillibacter. The sequence continues at coordinate 76,732 of JAPFEH010000051.1, read as the reverse complement.
TGTCAGTGATTATTTTCGAAGCTCCATGGTCAAGAGTCCGTCAGCGCCGCGGGTGCGGTAACCGCACGGATTGACATAGCCGCGCTTTTCATAAAAATCCAATGCGTTGACAGAGGAGGTGAGCCAGATACGGCTGGCGGACGCGGACCACTCCTCTGTTTCCAACAGGTCAAAAAGCTGGGAGCCCAATCCGCGGCCGATGGCTTCCGGCAGCAAAAAGGCTGCAATGATCTCACATTCCTGCGCGCCGGTTTGGATCACGGTGCCGGTGCCCACAACCCTGTCGTCTTCCGTCATGACATAGGTGTGTCCCTCTGCGGCAATTTGGGCGACACCCTCCGGGGTATAGCGGTTGTAAAGCCATTCCATTTCACTGGCGGGACAGTAGCTGGCATTGACCTCCATCAAGGTCCGCCGCAGCAGGGCGGACAGCACGCCCTCATCACCGGGCCGGTATCGTCTGATTTCCGCCATATCACACCGATAGAGAGTCCGCCAGCTCCAGACCGGGGTTGTGCTTGGTGAGGAAGCCGACAGACCACTCGCCGCCGAAGGCCACCAGCAAACGCTCCCGGAAATCCTCCAGAATCGCAGATCCGGTGCAGAGCACCAGTTCCTCCGGCTTGCAGGGGCAGGCGGTGATGAGCCGCAGATGATCGTAAGGCAGGCCGCTCATATAGAGGTCCACGCCGTATTCATTTTTCATGCGGTACTCGAACACATCAAACTGAAGCGTGCCGACCACGCCCACGATCACTTCCTCCAGACCGGCGCCGGGGATTTTGAAGATCTGGATGGCGCCTTCCTGCGCGATTTGTTCCGTGCCCTTGATGAACTGCTTGCGCTTCATGGTGTCTTTGGGACTGACTCGCATAAAATGCTCCGGCTCAAAGGTGGGGATTCCGGAGAATTTGAACTTCTTTCCGGGGACGGTAATGGTGTCGCCGATGGAGAAAAGACCCGGATCAAACACGCCGATGATATCGCCGGCATAGGCCTCTTCCACGATTTCCCGCTCGGCAGCCATCATCTGCTGCGGCTGACTCAGACGCAGCTTTTTGCCGGACTGCATGTGGTAGTATTCCGTGTCCCGTTTGAATTTGCCGGAGCAGATCCGCATGAAGGCCAGCCGGTCCCGATGCGCCTTGTTCATATTGGCTTGGATCTTGAAAACGAAGGCGGAGAAGTCCTCGCTGAAGACATCGACCTCGCCTTGGTCTGAAACACGGGGCAGGGGGGCGGTCGTCATGCGGAGAAACTCTTCCAGAAACGGCTCCACGCCGAACGTGGTCAGAGCAGAACCGAAAAATACCGGAGAGAGCGTGCCGCTGCGCACCGCCTTCATGTCGAATTCACGGCCGGCGCCCAGCAGCTCCACCTCATCCCGCAGGGTGGCGGCCTTTTCCTCACCCAGCATGGCATCCAGCATGGGATCGTCCAGCGCTACCTCGGCGGAGTTGACCTTTTTGCCCTTGACATTTCCGGAAAAGAAGAGGATGCGGCTTTTTTCCCGATCGTAAACTCCTTGAAACTCCTTGCCGCAGCCAATGGGCCAGTTCATGGCATAGGTGTCAATGCCCAGCTCCCGCTCCACCTCTTCGCAAAGCTCCAGAGGATCCCGCGTTTCCCGGTCCATTTTGTTGATAAAGGTGAAGATGGGGATGTGCCGCAAAGCGCAGACCTTGAAGAGCTTGCGGGTCTGCGGCTCGACGCCCTTGGCGCCGTCGATGACCATGACGGCGCTGTCCGCGGCCATCAGGGTGCGGTAGGTATCCTCCGAGAAATCCTGATGGCCGGGGGTGTCCAGAATGTTGATGCAAAAGCCGTTGTGCTGGAACTGCATGACGGAGGAAGTGACGGAGATCCCGCGCTGCTTCTCAATTTCCATCCAGTCGCTGGTGGCAGCTTTTGCTCGCTTGCCCTTGACCTCACCGGCCTGTGCGATGGCGCCGCCGTAAAGCAGAAATTTTTCTGTCAGGGTTGTTTTACCGGCATCCGGGTGAGAAATAATGGCGAATGTCCGCCGCCGGCTGATTTCTTCTTGTAGTGTAGGCATTTCAAAACCCTCCAAATGGAGAAATAGAGACCGCTCGGGTCTCTTGATTCAATAGTATGAAATAGCGACAGATGGCGCGGCACGGCTGACTGTTTTTTGCAGGATCCGATCAGCAAACCATCTGTATTCACCGTTAAATATACAGACTTAATCACTTTACCACAAGGGTTTGCTGTTTGCAAGAGCCGGAGGAGAAAAACAGAGAAGTTTTTTGCGGGACTACAATACATATTGGACAGTTGGATAAAAGAGGAATGATCCGGCCTCATCGGTTATCGTCGCAGCTGCGGACAACAACTGCATCAGAGGAGCTCAGATCCTTTATGAGCAAGCGCATCCGCCCTTATACGCCTCGCCACAATGGCAGGGTGGAACGCAGCTATCAGGAGAACCAGAAGTGTTTTTGCGAGGATCTTGAGGGGCGGCATGGTTCTTTACATCTGAACACGGGTTTGCTATAATCGTTCAACAGCAGCAGAATCAACAGAGCGGCGCTGAAAAGGCGATCGCCTGCATGAGACCTTTGCTGCGTGCCTTGCACTTTTTGGAGGGATTTATGAACAAGATCGCGCTTCGGAACGGCTTCCGCGACGGGATTCCGATCGGACTGGGATATTTGGCAGCCAGCTTTTCTGTGGGAATTGCCTGCCAGAGCAACGGCCTTTCCGCGTTTCAAGGATTTCTGCTGAGCCTGCTGAACAATGCCTCGGCCGGAGAGTATGCCGGCCTGACTGTGATGGCCGATGACGGCTCGTATATGGAGATGCTGGTGATGACGCTGGTATCCAATGCCCGCTACCTGTTGATGAGCTGTGTATTGAGTCAGCGTTTTTCGCAGAATACGCCGTTTTATCACCGGCTGCTGATCGGCTATGACATCACAGACGAGTCCTTCAGTGCCGTGGTCTCCCGTCCGGGAAGCATTCAGCCGGCCTATTTTTACGGAATGATGGCAGTGATGATGCCCTCTTGGGCGATGGGCACTGCCGCGGGCGTGGCTGTGGGAAATCTCCTGCCCCCGTCTGCGGTCAGTGCATTCAGCGTTGCGCTGTACGGGATGTTTATCTCGTCCTTCATTCCGCCGGCCCGCAGAGAAAAGCCGGTGGCGTTTTGTGTGATCGCAGGATTCGCAGCCAGCTATCTGATGTCTGTGCTGCCCTGCTTTGCGCAATTGTCGTCAGGAATGCGGATCATTCTGCTGACTGTGGGTATCTCGGCGTTGGCCGCAGCGGTATTCCCGCTTCAAGATGAGCAGGGAGGCGTTGAAGGTGCAGCATAATTTTTATCTCTATCTGGCGGTGATGGCCGTCACGGTTTACGGACTGCGGGTGCTGCCCCTGACATTGCTGCGCAGGCCGATTCAAAACCGGTTTCTCCGGTCCTTCCTGTATTATGTCCCTTATGTGACATTGGCGGTCATGACGTTTCCCGCGATCCTCAGCGCGACGCAGACCCCTGTGGCCGGCGCTGCCGCCTTAATAATCGGGATCCTGCTCTCCTGGCGGGGAGCCGGACTGTTTCCGGTGGCAATTTCCTGCTGTTCCATGGTGTTTCTGGTGGAGTCTTTTTTGATATGATCCGCCGGACACGGTTCAGCGGCACCTGCCTGTAAAAGCTGTATTCTTATAGTGAGGAGCCTTCAGACGATATGAAAACACTGCTGCTGGTCATCTATATTCTGATGATCCTGTGCGTGATTTTTCTGGAACGAAAAAGCCCCACAGAGGCCATTTTGTGGGTGCTGATCCTGATCTGTCTTCCCTATGCCGGCATGGTGCTGTATCTGATTTTCGGCAGTACGATTGCCATTAAAATTACGGCCTACGCCAGAAAAAAACGGCTGCACAACCATATGGATCCCGCGCCTGCTGTGCTGCCGGAGCTGTCGCCCTTTCCGCTTTCAGAGGAAGATAAGCAAGTGATCTGGTTCAATACCGCATACAACCAGAGCCGCTTGACCTGCTATGAAGAGCTGCGGATCTATACGGCCGGAGAGCCGCACTACCGCCAGCTTTTTGCGGATATTGCGGCGGCAAAAGACTGTATTTACATTGAATTTTATACCATTCATCCGGATCTGGTGGGAAAGGCGCTGGTGGACGCACTGGCGCAGAAGGCCCGGGAGGGTGTCCGCGTGCTGGTGATGTGCGACTTTATCGCCAATATGGGGACACCGCCGAAGATGTTCCGCCCGCTCAAGGAGGCAGGCGGCTCCGTTGTCCGCGTCAAGCCCTTCCTGACGCACTATCGCAGCCACCGCAAGATCGTGGTCATCGATCACAGGATCTCTTACATCGGCGGAATGAATATTGGAAGAAAATATGTGAATCTGGATCAGGTGAAAACGCCGTGGCGGGATACGCAGGTACGGCTGGTGGGACCCTGCGCGGAAATTCTGGACGAATATTTTCTGACGGACTGGCTGTGCTCTGTCCACCGGCGGGACCGGTAGCAGGCGGCGGCTGACATTGACGCGCTGCCGAAAAAGACGAAGCAGCTGAATCCAAACCTCTGCCAGTTCATTGTCGGCGGTGTGGATACCAACAAGGAATCGGTGAAAATGTGCTATCTCAGCATGATCCGCAGTGCAAAAAAGAGCATCCGCATCCAAACGCCCTATTTTATTCCGGATACGTCCATTCTGGATGCCTTGAAGGCGGCTGCCGCTGCGGGGGTACAGATCGAGCTGATGATTCCCGGGGTCAAGGCCAGCTTCTTTCTGGATCCGGTGACCACGTATTACTGCGGGGATTTGCTGGAATACGGCGCGAAAATTTACAAGTATCATGGCTATATCCATGCGAAAACCATGGTGGTCGATGATGAGCTGTGCTGCATCGGCTCTGTGAATATGGATATCAGAAGCCTTCAAGTGGATGATGAGATTTGCGGTGTGTTTTATGCGAACCCCACCGTAACGGAATATTCCCGCACATATGATGAGGATATCACGCACTGCGATCCATATACATTAGAGCAGTTCCACGCCAGATCCTCCAAAGAGCGGTTTATCGAAAGCTTTTTCCTGATGTTTGCTCCGTTGATGTGACCGGAGAGGTGGTCCCGCAGAAAATCCGGAGTCAGCATGACCGTCCATGTGAAAAAAGAAGTTCCATCGCCTGCAATCAAAGGCGATGGAAGGAGTGTGATTGTACGAAAAAGTTGACAGCCATTGTGATTTCTGCTCTTTTGGGTCTGATGATAGGATATTGTGTGTTTGCTCACTTCAACCCATATATCAAACTTGTCGGCACATGGACTGGCGACGGAACATTGGATTTGCTTGGAGACACACCTTTTGATGGTGCGGTTGAGCTTGCCTTTTTTATGAACCACACAGGTCATGTTGTAACAGAACAGGGAGAAACCGGATTTACTTACGATGTTCAAAGCGAACATGGCAAGTGGGCTGTTGTTATACTTGAGGGAGGAGACGGATCTACTTACGGTCAGCGATTTTATATTGATGGGAAAACGCTGAACATGGATCAGGATGAAGAAATGGTAAGGTTTACCCGCAAGTAGCCCCAGATAAATTCCGGTTTGCTGAACGGAATCGCACATACTGACCGATAGGAGCAAGGCTGAAATATGCCTTGCTCCTTTTCATTTGCCAGTGAGCATTCATAGAAAATGAATCAAAGGGTCAACGATACACACCAATCCTTATCCCGAACAGAGACTTGTTTTTTTCTGCAGATCATGCTTTTTTTCGCACCGGGCGATCATCTCTTCCAGATCGCCGCGCTTCAGCGCACAGAGCTGATGAAACCACGACTGGACTTCTTCCTGCATCCCTGTTTCCAGCCAGCCCATGATAAATCCAAAGCACATACATTTCAGATAGTCGATCAGCAGCTTCCGGTCATCATCCGATACGGAGCGGCTGGACAAAATGCTGTCTACATAGGTGGTGACAATATGTTCGCAGATCTGCCATTGGTATTGCTCATAGAGACCGCGGTTGACGGAGTGATAAATGTGGAGGACCGCTTTCCGGTTTTCCAGAGCAAATGCCACCGCCGCGAGCAGACAGTCCTCCAGAGATTCTACGGCGGGATGGGCATCGATCATCCGGTCAGCTTCCTCGTCAACAATGGACTCCAGAAGCTGGGGAATGTCGTGATAGTAATAATAAAAGGTATTGCGGTTGATTCCGCAGTGCTCTACGATGTCGCGGACGGTGATCTGGCTGAGCGGCCGTTTGTTCAGCAGCATGATGAAGGTCTCCCGGATCACTTGCTTTGTATGGGTTGCCATGGCAGTTCTCCTTTCCGGCAGAAGCGGTCACTCTGTCAGCAGACCGGCTGCGGCCCCGTGGACCAGATGCTCCGCCGCAGCAAGCAGTTCCTCTTGTGAAAGATCCATTCCCCGCTGGAACCATTCCACGATCAGGCCGATCAGCCCGCAGGCCAGAAAGCCCAGCAGGTAAGAAACGGTGGTGTTCTGTGTTTCCGGAAACCACGCCTGAACGATTTCTCTGCCGTTTTTTTGAATCAATTTTTGCAGATGCTCTGCAAAATGACTGGCTTCCGGATTTTCCATGAAAACAGAGCAGACGTCCCGATGCGTGACCACAAAGTCCAGCACAGGCTCGAAGACAGGGCGCAGAGTTCCGTCTGCCACGGTTTCCCGGATATGTGCATCGATCAATCCCTGCGCTTCTTCCAGCAGATCTGTCACCATACTGTTCAGGAGCTGGGTGGTATCTGCGTAATGCAGATAAAAGGTGGTGCGGTTGATGTCAGCACGGTCAGCCACATCCCGGATGGAGATGTCCTGAAACCGCTTTTCTTTCATCAGTTCCAGCAGGCTTTCTTTCAGCAGTTTTCGGGTTCGCTTGACCCGGCGGTCTTCCGGATTTTTCGGCATCGTATCATTCCTCCAGAAATTTGGGCATTTGGCCTGATTTGCCCATTGACGGGTTCTCTGATTTCTCATTATAATCAATCTGATTCTATAAATCAACAAAAACATTTTATACAATAATTGTCGATTATATGGAGGGGATTATGAAACACCAGACGCATACATGGAGCGCGCGGGGACTTTCCCTGCTGCTGGCAGTGCTGTTGTCAGCAGCCTGCGTGATTCCGGCGGCAGCGGCAGAGCCGATCGGAGATCGTGTGCTGCCGACTTATGATGAGGCATATTATGCCACACTGGATTACTATGGAAATCTGCTGGAGGGCAGCGTGGTCAAAAGCTACACGCTCAACGGCGCTGCCGTATTGACGGATCACGGCGTCTATGACGAGGTGGTCAATCTGACGGATGGAACCGATCCTCAGGTGAAAGACGGAGTGACCACCTTTTCCTTTGGGAATGCTGCGCCTGCGCATTTCTATTTTGAAGGAAAAACCGCAGCGCCCTTTGAAGCGCTGCCTTGGCGCCTTTCCGTTTCCTACACCTTGAACGGCGTGCCCGCCCGTGCGGAAGATCTGGCGGGAAAAACGGGGGTGGTGGAAATTTCCATTGATGCACTTCCCAATGAGGCGGCCAGCGAATATGCCCGCAACAACTATACGCTGGAAGCGATGGCGGTGTTCAATCAGGACAACATTTTGTCGCTGGAGGCTCCCGGAGCGCAGGTGCAGCTGATTGGCAACCTGCGGGCGGTTCTGTTTGTGGCACTTCCCGGAGAGGAGCAGCATTTTGTGATTCGGGTGGGCTGCGAGGATTTCTCCTTTGACGGAGCGACGTTTTTGATGGTGCCTGCCACGCTGGGGCAGCTGGAGGAAATTTCAAAGCTGAGCCAGAGGAAGGAGGATCTGGAAGAGGACTATCAGGCTCTGTCCGGAAGTCTGGACACCCTGCTGGATTCGTTTTCCACTCTGGGCGACAGCCTGCGGGATACGGCAAACGGGCTGGATGAGCTGAATCAGGCCAGAGATACCATCTCCAGCGGGAAAGAGCAGATCTATGCAGACGGCGATCAGGTTTTGCAGGACCTCGAAGACCTGAACCACAGTCTCAACACCATGCCGGGGCATCTGGACAATGCGGACGATTCCGTCAAGGAGGTCACAGATTCGTTGTCTGAAGTTGCGGAAACCGCTGTCAGCCTTCGGAAGAATTTGGATGATGTAGACGATTGCCTGAAGGATTTGCAGCAGGATATCAAGCGCATTCGCTCCGGCAGCGGCGATATGGAAAGCCATTTGGACCAGCTGGGCACCGATCTGAAAAGACTGCAGGACAGCTTGCAGGAATTGAAGGAAACGCTGGGACTGCTGGACATCCGCATCAATGGAGGAATCATTTCCCAGCTGCCTCCGGAGATCCAGAAGAAGATCCAGATTCAGGGACAGCGGCTGGATGCGGTCTTGGCGCAGGTGCAGCAGCTGGAAACGGTTTGGGCCGGTGTGGCAGAGAACGGGCAGGGCGCACCTGCATCGTCCATCGGGTATGAACAGTATCAGGCGGCTGCCCTGATTGCCGGCGGAAGCGCCGCGTCCGCTTCGGAGGCTGCTGTGCTGCTCCAAAAGATCCAGACGGTCGACGCAGGAATTGCCGCCGTCAAAGCGGCCAACCCCGCGCTGACGGATGAGCAGGCATTGGCATATCTGGTGGCTGCACAGAAGATCAGTGAGAAAGAGGCGGCGCAATATGCCGCCGCCAAACCGCAGCTGGCCATTATGGAGCAGGTCTACACTGCCATCTGCGGCAGTGTCGGGCAGCCTATGAAAAAAGCGGATTTTTTTGCCGCCATGCTGATGCTCCATGATATCAACAGCCTGCCGGACGATCAGAAAACTCCCCAGCAGATCGGGAAGATCCTCGCTGAAAAGAATACATACATCAAAACCGGCGGGATGCTCTGCACGCTGGGGGAGGACCACGACCTCTCCAGAATCTCTGGATTGCTGGAAAACTTAGGGAATCTGTTGGGCCACATGGGCAGCGGCGGTCTGACGGGAGACCTCAGCGGGCTTGTGGGAAAAACCGATGTGACGCTGGGGCATTTGGATACCGCTGCCGGCGTGGGACGGGAGATTCTTGACCGTCTGGATACGCTGCTGCGGGACATTCAATCGCTGGATGACACCATCAGCGATCAGGTTCCCGGACTTCGGGATACCTTGCAGGATACCAAAACGCTGGTTCGTGATCTGGTGACCATGACCGGAGACACCCACGGATTTTTGACCTCGTTCCGCTCACTGGCGAAAAACGCGGGGACGCAGCTGGACGCAGGCACAAAAAAGAGTCTGGAAGGGCTGGCGGAGACCTTGCGGCGCACGGCACGGAGCACAGATGCCGTGAAGGACGTGAAAACAGCGAAGGAGACCATCAACGGCATCATTGAAGATACGTGGAAGGAGTATACCGGAGAGATCAACCATATGCTGCTGATGGATGCAACCGCAGAGGCGGTGTCTTTAACGTCGGCAGAAAATCCTGCGCCCGCCAGCATTCAGGTGTTGATTCGCACGCAGGAGATCAAAGCGTCTGAGGATGCTGCTGCAAAGCAGACCGGTCAGGCGGAGAAGGAATCCGTGACCTTCCGGGGCCGGGTGGGGCAGATGTTCCGTGATTTTTGGAATGCGATCACGGGGCTGTTCCGGTAAGAAGAGGGGGATTCCATGATTGAAAAAATTGCCCACGCGCTGACCCGCAGACCGAAGCTGGTGGCGCTGGTTGCGGGACTGCTGCTGATCCCCTCTGTGCTTGGCTATGTGGGAACCCGGGTGAACTATGATATTTTGTCGTATCTGCCGGAAGAGCTGGATTCGGTTCAGGGAGAACGGCTTTTGGAGGAGCCTTTCCATATGGCAGCCACCAGTATGCTGATCGTGGAAGGAATGCCGGCTGCCTATACCAATGATCTCATCCGGGAGATTCAGCGGGTTCCCGGTGTTTCCAGCGCCATCTGGCTCAGCAACGCCGTGGGAATCCAGATTCCCACAGACATGATCCCTGCTGCACTGCGGGATCTGTTCTATGCCGGCGATTCTACGATGATGATTATTCAATATGAAAAATCCGGCGCAGCAGAAGAGACGATGGCAGCCATTGACGCGGTGCGGTCCTTGTGCAATGAAAAGTGCTTTCTGGCAGGCTTCTCTGTGGTCATCAAGGATACGAAAGATCTGGTGGATCGGGAGCTGCCGGTCTATGTGGGGCTGGCGGTGCTGCTTTCGCTGGCGGCGATGTCCCTGACCATGGAGTCTGTGGTGCTTCCGTTTGTATTTTTGCTGAGCATCGGCATTGCGATCCTTTATAATTTCGGCACCAATATCATTTTGGGAGAGATCTCCTATATCACGCAGGCCATTGCGGCAGTTCTTCAGTTGGGCGTTACCATGGACTACTCCATCTTCCTTTATCACCGGTACCGGGAGGAACGCCAGACTCACGAGGACCCGCGGGACGCGATGGCGGAAGCCATCGTGGCGGCGTTCACCTCCCTTTCCGGATCCAGCCTGACGACCATTGCCGGCTTTGTCGCACTGTGCTTTATGCAGCTGACACTGGGCCGTGATATCGGCATCGTCATGGCAAAGGGCGTGGTGCTGGGCGTTGCCACCGTGGTTCTGGTGCTGCCCGCGCTGCTGCTGATGTTTGATAAACAGATCGAACGCCGCAAGCACCGGACTCTGATTCCGGATTTTGGAAGGATGAATCAATGGATCATCCGCCACCGGCGGGCATTTGTGGCGGTGTTTCTGATCTTGTTTTTGCCGGCAGTGTATGCGCAGAACCACACGGCTGTCTACTACAAGCTGGATGAGGCCTTGCCGCAGGATATGGCGTCCATCGTTGCCAACAACAAGCTGAAAACGGATTATGATATGGCGTCGTCTCATTTTATCCTGCTGCGGGATGATCTCTCCTCCACGGAGATGAACCGGCTGGAGCAGGAAGTGGATGAGGTGGAGGGCGTCACCTCCGTCCTCTCCTACCATGCCATGCTGGGCACAGGGATTCCGGATTTTTTCATTCCGGAGGATCTGCGGGATATGCTGAAGCAGGGCGGATGGCAAATGATGATGGTCAATTCCTCCTGTCCGACGGCTTCCGATCAGGCCACGGTGCAGCTGGCGCAGCTGGAGCAGATCGTCAAGCAGTATGATCCGGAGGCGCTGATGACCGGAGAGGCTGCCCTGACCGATGATCTGATCAGTACCTCCTCCGTGGATTTCAAAGTGACCAACTACATCTCGCTTGCCGCCATTTTCCTGATTATCATGGCGGTGTTCCGCTCTCTTTCCATGCCGGTCGTGCTGGTGGCCGCCATTGAGCTGGCAATTTTCATCAATCAGGGAATTCCTTATTTTACCGGAACGGTGATTCCCTTTGTGTCGCCCACGATCATTGGCTGTGTTCAGCTGGGAGCCACAGTGGACTATGCGATTTTGATGGCGACCCGTTTTCGGGAGGAGCTGCGGTCCGGAAAGAGCAGGGAGGAGTCCATCTGCATTGCCGCTGCCTCCTCGGATGCGTCCATCATCACCAGCTCGCTGGTGCTGTTCTGCGCGACGCTGGGGGTTGGCATCATTTCGGAAATTGAGATCATCAGCTCCATTTGCATGATGCTGGCGCGGGGGGCGCTGATCTCGGCGGTCATCAGCATGCTGATCATGCCGCCGGTGCTGTGTGTCTGTGAGCCGTTGTTCCAGAAGACCAGTCTGCACTGGCGTCAGGCTGCGTGTCAGTCTGACGGGACGAAGACGCCGGCAGCTTCCTCCAAATAAAGATGCTGCCGGATAGAGCGGAGCCCATGCGCAGGGCACGTAACCATCTGAACAGAAAGCAGGGCGCCGGCTGAGACCGGCGTCCTGCTTTCAGCAAGGAGACTTTTGCAGGGGCCGCTTTCCAGATGGCGGTGTTTCGCAGCCCGATCCCGCTGCGTTGACATACCGTCAGGAATCTGCGATACTGAAAAGCAGAAGGCAGGGCTTGCGTTGGAAAGGAAGGGTACCGATGAAGGTGTACAGCTGGAAAACACTGCTGGCTGCTATGATGGCGGGCGGTCTGGCGCTCTATCTCCTTCGGACCTTGGACTGGTGGACGGATCTTTTTTGGATCGGTTTGCTGGGATATTTGATGATACAGGGGCTGCGGGTCTCCTTTTCCAAAGAGGCATTCGAAGACGATCAAAAAAGAGGAGAACGGGGCAGACGGGTGCGGCAGCGGATGTTCCGCAGATGCGGAAGACTGGCTGTGCCGGTGAGCTATCTGATGCAGCTCAGCCTGATGTTCCTGCTGCTTTTCATGGGTGTGGTCCTTCGGCTTTGCCCCGCAAGGCAGGCCGGTCAGGCGGCAGTGCTCCTCCTTGCGGCGCTGAGTGTGGTGGATGCAGCTGCGGTTGCCGTTTGGTTCCGCAGGTACACGAAGCTGGAAGAGAGCGATGGAACCGGAGTCAAGCCGGATGCCTGAACAGCCGTTTTCTGTCAAAAGCCTCGCAGAGTTTACCCGCAAGGGGTACGCCGCATCCGTAAGGCAGCAAAGCTGCCAACGGCTGCGCAGGCCGCCCGCAGGCGCGGAAGGGGTACGCCCTTTTTTAACAGCCGTGAACGCTGCCCGTACGGGCAGCGTTTTTTCGGGGAAAGTTCCGGTTTGCGTCCCTTCATTTCCCGACGGGATTTTTTTCGTTCATCTTGTAAAATGAGGAAAAATCATCGTTGCGGGAGGGACAGGCTGTGGAACACGGTCCGATTACGTTACAAAGGGAGCAGGCGGCGCGTCTGCTGGGCGCAGGCATCCGCTTTTTTCTGGGAGCGGCGCTGACCGCCGGACGGACAGCCGGCGGGTACGCCCCGTTTGCGCTGGGACTGACAGCGGCTGCCGGACCGGGGCTGTGGGGAGCGGCAGCTCTGGCCGGCAATGCCGTGGGTGCGCTGCTGTTTCTGGAGTTTTCCGCCGCTCTGCCTCATCTGGCGATTGCGGTTTTGATTTTGACGGCGGCATCTGCCTTTCAGGGAAGCGCGCTGCTGGCGCGGCCGAAGGTGCAGGCGGTCACGGCAGGGCTTTTGTCTCTGGCGGTATGGGGGATCTATGTGGTGCAGTCGCTGTCGCCTGTGGAAAAGCTGACGCCCTGCCTGACCGCGTCGGTGCTGACCGGTGTGTCCGCATGGATGTTTCGTCCGGCACTGGAAATGGAGGGAACGCCCGCTTCAGCGGACGGGACCGTGCTTTTGGGTGCGGCCTTGCTGCTGGGGCTGTGGGATCTGGAGCTTCAGGGAATTTCGGTGGGACGGACGCTGCTGTGCGCTCTGCTGGCTTGGACCGCTTATGAGCGGGGAGCGACGGCGGGGGCATGGGCAGGTCTTGGCCTGGGATTGACAGCAGACCTGTGCGCCGGCAGCGGCAGCGGGATTTTTACGGCGGTTTTCGGCCTTGCGGGACTGGCGACGGGAAGCCGGCAGGGCTGCCGGCGGATTGGTGCGTCAGGCGCCTTTCTGGCAGCGGCGCTGGCGGTTTTGCTGCCTGCCAACGATCCCTTTGCCCGCCCGCTGCTGCTGGAAGCGCTGATGGGAATGGGCATGTTCCTGCTGCTGCCGGGGCGGCTGTTCGGAGGCAAGCGGATCAAGCGGGCGGAAAAAACAGCCGCTTTGGGCGGTATTCAGCTGAAAGAGCGGCTGACAAAGGCGGCAGCGGCGCTACGGGAGCTCTATGACAGCATGGGGCGGAACACACCGCAGTCCACGGAGGAAAATCCGGCCATTGTGTTTGACCGGGCTGCGGAAAGAGTCTGTCGGGGCTGTGCCTTATGCGACCTTTGCTGGCAGCGGGAGTATACCGGCACGTTTAATGCGCTCAATGACGCCACGCCCTATCTTCTGGAGCGGGGAAGAGCCATGGCAAAGGATTTTCCCGGTTATTTTACAAGCCGCTGCATCCACCTGCCCGATTTTCTGACGGCAGTCAACGGAGAATTGTCGGCGTATCTGCTGCGGCAGCAGTACCGGAGGCAGCTGGAGGAGACCCGCCGCAGCGCGCGGGGGCAGTATGCCCAGCTCAGCGAATTGCTGACGGCAACGGCGGCGGGGCTGGGAGCGGCGGTTCCGGTATCCGGCGCTGTGGATGCGGTGTGCCGGATCGGGGCGGCGCTGCGGCCCAAGGAAGGGGAGAGTGCCTGCGGAGATACGGTGGTCTCGTTCCGGCAGGATGGGGGCGTCTGGTGCCTGCTGCTGGCAGACGGCATGGGAAGCGGGGAACCGGCCAGAAAAGAATCGGCGCTGACCTGCCGCCTTTTGCGGCAGTTTTTAGAGGCGGGGATCGAACCGGAGGCGGCGCTGAAAACGCTGAACGACGCCATGGCGCTGCGGGGGGCGGAGACGGGCAGCTTTACCACCATTGACCTGTGCGTCTTTGATCCGGCAGCAGGAGAAGCGGTGTTTTATAAGTACGGAGCCGCTCCCAGCTATCTGAAAAAAGGCGGAGCTGTGCGGCGGGTCACCGGCAGCAGCCTGCCGGCGGGACTGCGGGGCACTCCGGCGCCGCCGGATGTGACGCGGGTGCCGCTGGAACCGGGGAGCTTTGTGGTGATGGTCAGTGACGGCGTGGCAGATGCGGAACGGGACGAGTGGCTTCAGAACCTGCTGGCCGGCTGGGAAGGTGAGGACCCGCAGGTTCTGGCAGGCTTGATGATGACCGAGAGCATCCGGCGGGAGCGGCTGCAGGATGACTGCGGGATTCAGGTGCTATACTGGGAGCCGGAGAGCCGGGAGGTCTGAGCGCTTCCATAGGGGCGAAATTTTCTGAGGTGGTATAAAGTTCCTGCCGCTGCGGCAAACTGGAACTATCAACTTCAGGAGGCATGGACGTATGGTGAAAGGTATTTCCAGACGGGTCGTGGTGGTGGATTCCCCGGACCAGCGGTTTTTTGAACAGGCGATTTTTATTGTGCGGAATGACGCTGCCGGAGAGGGGGTCACGTCGAAGGAGCTGGTAGAGGAAGCGCGGCGGGTCGCCCGCAATTATGCCGGCGGCGACCACGGACGCTTCAGCCGGATCTGGAGGGATCTGAGTCCGGCGGTATACACCTCGATGGGGGCGGCCGGAATCGGCCTTGTGTGGCTCATTGCGGCGCTGATATAAAGGAAGAACCGCGCAGGGATTTCCCTGCGCGGTTCTTCCTTTATCATGGATCAGGTGCGGCGGGAACGGGCGGTGCAGCCCCGTTCTTATAAGGGCAGCTCCTGAAAGCAGAGGCGCGTGGCATCCGCATCCCGCACGATTTGGGTTTTCAGCGCATCCAGAGAGTCAAAGCGCACCTCATCTCGAATGTGGCGCAGGAATTCCACGCGGACGGTCTGGCCGTACAGATCTCCGTCAAAGTCCAGAAGCCACGCTTCCACGGTCACATCCGGGCCGTTGTTCACCGTGGGACGGGTGCCCACGTTGGTAACCGCGGGGTGCGCGGTCCCGTCCGGCAGGACTACCCGTGTGGCATAAACACCGTGACTTGGAACCAGCACATGGGGCGGCGCCACCAGATTCACGGTGGGAATGCCGATGGTGTGTCCGATGCGGCGGCCGTGGCGCACCACCTGCGTCAGCACATGGGGATGCCCCAGAAAGGCGTTGGCGCGCTCGATTTGACCAAGCTCCACCAGACGGCGGATATAGGTGGAGCTGACCGTGATGCCCCCGACCTCCACCTTGGGGATGATGTCGCAGCCCAGACCCAGCTGCGCGCATTTTTGCGTCAGCAGTTCCGGAGAGCCTTGGTTCTTGTGACCGAAGTGGTGGTCATGGCCTGCCACCAGATGAACGGCGTGGTACCGTTTTACCAGAATCTCCGTAATAAAATCATCCCATGCGGTGGTCCGCATTTCATCATCAAAGGGAACCATGATGACGTCCTGAATGCCGTACAGGCGGCGGACCAGATCCCTGCGGTCGTCAGGAGAGTTGATCAGGGGGCAGGGGATTCCGGTGACGACTTCCTTCGGTACCCGGTCAAAGGTGAACACTGCGGGGATGACGCCGCGCGCCGCGGCGGCCTCCACGGTGCGCCGCAGCAGGGCGGCGTGCCCGAGATGGACGCCGTCAAAGAAGCCGAGAGCTATGACTTTTTCCTTTGTGGACATATCGTTACGCTCCAAAGAAGTTCTTGATCGAGGTCAGGGTGCCGTCTTTTGCCTGAGAGAGACAGAGAAAGGTGCCGTCCTGACCGCAGACGCGGTAAGTGCCGTCCGGAAGAGACGGCATGGGAATGGGATTGCCGCAGCGGACCCGCTTTTCCTGTCTGTCCGACGAAAGCGGCAGAAGCGGATACTGGACAAAGAGACTGTCCGCGGGCAGCAGCAGGGCTTCGCCGTGTTCCTGCACAGCCTGAATCGAAACGGCCTGCTCCAAGGTAAAGCCCGCCGCCATGGTGCGGCGCAGGCTGTACAGCGTGCCGCCGCAGCCCAGAGCCTGCCCGATATCGTGGCAGAGGGTGCGGATATAGGTGCCCTTGGAGCAGACGCAGCGGAAACGGAAGTCCGTCTCGCTGACCTGTTCCAAAAGCTCCAGCTCATAAATGGTGACCGGCCGCGGGGGACGCGCCACCTCCTTGCCCTTCCGCGCGAGATCATAGAGCTTTTGCCCGCCGATCTTGATGGCAGAGTACATGGGAGGGATCTGCTGGATCTCCCCCAGAAAGCGCTGGAGGGCAGCTGCCACATCGGTCCGGCTGACCGTGACGGGACGGGTCTCCAGAATGTCTCCGGATGTGTCCTGTGTGTTGGTCACCTGCCCCAGACGCAGGCCGGCCACGTATTCTTTCCGGCTGTTCTCCGCAAATTCTACGGCGCGGGTCGCCTGCCCCACAAAGACCGGAAGCACACCGGTGGCCATGGGATCCAGTGTGCCGCCGTGGCCCACCCGCTTTTCCCGCAGAATGCCCCGCAGCTTGGCGCAGACGTCCATGCTGGTCCAGTCAGCGGGCTTATCAATGATGAGGATGCCGTTTGGCATGGAAATATCTCCTTTGTTGGGGGTGGTTCTTATTCCACGAAGTCGGGTGCCGTCTGTGCGATCGCTGCCAGAATGCGGCGCTTGGCTTCTGCGTAGTCGGCTTCAACCGTGCAGCCGGCCGCCGCGGCATGGCCGCCGCCGCCCAATGCCCGGCAGACGCTGCTGGCGTTGATCCGCGGGCCGGTGCGCACGGACAGCTTCCAGACTCCGGAACGCAGCTCCCGCATGGTGACGGCGCAGTCCACGCCCTGAATCTGGCCGCCCAGAGCGCTCAGGTCCTCGGCGTCGCTTTCCGTGGCATGGACCTGCTCCATCAGGGACATGGGGACGGAAAGGACGGCCACCCGATCCCGATCGTAAAATTCCATATCTGCCAGCATAGCGCCCTCCAGCTGCATCCGCTTTCGGGTCTTGGTCTGGAAAAAGAGCTTGTTGACGCTGCGGTAGTCGATACCGGTCTCCATCAGGGCCGCTGCCACACGATGGGTGTGGGGGGTGGTGTTGGAATAGGCAAAGCAGCCGGTGTCCGTGGAGACAGCCGTGTAAAGGGACAGCGCCATTTCCGGAGTGATGGGTCCCAGAGCAGCCAGAATGTCATAAATCAGTTCGCCGCAGGCGGCAGCCTCCGGACGGACCGCGTTGGCTTTGCCGAAATGCTCAAAGGAAGGATGATGGTCAATGGCCAGATCCACCCGTCCGGCATAAGGCATGGCATTCTCCGGAAACAGCCCTACGGTTGCGATATCCGTGGACACGACCCGCTCCGGCGTGAAGTCCTCCGGAGCGGCGTAGGGGAGCAGATAGGGCGCGGTGGTATCGGTCAGACCGGGATTCGGCAGCAGATACGCGGTTTTCCCCAGTGCGCGCAGACCGGCGCACAGGGCCGCGGCGCAGCCGACGGTGTCCCCGTCCGGGCGGACGTGGGTGAGGATCAGCACATTGTCAAAGGTTTTCAGCAGTGCGGCGGTCTCGGCGGCAGTCAGCATCGTCATTCCTCCTCGGGCAGTACGGCGTCATTATCGGGATTGACGGGCTTGACCTTTTCCGGATCCCGCAGGACCTCCAGAATGTGGGCGCCGTACTGGATGGAATCGTCGCCGATGAACTGCAGCTCCGGCGTATAGCGCAGCTGCAGGGCGCGGCCCAGCTCCCGCCGCAGAAAGCCGGAGGCGGATTTCAGGCCTTTCAGCACATCTTTTTCGCGGCTTTTGTCCAATACGCTGACAAAGACTTTGGAAAACCGCAGGTCACTGGTGGTGTCCACACGGGTGATGGAGACCATCCCGACCTGCGAGACACGGGGGTCCTTCAGTTGGCGGAGCTGGCTGGCCAGCTCCCGCTGGATCTCTTCGTTGATGCGGCCGATTCGATTGCTTGGCATGGATCATGAACCTCCTTATATGCTCCCGATCCGGGAGCGGGGATGATGCCCCTTTGGCGGGGCGCATTGGATGCGGCGGGTCTGGCAGGAACTGCTGTGCGCCGCAGTTTCAGAAAGGGAAAGGAACAGGGGCGGCGACGCGGTCGCCGCCCCTGTGTGATGTCTGATTGTAACCAGCGGTCAGCGCATCATTATCTGGGGATCTCCTCCATGGTATATCCCTCGATAATGTCGCCTTCCTTGATGTCGTTGAACTTTTCAACGGTCAAGCCGCATTCAAAGCGCTGCTGGACCTCCTTGGCATCGTCCTTGAACCGCTTCAAAGAGGCCAGACTGCCCTCGTGGATCACGATGCCGTCCCGCACCACGCGGACGGAGCAGGCCCGGACGATCTTGCCGTCCTGCACATAGCAGCCTGCCACTGTGCCGATGCCGGAGACCTTATAGGTCTGACGGACTTCCGCGTGTCCCAGAACCACCTCGCGGTACTGCGGCGCCAGCATGCCCTTCATGGCAGCTTCGATTTCGTCGATGGCGTCATAAATGACCCGGTACATCCGCATATCCACATTTTGGCGAACGGCGCTTTCCCGGGCTGCGGCGTCAGGACGCACGTTAAAGCCCACGATGATGGCGTTAGAGGAGGCAGCCAGCATCACGTCGGATTCGTTGATGGCGCCGACGCCGCCATGGATCACACGAACGTTGACCTCGTCGTTGCTGAGCTTTTCCAAAGAGGATTTCACAGCCTCCACACTGCCCTGCACGTCTGCCTTGACGATCAGTGCCAGCTCCTTGCGCTCGCCGGCCTGAATCTGGTCAAACAGGTTCTCCAAGGAAACCTTCTGGGTGGGAGCCAGCATCTTGGCCTTTTCTTCCGCCTTGCGCTGCTCCACCAGCTCGCGGGCCATGCGCTCATCCGCCACGGCGAAGAAGGGGCTGCCGCCGACAGGAGCCTCGGAAAGACCGGCGATCTCCACGGGGACAGAGGGACCGGCCTCGGTAAGACGGGCGCCCTTATAGTCCATCATGGTACGGACACGGCCAACGGCGGTGCCTGCAATGATGATGTCGCCCTGCTTCAAGGTGCCGTTCTGCACCAGCAGGGTTGCCACGGGGCCGCGGCCCTTATCCAGCCGGGACTCGATGACGGTGCCCTGACCCGCCCGGTTGGGGTTGGCCTTCAGCTCTGCCATCTCGGCAGTCAGCGTCACCATTTCCAGCAGATTGTCAATGCCGATGTTCTTCTTGGCGGAAACCTTGCAGCAAATGGTGTCGCCGCCCCAGTCCTCGGGCACCAGACCGTGCTCGGTCAGCTGCTGGAGCACGCGGTCGGGGTTGGCGCTGTCCTTGTCGATCTTGTTGATCGCCACGATAATGGGAATGCCGGCCGCCTTGGCGTGGTTGATGGATTCGATGGTCTGGGGCATAATGCCGTCATCCGCGGCCACCATCAAAATGGCGATGTCGGTGACCATGGCGCCGCGGGCGCGCATGGAGGTAAAGGCCTCGTGGCCCGGGGTGTCAAGGAAGGTGATGGGCTTTCCGTTGATCCGGGTCTGATAGGCGCCGATGTGCTGGGTGATGCCGCCGGCTTCGCCGGAGGCTACACTGGTGTTGCGGATGGTATCCAGCAGGGAGGTTTTGCCGTGGTCAACGTGACCCATGACCACCACAACGGGAGCGCGGGGAACCAGATCCTCCGCTTTATCTTCGGAGACGTCGATGAGTTTTTCCTCAATGGTGACCACGACTTCTTTTTCGACCTTGCAGCCCATCTCTTCTGCGATGATGGCGGCGGTATCAAAGTCGATGATCTGGCTGAGAGAGGCCATGATGCCGTTTTTCATCAGGCATTTGACCACCTCGGCGCCGGTTTTTTTCATGCGGCTGGCCAGCTCGCCGACGCTGATCTCATCGGGGATCTGGACTTTCACAGGCGCCTTTTTCGCAATCTCCAGCTGGAGGCGGCGCATACGCTCGGCCTCATCCTGCCGGCGCTTGTTGGAGAAGGTCGCGTTGTTGCGGCGCTGGTTGTTGCGGAACTTTTCCTTGCCGCCCTGCTTCTGCATCCGCGCGCCGCGCTCGCCGCCCAGATCCTCCAGACGCTCGTCATACTTGGCGAGGTTCACATCGCCGCCCTTCCGGGTATCGACGATCTTTTTCTGGGGGATGCGGGTGGTGGGCTGCTGCACCACCGGCTGCTTGGCAGGCTCCGCGGGCTTTCGGGAAGCCTGTGCTGCCGGAGCAGGAGCCTGCGGCGCTGCGGGGCGGTGCTGCTCCGGCTGCCTGCCGGCAGGCTTGTGCTGGGGCTGCGCCGCCTGCTGGGAAGCGGCTGCAGGCTTGGCTGCCCGCTGCTCCTGAGGCCGGGGCTGGGTATCGGCATAGATGACCTGAATGCCGGATACCTGGTTGTGCTGAGTCAGATAATCGAAGATCACAGACAGCTCATGGTCGGTGAGGACCTGCATATGGTTCTTGGGAGCGGCTGCATACTTGGTCAGGATCTCCACAATGATCTTGGTGGGCAGACCGAAGTCCTTTGCCACTTCATGAACCCTGTATTTTTCAATAGCCAATCAAAACACCTCATTTTCGGGGGAATTTATAAAGTCAGCGCCCTTGGGATTCCTTTTTGCGGAAGGACCCCTTTCCTTTTTTGACGGGGCGGCTGTGTGCATAGGGGTTGGGAGCGGTCCGCGGCTTTGAACGGCCTCCTCCGGCGGTGCGGGGGCGTCCGCCGGTTTGGTTGGGACGGCGGGAAGGGACCGCGGTGCGTTTGGAAGCGGTTCGGGGAGCGGAGCCGGCTGCGGGGAGCGGCTGCTGCGGAGGTTCCGGCTCCTGAAGCGGAGCCTTTTTGGGCTTGCGCTTTCCCTGCCGCAGATTTTTTTCATGGGCAGCCTGCTCGGCTTTGCGCTCGGCAGCCCGCTTTGCCTTCAGTTCCAGCTTGGCGGCGGCTTCGTCGTATCGTGCGGGATCCAGCTCCGCCAGCCGGCGGACAACAGCAGTTGCCAGCCCGATATCCGTGACTGCGGCAATGGCGGCGGAGGAACGGCCCACGGCCTGCCCCAGCTCTGCTTTGGTAAAGGGGATGCGGAGCCACAGGCATTGACCGGCCTGTGCAAAATGCTCCACCCGACGGCGGGTATTGTCCGCTGCGTCGGAAGCCAGCAGCAGCACCCGGGCGTCCCGGGCACGGGCAACGGCTTCCACAGGTTCTTCGCCCACTGCCAGATTTCCGCCGCGCAGTGCCAGTCCCAGAAGGGAGAGGATCCGGTTACTGTCCATCCGCACCTCGCAGTTCTGCCTCCATGGCGTCATAGACCTCGGGAGGAATGGCGGTCTCAAAGGCCCGCTCCAGCGCACGGGCTTTCCGCGCCCGCTTCAGGCACTCCACATCATGACATACATAGGCGCCGCGTCCGGGCTTTTTGCCGCCGAAGTCCAGACTGACTGCCCCCTCGGGGGAGCGGACGACCCGCAGGAGCGCCTTTTTGTCCTTCATTTCCCGGCAGCCAACACACTGCCGCTGGGGGATCTTTTTCACTTTTGGCATGGTGCAACCGCCTTTCCGCAATTATTCGGTAAGTTCGCCTTCAAAAGCGTCTTCCGCCGCTTCTTCCAAGGCTTCGTCCACAGGCGCTTCGTCTTCGGTGTCCTGATAGCTCTGCGGCTTGATGTCGATTTTATAGCCGGTGAGACGGGCGGCCAGACGGGCGTTCTGTCCCTCCTTGCCGATGGCAAGGGACAGCTGGTCGTCGGGAACGGTGACGCGGCAGGATTTGCCCTCGTCTGCCATCCGGACATCCAGCACGTCGGCGGGAGCCAGCGCGGCGGCGATGAAGGCGGCGGGATCTTCGCTGTATTTGATGATGTCGATCTTCTCGCCCCGCAGCTCATCCACAATGGCAGCTACCCGCTGACCCTTGGGACCGACGCAGGCGCCGATGGGATCCACATTTTCGTCATTGCTCCAGACAGCCATCTTGGTGCGGCTGCCGGCTTCCCGGGCGATGGAGCGCACCTCCACGGTGCCATCGTAGATTTCGGGGACCTCCAGCTCGAACAGGCGCTTGACCAGTCCCGGATGGGTCCGGGAAATCAGGATCTGAGGCCCGCGGGTGGAACGGCGGACGTCCACCACATAGACCTTCACGTGCATGCCCTCTGCCATCTCCTCGCCGGGGACCTGCTCGCCGGACATCAGCAGCGCCTCGGTGGACTCGGTGCCGGTGCCGATGCGCAGAGATACGTTGCCGTTGCGGGGGTCGATGCGGGTGACAACGCCGGTGAGGATCTCATGCTGCTTGGAGTTGTATTCGTCATATACCATGCCGCGCTCGGCTTCCCGCAGGCCCTGAATGATGACCTGCTTGCCGTTGCCGGCGGCAATGCGGCCGAATTCCGTGTTGTCCACGGGAATGTTCACGATGTCGCCGATCTCATAGCGGGCGGAGATGGCTTTGGCCTCCGCCAGAGTCAGCTCGTTTTCGGGGTCGACATAATCCTCCTCGTCCACCACGTTTTTCTGCACGAACATCTTCAGCGTCTGGTGCTCTTCATCCACGTCCACAATGACGTTTTCCACATCGGTGTGGTCGCGCTTGTAGGCGGTGGTGATGGCCTGAATGATCTTATCCATCATGAAGGTCCGGGGAATTCCCCGCTCTTTTTCCAAGAGTGCCAGAGCGGCGAAGATCTCCGCAGGGTTCATACCGGCGGGTTCCTTCTGCTTTTTGCCTTTCATTGTCTGTTTCTCCTTATTCTTTTTTTCAATACGACTTTTCAGATCGCAGGGGTTCCGTTCTTAAAACTCCACCCGCAGGCGGACAAGCGCCACATCCTTTTTGGCAAAGGTCAGCGCGTCTTTGCCGACGGTGACGGTGATGCTGCCGTCGGTCTCATCGTAAGCGGTGAGGTGGCCGGCAAATTCCTTCCGGCCGTCCAGACTCCGGTACAGCTTCACCAGCACGGGGCTGCCCAGATACCGCTGAAAATCAGAGGGGCGCTTCAAGGCCCGCTCGGCGCCGGCGGAGCCGACTTCCAGCGTGTAGCTGCCTTCGATGGGATCCGCCTCGTCCAGCAGATCGGAGAGCTTGCGGGAGATGGCCTCGCAGTCCAGAATGTCCACGCCGCCCTCCTTGTCCAGAAGGACCCGCAGATACCAGGTGCCGGCTTCTTTGACATACTCGACGTCCCACAGGGTACAGCCCTGTTCCGCAATGGCAGGTGCCGCCAGTTCGGCAGTCAGTTCTGTGATCTTCTTCATAGGCAAACCTCACTTTACTTGACTTGACAGTTTTTTCAAATTTTAAGCACGCAAAAATGACCAACAAAAAGAGCGGACCATTGGGCCCACTCCGCAGCTTACACTTTCTAGTATCAACAATATAGCACGCTTTTATAGAAAAGGCAAGAGAAATTTGACATTTAATTAAAATAAGTAAGGGGATTGCCGCGGCGATTCCAAAGCGTGTCAGGAAACGCCGCGGCGGTCATACACCCTGCCGGACCGTCACCGCCGCAGCAGCCGTGCTCCGCAGGAGAGAAGAAACAGCGCCAGATTGACCGTGACTACGGTGGCGCCGACCGGTGTGGAGAACAGGAAGGAGATCGTCAGACCTGCGCAGAAGCAGAATACAGAGGAGACCGCGGCGCAGAGCACCACGCCCCGGAAGCTGCGGAACAGGCGCATGGCGGTCAGAGCGGGAAAGATCACCAGAGAGGAGATCAGCATGGCGCCCATCATCCGCATCCCCAGCACAATGGTCAGCGCCGTCAAAATCGCCAGAAGCGTATTGTAGCGGCCCACCTTCAGTCCGGTGGCGCGGGAAAAATTTTCGTCAAAGGTGATGGCGAAAATCTTGTGGTAAAACAGGACAAACAGTGTCAGTACGCCGCAGCACAGCACCACGGAGAGCACGACATCCGCGCGGGTCATGGCCAGCACGCTGCCGAACATATAGTTATCCACATCCGTGGTCATGCCGGTGGTCAGGGAGATCACCATGATGCCGATGGCAAGGGAGGAGGCGCTCATGACGGCAATGGCGGCATCGCTGTTCCAGCGGGGATTGTCCGCCACCCGCAGCAGCAAAAAGGCGGCCAGAATCACCACCGGAATGGAGAACCACAAGGGGGTGACGCCCAGCGCCACGGCAATGGCCAGCGCTCCGAAGGAAACATGGCTCAGCCCGTCCCCGATCATGGAGTACCGCTTGAGCACCAGAGAGACTCCCAGCAGCGCGGCGCACAGGCTCACCAGCACGCCGGCGATCAGGGCACGCTGCATAAAGGGATAGGAGAACATCTGGAAAAGATTCATAGGTCTGCCTCCTGAAAGCGCCGCCCCTGAGGCGAGGCGAGATAGTCGGCGACTGTACCGAGGAAGGTGCCCCGATGACCGATATGCAGCACGGTCCGGGCGCTGCGGAGGGCGGCTTTCAGGTCATGGGTCACCATGACGATGGCCATGCCCTCTTTCTGATTGAGATAGGAGAGGGTCTTATAAAGATCCTGCGCGGCAGCGGGGTCCAGTCCGGTGATCGGTTCGTCCAGAATCAATAAGCGGCTGGCGGCGCACAGGGCGCGGGCCAGCAGGACCCGCTGCTGCTGACCGCCGGACAGGTCCCGGTAGCTCCGGTCTTTCAGTTCCAGGATCCCCAGCTTGCCCATGTTCATCAGGGCTTCGGATTTCTGGGCTGCGGAATAAAAGAAGCGGATGCCCTTCCGGCTGAGAAAGCCGGAGAGTACCACCTCAAAAACGGTGGCGGGAAAATCCTTTTGCGCGCGGGTCTGCTGGGGCAGATACCCCAGATTCCCCCGTTCCAGATCCGGAGCGCGGCGGATTGAACCGGACTGGGGAACGATCAGTCCCAGCAGTCCCCGCAGCAGAGTTGACTTGCCGGAACCGTTGTCTCCCACGATGCAAAGATAATCCCCGGCGCGGATGGTGAGGTCCAGACCGGTCAGAACCGGCTGTCCCTCATAGCCGAGGGTGAGCTTTTCACAGACGATCAGTTCATTGGGATTCATGGGCAGTCTCCTTTTCTCCGCAGCTGCGGCAGCGGCCGGTGAACACGGTTTTGCGGGGGTCGATGCAGAAGTGATGGGTGGCGTCCAGATGACGGCAGAGGGCGTCCAACTGCGCACAGTCCAGATGGGCAATGCGGCCGCAGCATTCACACCGCAGCAGGAAGCAGGCGCGGCTCTCGCGGGGGTGGGGGCAATATTGGAAAAAAGCGCCTTCCTCCGTGGGGATCTTGTGGATCCGTCCGGCGGCTTCCAGCTTTTCCAGCTGCCGGTACACGGTGGCAAGACCGACGGGACAGCCGGACTGCCGCAGCTCCTCCGCCACCTCGGCGGCGGTCAGGGCCTCCTCGGCCCGCTGCTCCAGACAGCGGAGAATGGCCTGATGTTGTTTGGTGGTATATGCCATATCGCGTTCCTCTTATCAAACTGAGAATTGTTTTCATATTATATCCGGATGTGAAAAAAAGTCAAGGGCAGTTGCAAACCGGAGGAAAATAAGGTAAGGTAGACAAAAGTGAACCACTGCGCAAGCACAGGATGAGAAGGATAGGAGAGCGACATATGAAAGTTTCACTGGTCATCATGGCTGCGGGACTTGGCTCCCGCTACGGCGGCAGCAAACAGGTGGATGGGATCGGCCCCCATCGGGAGATCCTGATGGAGTATTCCATTTATGACGCCCTGCGGGCGGGATTTAATAAGATCGTGTTCATCATCAAGCCGGAGATGGAGGAGATGATGGAACAGCTGTGCGGCGGCTATCTGCGGCAGAAGACCGCAAAGGACGGCAGTCCGGTAGAGGTGGCCTACGCCTTTCAGGACTTTTCCTCTGTGCCGGACTTCTATTCCATTCCGGATGGACGGGTGAAGCCTTTCGGCACCGTCCATGCCCTGCTGTGCGCGGCAGATGTGGTGGACGGCCCCTGCTGCGTCATCAACGCCGACGATTATTACGGCATCGACGCTTACCGCACCATCTACGAGGCGCTGGTGCGTCTGCCGGAACAGGGACACGCCGTGATGGTGGGGTATCTGCTGAAAAATACCGCCAGTCTCCATGGCACCGTGTCACGGGGCGTCTGCACCGTGAGAGACGGGAAGCTGCAGAGCGTTCGTGAGGCGCTGAAGGTCCAGCTTTATCCGGACGGCTCTCTGCGGGATCTGGCAGAGGACAGGGATTTGGCGCCGGATACGATCGTTTCGATGAATTTCTGGGGCTTTGCCCCCTCCATTTTCCCTGCGCTGCGGGAATACTTTGAAACGTTCCTGCGGGAGGAAGCCGGAGAGAATCTGAAAGCCGAGTGCCTGCTGCCCATGATGGTGGACCGCCAGATGCGGACCGGAGCCTTGGAGGTGGACGTGCTGCATTCTGTGGACAAGTGGTTCGGCATGACCTATCAGCAGGACCGGGAGACTGTGGCGGCAGAGCTGAAAAGGCTCCATGACAGCGGCGTCTATCCGGAAAGCCTGCGGGAGGACAGGAAATGAAAAGCGGGCGGAACAGCCCGGAAAACAGAATGAAAACCAGCTTGACGGAAGTCCGTTAAGCTGGTTTTTCAAGGCCGCTTTTAGCGGCACTGGCGGTTTCCATAAAAAAATGCGAAAAATTTTTTATATTTTGTTTCGACCTTTTTCGTTGTATTTCGTCTATAATAATAGAAAGGTTCATTGGGACGGAAAACGAGGTGGCAACAGTGGGAAAGAGAGTACAGAGAAGACGGAGGAGAACACGCTGGATCCGATTGCCGGCGACGTTGCTCCTGTTGTTTGCAGCAGGGCTGATGGTGACCTCCGGAGGACATCGAAGCGTGGCGGCGGATTCTCCGGCGAAGGCTCCGGCAGCTCCGCCGGTCTATGAGCCGGAAAAGCCGCAGATCCAGCTGGAGGATGCCTGCGAAGGAGTTTCTTCTGTGTGGAAGCAGGAAGAGCCGGAGCAGCCTGCCGGCGAGCCGGCGGAAACGGCCGCAGGACCGGTGGCGGAAGGAGCTCCGGTGGAGGATACATATTTTGAACAGACCGCATTTCTGGGAGATTCCCGCACGGAGGGCTTCCGCCTTTACAGCGGCTTGAATGCAGGGACTTACTATACCGCTGTGGGCGCCACAGTGGAGTCGGTCTTTTCCAAAAAGGTGGATACGGATACCGGTAAGATGCCGCTGCTGGACGCCATGAAGGATAAGCAGTTTGACCGGATCTATGTGATGCTGGGCGTCAACGAGCTGGGCTGGAACGGCACGGATACCTACTACCGGCAGTATGGGAAGCTGATTGACCGGCTGCGGGCGGATCATCCTGACAGCGAGGTCGTTTTGCAGACCCTTCCGGCAGTCAGCGCCAAGCAGGAGGCAAAAAAGACTTATGTCAACAACACCCGTATTCAGGCGTATAACGAGGTGATCCTGCGGCTGGCTGAGGAAAAGCAGTGCCCCTATCTGGATGTGGCGGCAGCGCTGTGCGATGAAAGAGGCTCCCTGCGGGACGAGTGGACCTCCGACGGCGTTCATCTGAACACCAAGGGCTGCAAGGTCTGGTTGGAATATCTGCGGACGCACCCTGTTGGAGCAGAGCCGGCAGCGGAACAGCCGGCAGCTGGAAACACCTGAAATGAACAAAGAGCCGCCCCCTTGCGGGGCGGCTGCCTTTTTTGCGAATAGGCGGAAACACGGGCGGTTCATTTGAACCGCCCGTGTTTCCATTTGATATAGAGAAAGGAGAGGGAAAATGGTGTGTGTATACAAGCTTTCTGCTTGATGTGTTTATCATATCCGGTCAACGGGCGAAAGTCAACAGCATGACGGGAAGCTTCACAATTTATTTACAACACTGGGAATTTCAGGACTTTTATTCATAAAATGTTCAAAAAATATCATCGGATTGCACATTGACGGGGGCGAATGAAGCGTGCTAATATTTAGCATGCTAATCATTAGCATACAAGGAACGGGAGGTGCTGGAATGGATCAGCCAATGACACTCGGCCCGATGCTGGGGCGATGCGCGCATCTTGCCAAAGCGCGGATGGACGCCAGATTATCCGGTTGCGATGTGACGCCGGTGCAGACCCATGTGCTGATGTATCTGCATCGTCACGGGGGACAGGCGCTTCAGTGCCATGTGACGGCGTTTTTGCGGGTCAAGCCGTCCACGGCCAATGGGATTTTAGACCGGATGGAGGAGCGGGAGCTGGTGACCCGTACCGTCAGCGGCAGTGACGCCCGACAGAGACTGATTACGCTGACGGAAAAAGGAAAAGAATTGCAGGCCCGCTTCTGCCGCATCTTTCAGGACACGGAGGCTGTCATGCTGCGGGGCTTTTCAGCGGAGGAATGCCGGCAGTTCCGGACACAGCTGGAGCACATCATCGGAAATCTGGAGGAGGATCGGGAGGAATGATGAAAAAACTTTGGCCGCATGCCAGACCCTATGCCAAATGGATCGGCTTCGGTATTTTGTGCAGCGGGGCAGAGGCGGTCTTTGAACTGCTGATCCCGCTGGTCATGAGTGATATTGTGGACATCGGCATTGCAAACGGAGACCAGAGCTTCATTCTCCGCAAGGGCGGGCTGATGGTGGTGCTGGCACTGGTGTCGTTGTGCTTCGGTCTTGGCAGTGCAGTGTGTTCTTCCGTGGCGGGGCAGGGCTTCGGCGCCAATCTGCGCCGGGCGGAATATGACCATATCCAGACCTTTGCCTTTTCCAATATCGAGCGGTTTTCCACGGCCTCTCTGGTGACGAGACTGACCAACGATGTGAACAATATGCAGCTTTCCCTGATGATGGGGATGCGGCTTCTGGTGCGGGCTCCGGTGATGCTGGTTGCGGCGCTGTTTCTGGCTGTCCGCATCAGCCGCCAGCTGAGCAATGTGTTTTTGGTGTCCCTGCCGCTGCTGGCGGTGGTGGTCGCGGTGATTCTGGCACGGGTGAACCCGATTTTCCGCTCTTTGCAGGAGAAAACAGATGCGCTGAATCTGGTGGTGCAGGAAAATCTGACGGGGATCCGCGTGGTGAAATCCTTTGTGCGGGAGCCCCATGAGGAGGAAAAATTTTCCCGGCGCAACAGCGCGCTGAAAAGCACCTCGGAGCGGGCGTTCGGCGCCGTGGTCATCAATATGCCCATTATGATGCTGATCGTTTACGGCACCATCATTGCGGTCATGTGGTTTGGCGGCAAGCTGGTGTATGCCGGAGCGTTGGACACGGGAAAGCTTATTACCTTTTTCACCTATATCACCCAGATCATGATGTCGCTGATGATGGTCTCCATGATCTTTATGATGCTGACCCGGTCTGTGGCCTGTGCCAGACGGATCGTGGAGGTGCTGGAGGAAGTGCCTTCCATAACGGATCAGGAGGCGCAAAGCCAGCAGGACGGGGACGGCATCCTGCATCCTGCCGTTGTGGCGGATGGAAGCATCCGGTTTGACCATGTTTCCTTCAAATATGTACCGGAGGCGGCGGAGTGGATCCTGCGGGACATTGATCTGGAGATCCGCTCCGGACAGACGGTTGGAATTTTAGGAGGAACCGGCAGTGCAAAGACCACGCTGGTCTCCCTGATCCCGCGGCTCTATGAGGCAACAGAGGGGACCGTGCTGGTGGGCGGCCGTCCGGTGAAGGAGTACACCATGGAGCATCTGCGGGATGCCGTCTCCATGGTGCTGCAGAAAAACACCCTCTTTTCCGGCACCATTCGGGAAAACCTTTTGTGGGGCGATCCCAACGCCACGGAGGAGGAATTGTGGAATGCCTGTCGGGCAGCCTGTGCCGATGAATTTCTGGAACGGCTTCCGGACGGACTGGATACGGATCTGGGGCAGGGCGGCGTGAATGTTTCCGGCGGTCAAAAGCAGCGGCTGTGCATTGCGCGGGCGATTTTGAAAAAACCGAAGGTCCTGATTCTGGACGATTCCACCAGCGCGGTGGATACCGCCACGGATGCGAAGATCCGCGAAGCCTTTGCCAGAGAATTGAAGGATACGACCAAGCTCATCATCGCCCAGCGGGTGACCTCCCTTTGCGACGCGGACTTGATTTTGGTCATGGATGGGGGACGGATTGCGGCACGGGGAACGCACAGCGAGCTGATGGAGCACTGCGCGCTTTACCGGGATGTGTACCGCGCCCAGCAGGAAGGAGTGAGTATCGGTGGCTGAACAGAAAAAAACAGGCCCCGCCGGCCATGGTCATGGACATGGGCATGGGAGAGCCGTCCAGAAACCAAAGGATTTGCGCCGGACACTGGGGAAACTGATGCGCTACCTGAGCGGTTATAAGCTGCATCTGGCAGCGGTGGTGGTGCTTCTGGTCATCAGCTCCGCCTGCACGGTGGGCGGCTCCTATCTCATCAAGCCGCTCATCAACGACTATATCCTGCCGGGGGATTTTCCGGGACTGGCACGGGAGCTGTGCCTGATGGCGGCGGTGTACCTGACGGGGGCGGTCTGTTCCTTCGGCTATGCCCGCGTGATGGTCCACGTGTCCCAGAATACTGTGGCACAGATCCGGACGGACCTGTTTCAGAAGATGCAGCGTCTGCCGCTGAACTATTTCGATGCCCATACCCATGGCGAGCTGATGAGCCGGTATACCAATGATATTGAAACCATTTCCGAGGCGCTGAACAACAGCTTTGGAAGCCTTCTTTCCTGCACGCTGACCTTTACCGGAACACTGGCGATGATGGTGGTGCTGAGCCCCCTGCTGACTCTGATTACAGTGGGAATGCTGGGAGTGATGCTGCTGGTGGTCAAGATCATTGGCGGCCGCAGCCGCCGGTATTTTGCGGCGCAGCAGAAGGCGCTGGGCGAGGTCAACGGTTATATCGAAGAGATGATCGAAGGGCAGAAGGTCATCAAGGTCTTCAACCACGAGGAAGCTGCCAGAGAAGGGTTTGCATCCCGCAACGAGGCGTACCGGCAGGCAGGGACCCGGGCACAGATCTACGGCGGCATGATGATGCCCGCCATGGGGAACCTGAGCCACATCAATTATGCCATTACCTGCTGTGTGGGCGCCATGCTGGCGATCTCGGGCGGCGGATTCCGGCTGGGAGATCTGGCGGCTTTTTTGCAGTATGCCCGTCAGGTCAGTCAACCCGTTACGCAAATTTCTCAGCAGGTGAACACGATCCTTTCCGCAGTAGCGGGAGCGGAGCGGGTATTTGAGGTGATGGAGACGCCGCCGGAGCCGGACTGCGGCAGCGTGCAGCTGGTGCGGGTCACGGAGGACCAAGCCGGCCATTTGAAAGAGGCGGACTTTGATACCGGCAGCTGGGCATGGAAGCACCCCGATGGGACGTTGACGCCCCTGCGGGGGGATGTGCGGTTTGACCATGTGGTCTTTGGATACGATGACCGCAAGATCATTCTCCACGATATTTCACTCTTTGCAAAGCCGGGGCAGAAAATCGCCTTTGTGGGCTCCACCGGAGCCGGAAAGACCACCATTACCAGCCTCATCAACCGCTTTTATGAGATCCAGAGCGGCACCATCACCTATGATGGGATCGACGTGCGGGAGATCGAAAAGGATTCGCTGCGCCGGTCTCTTGGCGTGGTTTTGCAGGAGACGCACCTGTTCACCGGTACCGTGGCGGATAATATCCGCTACGGACGGCTGGATGCCACGGAGGAAGAGGTCGAGGCGGCCGCGCGGCTTGCGGGCGCGGATGGATTCATCCGCCGCCTGCCCAAAGGCTACCAGACATGGCTCAGCGGCGATGGCGGAAATCTGAGTCAGGGAGAACGGCAGCTTTTGAACATTGCACGGGCGGCCTGCGCCAACCCGCCGGTGCTGATTCTGGATGAGGCCACCTCTTCCATTGATACCCGCACGGAAAAACTGATTGAAGAGGGCATGGACCGGCTCATGGCGGGCAGGACGGTGTTTGTGATTGCCCACCGGCTCAGTACGGTCCGCAATGCCAAGGCCATCATGGTGCTGGAGCAGGGGCAGATCATGGAACGGGGGGATCATGACGACCTGATCGCTCAGCACGGGAGATATTATCAGCTTTATACGGGGCAGGCAGAGCTTTCCTGAACGGGGCTGCTGTCAGCAAAAGAACTGCCGGACAAACGGAAAACCGCTTGTTCGGCAGAGTCAGATAAGCGCCGGCATCCATGTGCCGGCGCTTATCTTTTTGGTAAGCGACGGTCAGCGGCATGGAAAAGCGCTGGAATTTGGCGGAAATCACGGTTGAGAAGCCTGCCGCCCTATGCTACACTGGGGAACGGCAAATTGAGAGAGAACATGAGAGAGAAAAGGAGTAGGATATCATGAATACGGCGCTGCGGGATCTGACCAGAGGACCTCTGGCAAAGCAGATCATGTTGTTCAGTATCCCGCTGATCTTATCCAATCTGCTGCAGGTCCTGTTCAATATGGCGGATGTGGCGGTGGTGGGCCGGTTTGCCGGCTCTGCGGCACTGGGTGCAGTTGGCTCCACCACGATTCTGGTATCGCTTTTTACCGGATTCCTCATCGGCATGTCCGGCGGCATCAATGTGCTGGCGGCCCACCACTTTGGCGCGGGGGACCGCAGGGGCCTTTCGGATACGGTCCATTCCGCCGCGCTGGTGAGCGGTGTGGTGGGACTGGTGCTGCTGGTCTGCGGCTGGGGCTTTGCCGAAGTGATTCTGGAAGCGCTGAATACCAAGGCGGAGCTGCTGTCCGGGGCTGTGCGGTATTTCCGTATTTACTGTCTGGGAATGCCGGCGCTGGCTGTGTTCAATTTCGGCAACGCTGTGTTTTCCGCTGTGGGAAATACCCGGCGGCCGCTGTGCTATTTGTCGATCGCGGGTCTGATTAATATTGTGCTGAACCTGTTTTTTGTCATTGTCTGCAAGATGGATGTGGCGGGCGTGGCGGTGGCCAGTATCATTTCCCAGTATATTTCTGCCGCGCTGGTGCTTTCGGCGCTGCTGCGCAGCCGGGAGGAGAGCTATGGCCTGCGTCCGGCAGATCTGCGGTTCCACAAAAGCCGCACCAAGGCGATTTTAGCCATTGGCCTGCCTTCCGGCATGCAAAACGGCATCTTTGCGCTGGCGAACCTGTTTATTCAGGTGGGCGTCAACACCTTCAGCGCCACCATGGTGGCAGGGAATTCCGCCGCTGCCAACGCGGATCCCCTGATCTACGATGTGATGGCTGCATTCTATACGGCCTGCGGCAGCTTCATCGGGCAGAATTACGGCGCGGGAAGGAAAGACCGTATCCGGCGGAGCTTCCTGATCAGTCTGGCCTATTCCTTCGGGACCGGCCTGATTTTGGGAGTGGTGCTTCTGATACTGGGCAGACCGTTTCTGGGGATCTTCACCACGGATCCGGCCGTCGTTGAGGCGGGAATGCACCGGCTTACCATCATGAGCCTTTCCTATGGCGTGTCCGCGTTCATGGACTGTGCCATCGCCGCCTCCCGCGGACTTGGAAAGAGCGGCGTGCCGATGGTCATTGTGATCCTCGGCTCCTGCGTGTTCCGCATTGTCTGGGTCTATACCGTGTTTGCGTGGTTCGGGACCATTGCGTCTCTCTACCTGCTGTATGTGTGCTCTTGGGGGATCACGGCGGCGGCGGAGATCGCCTATTTTCTCTATGCCTACCAGAAGGTGGCAAAGACCCTGCCGTAAGCAAACAGGAATGCCGCGTCAAACCGGTTGGTGGCAGAAAACGGATTCCATCTTTTTGCGCCTGCGGGCGCAAGCTCTGCGAGATTCGGTTATAAAAAAAGACGGTGTGCCGCCGGCACACCGTCTTTTTTTGCTGATTACAGCAATTTTTCGTAGCAGTTGAGGACTTCGCGGATGAATCCCTGAAAGAAGAACTCCGTGGCGCCGGCAAAGCGGTAGCCCAGTGCCGGATAAAGACGGTTGGCGGGGAGATTCCCCTCCCAGGTATCCAGCCGCATGACGGATTTCCCCTGACGGCGGGCTTCGTCCTCGCAGAAGGCCACCATTTGCCGGGCGCGGCCCTGTCCCGCCTGCGCGGGATGGATGCAAAGGGTATGAATGACGGCCGCCTGCGTCTCTTCCGCGGGGATGGACCATGGAATGACGCGGTACTCCGGCAGCTGGATGCTGTTGAGGATGACCGCACCCCAAAGCATCCCGTCTTCTTCGCCTGCATACAGCGTTCCGGACTCCAGAGCCTGACGGGCGGTGTCGATGGTGGGATAGACGCCCCGCTGCCAGTTGGTATAGACCGGACCGGCAGCTTCCTGCTCCAGAATGGCGTCATAGATGGCGGCAATGGCCGGCAGATCGGCGGCAGCAGCAGATCGAATGGACATCGGCTGTTCACTCCTTTGATGAAAACAGGTGCGCCGGAGAGCACACCTGTTTGAAATTATTCCGGATGATGTTCGTCGGGGGAATCGGCAGACTGCTCCGGTGTATGCCCGTCAGGTTCCTGCGGGGCGTCCGTGGGTTCCTGCGGGGCGTCTGCGGATTCCTGCGGGGCGTCTGCGGGCTCTGCCGGCGCTTCGATCTTCTGGGAGATCATGTGGACCTTTCTGGCGGCAGGCTCGATGTCGCCCGTCAAGGCGCGGCCTTCCTCCTGAGAACGGGTGGAGGCATAGGCTTCGTCCACCAGCTCCGGATCCCGTCCTTCGATGATTGCCACCATCTCCGCACCGGTGATGGTCTCCTTTTCCAGCAGATACGCGACCACCTTGTCCATATCTTCCCGGCATTCCCGAATGGTTTCCACAGCCTGACGATAGCACTCGTCCAGAATCTCCTTCACGGCCTTATCCATCTGGGCGGCGGTATCCTGCGCGCAGTCCATGCCGTAGCCGCCGTCCAGATACTGGTTGCGGCGGGAGGCCAGAGCCATCATGCCGAACTGGTCGCTCATGCCGAACATGGCCACCATGTTCCGGGCCACGTTGGTGGCGTCCTGAATATCCTGAGAGGCGCCGTTGGTCATGGTGTTGAGCACCACTTCCTCTGCGGCACGGCCGCCCATGGACACGGCGATCTTCGCCATCAGCTCGTCCCGGGTGCGCAGCTCTGTCTTATCCTCCTCGGGCATCAGCAGCGTATAACCCAGAGAACCCTGCGTGTGGGGGACAATCGTGATTTTCTGCACAGGCTCGCTGTTTTTCTGCTTATAGGCCACCATGGCGTGTCCGACCTCGTGGTATGCCACCAGCTTTTTCTCAAATTCCGTGAGGACGCTGCCCTTCTTTTCCGTGCCGGCGATCACCAGTTCAAAGGCGGCCAGCAGATCTTCCTGCGTCACCAGCTTGCGGCCCTTTCGAACGGCCCGCAAGGCGGCCTCGTTCACCAGATTGGCAAGGTCCGCGCCTACGCAGCCGGCCGTGGCAAGGGCGACCTTCTTCAAGTTGACATCCTCCGCCAGCTTGATGTTGCGGGTATGGACCTGAAGGGTTGCCAGCCGTCCGGCCAGATTGGGCCGGTCGATGATGATGCGGCGGTCAAACCGGCCGGGGCGCAGCAGCGCCTGATCCAGCACCTCCGGACGGTTGGTTGCAGCCAGCAGGATGATGCCCTTCGTGGGGTCAAAGCCGTCCATCTCCGCCAGCAGCTGGTTGAGCGTCTGTTCCCGCTCGTCGTTGCCGCCCATGCGGCTGTCGCGGGATTTGCCGATGGTGTCGATCTCATCAATGAACACGATGCAGGGCGCGACCTTGCTGGCTTCCTTGAAGAGATCCCGCACACGGGAGGCGCCCACGCCTACGAACATTTCCACAAAGTCGGAGCCGGAAATGGAGAAGAAGGGGACATTGGCCTCGCCGGCCACAGCTTTTGCCAGCAGGGTCTTTCCGGTGCCCGGAGGGCCTACCAGCAGCGCGCCCTTGGGCAGCTTGGCACCGATCTCGGTGTAACGGCCGGGGTTGTGAAGGAAGTCGATGATCTCGGTCAAAGATTCCTTGGCCTCGTCCTGACCGGCCACATCGGCGAAGGTAACGCCGGTCTGCTTTTCCATGTATACCTTGGCGTTGGCCTTGCCCACGCCGCCGATCCCGCCGATGCCGCCCATGCCGCTTTTCTTGGCGGCAATGTTCATCACCAGCATCATCACGGCCATGATGATAAAGAAGGGCGCCATATTCAAAAGCAGCGCAGTGAAGAAGCCCATCTGGGGCTTGTATTCCTGATCGATGTCATGGACGCCGTATTCCGTCAAAAAGGCGATGATGGCGTCGTTGGATTCGACCTTCACCGTGAAAAACTGCAGCGAGACGGGTTTGCTGTCCGCCTTGCCGGTGGTGTAGACGGCGTTGCCCTTGTCATCCGTGCTTTTGGTGTAGGACGTACCGTCTGCGGCGGTGTAAACATAGCCGTCCACAGGCGTAATGAGCAGCAGGTCCTCCTCGTTGTCAAAGTCCACAGACTGGACATCGCCGCCTGTGACCATGTCCCGGTACTCTCCGTATTCCAAAGCCACGGAGGAGGCGCTGCGGCCGGTGCTGCCCATGTAGCTGGTGGCAAGACTGACGATGACGGTCAGCAGCAGCGCCCAGCTGATGAGGGATACCAGCCCCCGCCAGTTGTTGTTTTTCCCGCCGTTTGATCGGGGATTTTTTTTGTTGTTCTGATCCATGTATGGAGAACTCCTTTCAGAGAAGCGAAAAACTGAAACATAATATACCATAAACCGGAAGAAGGGGCAAGGCGCGGGTCCTGCTTTTTCGTGAAGTTTCTGTAAATTCATGCTTTATTGTATGCGGCCGGTATGGTATACTAAACGCTGAATAGCAAAAAGTGCTGGATGCAAAGGAGAAATTATGGACGAACAGAGAAAAAATCTTCTGACGGCAGAGGCGGACGGCGTGATCGAAGGCCGCAATGCCGTGATCGAAGCCCTGCGGGCCGGTGAGACCATCGATAAAATTTTCATTTTAAAAGGTGAGACCGATAAGACGCTGGGGCACATTGCCTCCAAGGCGCGGGCTGCGGGGATCGTGGTGGTGGACGCGGACCGGCGCAAGCTGGACAACATGAGCCGCACCCACGCCCATCAGGGCGTGATCGCGCTGGCGGCGGTGCGGGAGTATGTGACGGTGGAGAGCATTCTGGAGTCTGCCGCCGCCAAGGGGGAGCAGCCGCTGCTGGTGGTTTGCGATGAGATCTCCGATCCCCACAATCTGGGCGCGATCATCCGGACGGTGGAATGCGCAGGCGCTCATGGCGTGGTCATTCCCAAGCGCCGCAGCGCAGGGCTGACTGCCGTGGTGGCCAAGACGTCTGCCGGTGCGGTGGCCCATGTGCCTGTGGCGAGAGTGCCCAATATTCCGGCGCTGCTGAAGGATTTGAAGAAGCAGGGGGTCTGGGTGTTCGGCACGGCGGCAAACGGCTCTACGAACCTGTATGATGCCGATTTGAAGGGGCCGGCCGCCATTGTGATCGGCAGCGAAGGCGAGGGAATGACCCGTCTGGCTGCGGAAAACTGCGATTTCCTCATCAGCATCCCCATGCGGGGCAGGCTGAATTCCCTGAATGCCTCCGCGGCTGCGGCAATTTTGCTGTACGAGGCAGTCCGTCAGCGGAGCTGACCGGTGGGTCAGGACACCAAAAAGGAGCTGTGCATGTCTGAACATCAGGAAAAAACGCAATATGACGTGCCGCTGACGGATGTCCCTCCGCTGGAGGAGGCGTTTTCGCTGGAGGAGATTCTGGCGGAATACGGGAGCAGCCGGCAGCAGAAGATTCTGGAGGATGTGGAGCGGACCGTCCGGGAGGCGGAGCCTGCGGAGGAGCAGGCGCTGCCGGCGGAGCGGTCGGAGCCTGTGCCGGAAAAGCCGGCGGACCGTCCGGAAACGGATGCGGGTCCGGAAAAAGCGGAGCCGCCGGAGGATCCGCAGCCGCCGGAAATTCCGGAGGATCCCAGACCCATCTCTCTGGAGGAGGTCGTGGGCAGCACGGTGGAGGCCGTCATGGAGGAGCGGGCAGAGCCGCTGCTCAAGCCCCGGCGGGGGCTTTTTTCCAGACGGAAGCTGGAGGAGACGGAAGAACTGTATGACAGTGCGGAACCGGAGCCGGAACCGGAGCCGGAGCCCATCGGTCCGGAGCCGCCGCTGGCAGATGCGGCGGAGGACTTCCGCGCGGAGTACCGCCAACGCAGGGGCGGGCTGTGGCCCGCGCTTTTGACGGCGCTGGTGCCGGTGGTTTTGATGCTTGTGGAGCAAAGCGGCGTGGCGATCCCCATGTGGACGGGGGATTTCCGGTTTCAGAGCATTGTTGTAATGGCCTGTCTGGGGATCACGGCGCTTTTGTGCCGTCAGGTGATTGGAAAAGGCGTCTCGATGCTCCGGCGGAAGCGGTGTGTCAGCGAATTGCTGGTGACACTGTCGGTGCTGGCGGCGCTGGCGGACTGCGGCGCGTGCCTGCTGCTGCCGGAACGGACTGCCGTGCCGCCATACGGCGCTGCGGCCTGTCTGGCGCTGGTGTTTGCCCAGTGGGGACTGAGCCGGGAGAGCCGCGGATTTTATGACACCTTCCGCACGGCGGCGCTGGATGACCAGCCCCCTTATCTGGTGGCGGACACGGAGCAGGGCGCCTGCAAGCAGCGGGGCAGTGTTCCCGGATTTTACACCACAGCCATTCGGGAAGAGGGGTTTGTCCTGTGGCAGACGGCGCTGCTGCCGCTGGTGCTGGTCGGTTCGGTTGTCTTTGCGGGGCTGAGCTCGCTGGGACAGGAGCGCGGCGCGGACTTTTTCCTGAACTGGTCGGCCATTCTGGCGGCGGGAGCCACCTTTGCCCTGCCCCTGTGCTGGGGACTGCCCTTTTCCGCTCTGGCCCGCCGGCTGCAAAAGGCCGGCTGTGCCGTGGCCGGATGGTCCGGCGCGGACCGGATCAGCCGCCGCAGGACCATGATCGTTACGGACGCGGACCTGTTCCCGCCGGGAACGATCCAGCTCAACGGCATCAAGATCTATGGAGAAGAACGGCAAAAGGTCATGTCCTATGCCGCCACCATGGCGCGCTGCGCCGGCTGCGGTCTGGAGCGGCTGTTTGACGGGCTGCTCCGCAGTGAGACGGGCCGTTATGAGACGGCGGTGGATTTCAGCTTTTATGAGGAGGGCGGCTATTCCGCTGCGATCCATGGGGAATCGGTGCTGCTGGGAACGGTCTCGTTCATGCGGAAGATGAATGTGCGGATCCCCGGGGACATCAAGCTGAAAACCGGTGTGTTTCTGGCGGTGGACCGGCATCTGACCGCAGTGTTCGCAGTCAAATACAATCCGGCGGAAACGGTGGATTTCGCGCTGCGGATGATGCACCGCAGCCATATTCTGCCCATTCTGGCATCCAGAGATCCCAACATCACGCCTGCGCTGCTGAAACGGAAATTTCACAAGGGCGTGCGGGTGGAGTTTCCGGATCTGACCAGCCGTGTGGCGCTCAGCGAAGCGGAGCAGGACCGGGACCTGCCGCGGGCCTTTTTGCTGCGGGAGGGACTTCTGCCTTATGCGGAAACGGTCGTGGGCAGCCGCAGGATGTGCAGCGCGGTGCGGCGGACGGCGGTGCTGTCTTTGCTGGGAAGCGTGATCGGGACGCTGCTGGCCTTTTATCTGGTGTCTCAGGGAGCCTATGGACTGATGACGCCGCTTTTGCTGGAGGTCTTTTTGCTGCTTTGGACGCTGCCGGTGCTGATTCTGGCAAAAATCTGAGCAGTCGGAACAGAACGCAAGCCCTCTGGTGCAGGAACGTTCCTGCACCAGAGGGCTTGCTGCTGTGTCTGGAAGCGGTCAGGAAATTGCCTGAGCGCCTACCTTGTACTGGTTCCAGTGACCGGAGGGATCTGCCGTGGAGGAACAATCCGAAAAGAAACAGGCGCCAAGCGCGGAACGCCACACTTCGGCGTCAAAGGCCAGTGTCGGGGCGGTGAGTGCGCTGCCGGTCTCTTTTTCCGTAATGGTGAAGAGGAGGCCGTCCTCCCAGTGGGGGAATTCAGCGCCGTCCGCGTCTGTTTCGCGGATATATCCCTGCTCCACCAGTTCGTCATAGGTGGCTTCCAGCCCCTCCGCGCCATGAAGGCCGGCGAAGATCCAGACCACGGCTGCCTGTTCACTTTCACTGAGGCTGGTTTGAGACAGGTCGGCGCCGATATAGGCGGGGCTGTCTTGACTCAAGGCTCCTCCCGCCTCCCAAAGATCTTCCAGAACCTCCAGATAGAGCGCGCAGCGGTCATCAAAGCCGCCCTGCAGGACCCGCACGGCGGACACGTTGGCGAATCGGGCGGGATAGGACTCCAGCACCATTCCGTCATGAGTGACCTCGATCAGCGCGCCGGCCCGCGGCGCCCGGTCGATGGTAAGGCCGCTTTCCTCAGCGCCTTCCAGAGAGACGTCCGCAGCGCTGAAAATATCCAGCGTATAGACGTCGCCGGCCCCCCCGTCCGCCTTTGCCAGAACGGCGGTTTGACCGCGCCCGCCGCCGTCGATCAGGCGGAATGTCTCTGTGACCTGTTCCGCTTCGGCCGGTTCGCCGCCGTCTGCCGGAGCACTTGGCGCGGCGCAGGCTGCCAGCAGGCAGAGAGCGCCGTAAAGCGCCAGAAATAAAAACCGTTTTTTCATGAAAATCCGCCTCCTTTGCCTGTTCTGACGGCAAAAGAGACGGATTTGTTCCATGCTTGCGCATCTTTTAATAGACGGGGATCAAAAAAGTCCACGGCGCAGTCACAACTGCCATGGCAAGGGCGACCTTCCTTTGCTCCGCCTGAGAGAGCGCGGGACAGTGCCGTCTCATGCAGGCAAGATCAAACCGGTAAACAAAGAATCCGGCAATGGTGATGGCTGCCAGCGTCCAGAAGAATGCCAGCGGGTGGCCAAAGGGATCGTGCATCACAAATTCCATGGCATTGGCCCAGAAATTGTCGCCCATTGTGGTGAAAAAGGCCGGCAGCATCCAGAGGACACCCGGAAAGTCAGCGGCGAAGCCCAGCAGCCAGAACCGCCACCACAGAGGGCGGAACAAAGCGCCCTTGTCCGTGC
This sequence comes from Dysosmobacter sp., assembly GCA_026169195.1. Classification (GTDB taxonomy): domain Bacteria; phylum Bacillota; class Clostridia; order Oscillospirales; family Oscillospiraceae; genus Oscillibacter. The sequence goes on along the minus strand of JAPFEH010000051.1, from coordinate 35,392 downwards.
GGTGCAGGAGGGAAAGCGCCCCGTACAGCACCAGACAGTCCACAGCCAGATTGCCCGGCAGTACCGCCAGCCATGTCTGCGGCAGCAGCCAGAGAAGCCATACGGGCAGGATCAGATTGTAGAGCCGGATCTCACGGTTCATGAGGACCCTCCTTGCTCCGGAACCGGCGGACCAGCGCGCCCAGCAGGGTTCCGGCCAGAGCGGGAATGAAAATCATGCCCACATGAAAGAATGCGCTGGCATTATACAAAAGAACGATCCATGGAATGGGCAGTAGACCGCAGAAAAGGGGATACAGCCACACAACACCGTGCCGCCGTCCGATGCTCCATCCGGTCATCACACCAAAGAGGGGCAGCAGAAGATAGGGGTACAGCAGACCGGTCAAAACGGGGAAGTCGCTGCCGGTTTCCAACAGGCGGAGCAGCGGCGGCAGACCCAGCTCTGCTGCGGCAGCCAGCAGGAAATAGCCGCGCAGGGGGCGAAGGCGCATCCATCCGCCGGACGGCTGCGGCGGGGCCAGTCCCAGCCGCTCCCGGATCTTCCGGATCTCAGAGCGCCAATGGAGGTATCGCAGAAACCACACCACGGCATAAAGAAACCAGTAAATACCCAGCAGGAGGACCGTGCTCTGCCAGCTGCCGGGCCACAGGCCGCACACGGCGCAAAGACCCAGATACAGCGCCGAGGAAATGGTCAGGTGCAGCACCGTGCGTACCGCTACGGAGCGGCCGCTCCCCTCCATGGGGGGCGCCGCCAGCCCGATCAGAAACCCGAAGGCAAAGGCCAGCGCCAGTTCCAGCGCCAAAAGCCCCTGCCAGGACCAGCGGGTGGCGTCCAGCACCGCATTGCGCACGATCAAGCTGGCGTTATGCTCCGGCAGAACGGAAAGCGAATTCAGCCAGATCACTGCAAGCGGAACCAGCACCATGGCTGCAAGTCCCCCCAGAACACCGCACAGCAGCTGCCGCCGCAGCAGCTCCGGTTCATACAGCCGTTTCATATTCCCAGCACCTCCTTGATGCGTTTGACATATCGGCGGGAGACATAGCACACTGCGGCGCCGTCCGCCAGCGTGATGCGGATGGTACCGGTGAGACGCAGATCCAGCGCCGTTACCGCCTGCAGGTTGATGATCTCGGAGTGAGAGACCCGCACGAACCGGTGGCCCTCCAGCTGCTGCTCCAATTCATAAAGCCGCTCCCGCACAGTCCAGAGACCGGACGCCGTCTGCGCCAGAACGCCTTTGTCTTCTCCGTAAAAGCGGAGGATGGACGCCGGCTCCAGCGGGACCGCTTCGCCGTCCCGAAAGCCCAGCAGCCGGCCGTCCCGACTGTTCAGCCGGGCTAACAGAGCATCGACCTCTGCAGTTCGGGCAGGCGCGCGGACTATTACGGTCACTTCTTTCAGGGTCGGATCGAGCTGAACGTCCACGTGCATAGGCACACCCCCCTTTCTGTGCTTTCAGTATACGTGGAACGGAGCCTGCTGTCCAGTGATGTGCGGCCGATGGCCGCCGGTGGGGGATAGTCGGCAGGGACGGGGAAAATTTGCAGAAAGCCATTGACATTTTCAAAAAAATGAATATGATAAAAATAAACATTGCGATAAAAACTAGACTTTTGCTTAGAAAGGGGCAGGCGCATGACCCAGCGGGAACGGCAGCTGCTGAACTGGATCGAAGAAAATCCTCTGATCTCCCAGCAGGAACTGGCAGAAAAGGCGGGGATCACCCGCTCCTCGGTGGCAGTCCACATCTCCAATCTGATGAAGAAGGGCTATATCACGGGCAAAGGCTACATTGTCCGCACCGCCCCCTATGTTACGGTGGTGGGCGGCGTCAACGTGGATATCGGCGGACAGCCTGCAGGCCCTCTGGTGGCGCAGGACTCCAACCCCGGTACGGTCAGGACGTCGCTGGGAGGCGTGGGGCGGAACATTGCCCACAACATGGCGCTTCTGGGGATGGACGTGCGGATGCTGACGGTGTTCGGAGACGATTTGAACGCGCAGAAGCTGGCAGCCAGCTGCGGGGAGCTGGGGATCGACATTTCTCAATCCCCCATCATCTCAGGCGGGCGGACCTCCACCTACCTGTTCATCAATGATGAAAAGGGCGATATGGCGCTGGCTCTCAGCGACATGGAGATTTATGACCACTTGACGCCGCAGGTTCTGGCAGCCCGTCAGAAGCTGCTCTTTTCCAGTCAGGTGGTGGTGATCGACACCAACATTCCACAGGAGAGCATCATCTGGCTAGCGGAAAACTGTCCGGTGCCTGTGTTTGCGGATCCGGTTTCCACTGCCAAGGCGGGCAAGCTGCGTCCGGTTTTGGGCAGGTTCCATACCCTAAAGCCCAACCGCATGGAGGCGGAGCTGCTCTCCGGCGTACCGATCCGCGATGAAAAAAGCCTTCGGGCCGCGGCAGATGCGCTGCTGGAGAGCGGACTGCGGCGGGTCTTTATTTCGCTGGGAGGAGACGGCGTCTTTGCCGCCGACCACCGCGGCGCGGTCCATCTGCCGGTGCTTCCCGCCCAAATGCGAAACACCACCGGCTGCGGTGATGCGTTCATGGCTGCCATTGCATGGGCCTACCTGCAGGGCACGGATCTGGAGGGCACGGCGCGGGCGGGACTGGCTGCCTCCGCCATCGCCATGGAGGGAGACGAGACCATCAATCCTGCCATGAGTGCCAAAGCCCTGCAGGAACGGGCAGCCGGGCACGTTGAATTTTGAACTGCGGAAAGGAGTTCCATGACATCCGTTTCTTTCTTCCTGATCCAGCTTTTGGGGCTGGCAGGTTCCCTGATTGCCATTACGGCGCTGCAAAGCGGCAGCAGAAAAAAGATCCTGTCCCTTCAGTTGCTGTGCTGTGTGCTGTGGGTTGTCCATTACGGGCTGCTGGGGGCGTGGACCGGTGTTCTCATCAATTTGATCGGGCTGGGGCGGGCAGCGGTCTGTGCCTGCAATGACCGCCCGTGGGCAAAAAATCCCCTGTGGCTCGTCTTTTTTCTGGTGTGCTACGGGGTATCCCCCCTGCTGACATGGGATGGGGCTTACTGCCTTTTGCTGGGTGGCGCCATGATGCTGACCACGGTGGCGTTGTGGGTTCATGATATGCGGCTGACCCGTCTGCTGTTTTTGCTGAATTCCCCGCTGATGCTCCTTTATAATCTGATGGCCCGCTCCTATTCCTGTGCGGCCATCGAGGTGGCGGCACTGGCGTCCTTTGCGCTGGCTGTCTGGCGCTTTGATATTCGAAAAGAAGTTTGTAAATCTTAATGGAGGTATCCTGTTATGAATCGTTATCTGGACATTGCCCCTGAAGTCGCGCAGGCTCTGGCGGAGGGCCGCCCCGTGGTGGCGCTGGAATCCACCATCATCTCCCACGGCATGCCGTATCCCCAGAATGTGGAGACGGCGCTGGCGGTGGAAACGGTCATCCGCGAAAACGGCGCGGTGCCTGCCACCATCGCCATCATCGGCGGCCGTCTGAAAGCCGGTCTGACAGCGGACGAGATCGAGTATTTCGGCAAGAAGGGCGTGGAGATCACCAAGGCCTCCCGCCGGGACCTGCCGGTGCTGGTGGCACGGGGAGAGGACGGCGCCTGCACCGTCACCACCACCATGATGATCGCCCATATGGCCGGCATTTCCGTCTTTGCCACCGGCGGCATCGGCGGTGTTCATCGGGGAGCGGAGACCACCATGGACATCTCCGCCGATCTGGAGGAATTGGGTCAGACGCCTGTGCTGGTGGTCTGCGCCGGCGCCAAGTCGATTCTGGATCTGGGGCTTACGCTGGAGTATCTGGAGACCAAGGGGGTGCCCGTGATCGGCTACGGCACCGATGAGCTGCCTGCGTTCTATACCCGCAAGTCCGGCTTCGGCGTGGATTACCGGATCGACACCCCTGCCCAGCTGGCGGCGGCATTCCATGCCCAGCGGGAGATGGGGCTCAAGGGCGGCATGCTGGTGACCAACCCCATTCCGGAGGAGTACTCCATGGACGCCGATGTAATCAATCAGGCCATCGATCAGGCCATTGCGGAGAGCCGCGCACAGGGGATCCATGGCAAGGCCACCACGCCCTTCCTGCTGGCACGGGTGAAGGATCTGACCGGCGGGGATTCTCTGGATTCCAATATCCAGCTGGTGTTCAACAATGCCCGCGTCGCGGCCCGGACTGCCGTGGAGCTGGCTGCGCTTGCCAAGGCTTGAATTTTTTGATAAACTGGACTGACCGGAGAGGATCCGGTCAGTCTTGTTTTTGAGCGTCTTCGGGCGCGGGGAGAGAAGTATGGAAGCGGAGCGGTTTTCTTATCTGCCGGAGGCCCGGTTTGACACGGTTTGGGTCGTGGTCGGGAATCCGTGGGGACTGCTGGCGGTTTATTTGCTGGCAATCAATCTGGTGACCTTTCTGGTGTTTGGATGGGACAAATGGAAGGCAAAATATAAGGAGAGGCATGACGGGACCCGTCGGGTGCCGGAAAAGACGCTGTTTTTGCTGGCGGCGCTGGGTGGCAGCGCGGGCGCGCTGCTGGGAATGCGGGTGTGGCGCCACAAAACGCTGCACAAGTCTTTTCGCTACGGGATTCCGGCGATCCTGCTTTTGCAGATCCTGCTGCCGGCGGGACTGCTGCTTTACTGGAATGTGTTCCGGTGATTTGCTTTTTTAATCAGAAAGGGGTGCGGAAATGCTCCGGCAGGAATTGCTGTATGCGGCTGTGGGCACAGGGTTTACCTGTCTCGCTACCGTGCTGGGTGCGGGAATGGTGTTCTTTTTCCGCAGGGAAATGTCCCGCACGATGCAAAAGGTCTTTCTGGGATTTGCCGCCGGAGTCATGGTGGCGGCTTCTGTGTGGTCCCTGCTGATCCCCGCCATGGAGATGGCGGAGGCAGCCGGTCAGGGAGTGGCGCTGCCGGTGGGCGGCGGTTTTCTGCTGGGCGGACTGTGTTTGCTGCTGCTGGACCGCCTGCTGCCCCATCTTCATATTGGCAGTGACGAGGCGGAGGGCCTGCCTGCCCATTGGAAGCGCACAACGATGGTGGTGCTGGCTGTGACGCTGCACAACATTCCGGAGGGAATGGCGGTGGGACTGAGCTTTTCGGCAGCCGCCGGTGAGGGCGGCGCTTTGGCGGGGGCTGTGGCGCTGGCTCTGGGCATGGGATTGCAGAATTTTCCGGAGGGAGCGGCTGTGTCGCTGCCCATGCGTTCGCAGGGCGTGTCCCGAACAAAGGCGTTTCTCTGCGGCGCTGCCAGCGGCGTGGTGGAGCCGGTGTTTGGCTTGCTGACCGTATTGGCGGCCGGCAGCATTGCCGGCATCATGCCGTGGGTGCTGGCCTTCGCCGCCGGAGCCATGATCTATGTGGTGGTGGAGGAACTGATTCCGGAGGCACAGCTGGGGGAACATTCCCACGCGGGGACAGCCAGTGTGATGGCGGGGTTTCTGGTGATGATGCTGCTGGACGTGCTGCTGAGCTGACCTGCACTGTTATGAACATGAAAAGAAGAACACGGGATTTGCTGTTCTGCGCCGGTCCGGACTTGTTTCCGGTCCGGCTTTTTTGTATAATCAAAGGAAAGAAAAGGAGGCGCCGCCTATGGAACGGACATGTCATTATCAGGAATATGTGAAGATTTTGGAAGAGGAGCTGATCCCTGCCATGGGATGCACGGAGCCGATCGCCATTGCGCTGGCGGCGGCCTGCGCACAAAAGGCGCTGGGAGCCGAACCGGAGCAGTGCCGGGTGGAGGTCAGCGGGAACATCATCAAAAATGTCAAGGCCGTGACAGTACCCAACACAGGAGGCTTGAAGGGAATCGAGGCCTCTGCTGCGGCGGGAATGGCAGCCGGCCGCCCGGAACTGGGGCTGGAGGTTCTTTCGCAGGTGACGGCGGAGGAGATCAAGGCCATGGAAGCGCTTTTGAAGCGCTGCGCCATCGAGGTGGTCCCCGCGCAGGGGGACCGCGTGTTCTTCATCCGTGTGACGGTGACGGCGGCAGGACACACAGCCTGCTGCGAGATCGTGGATTACCACACCAACATCGTTCTGGTACAGAGGGACGACGCGATACTGCATCAGGCGGAAAGCCAGACAGACGGCGGCGAGCAGCAGACGGACCGCTCTGTTTTGAGCGTGGAGGAGATCGTGGCGTTTGCGGATTGTCTGGAGACCGCCGATGTGGCGGAGCTTCTGGAGCGGCAGGTGGCATACAATACCGCGATTTCCGAAGCCGGCATGCAGGGGGGCTGGGGCGCAGAGGTCGGAAAGACCCTGCGGAGTCTGTATGGAGACGACGTGGCGGTGCGGGCAAAAGCCGCCGCCGCGGCAGGCTCCGACGCCCGCATGAGCGGCTGCGAGCTGCCGGTGGTGATCGTCTCCGGCAGCGGCAATCAGGGGATGACCGCATCGCTTCCGGTCATTGAATATGCAAAGGAGCTGAACGCCGGACGGGAAGAGCTGTATCGGGCGCTGGCTGTGGCGGATCTGGTGACCATTCATCAAAAGACCGGCATCGGACGCTTGTCCGCCTTCTGCGGTGCGGTCAGCGCCGGCTGCGGCGCGGCGGCAGGGATCGCGTATTTGAAAGGCGGACGCTATGAGGTGATCGCCCATACCATTGCCAACACGCTGGCGATCTGCTCAGGAATGATCTGCGACGGGGCAAAGCCCTCCTGCGCGGCCAAAATCGCCTCGGCGGTGGATGCGGGACTGATGGGCTATCATATGTATGTCAACGGCGGCCACCAGTTCGTGGACGGAGAGGGCATCATCCAGAAGGGCGTGGAAAACACCATTGACAATGTGGGGCGGCTGGCCCGTCTTGGAATGCGGTCCACGGATCAGGAGATTCTGGATATCATGGTGGGCAGGTGAGGACATGGCCTTGACAACGCCGACTGCGTCGGGGCTGGGACGGTTCATGCATTTGCGCGGAAATCAGATGGAAACGGCTGAAGTGTACAGCCCCCGGACGGCAGCGTCCGGGGGCTGTGTTTCAGAAAATGTAAAAATTACAGCTTTTGCCAGATGTAAAATACAAAAAGGGACGAAAGCTTTTGTTGAAGTATCCAAATTATTGGAGGGGAAATAGAAAAAGATTGACAAAGTTACATAGGGATGGTACGCTCGATCAATAAAAGTGAGCGCACACACCAACATGGATATGCCGCAGGACCGGATCAGCTGCCGGATCTGTGCGGTGTGAAACGAGGAAGAAGTGGCGAAATGCCGGTTCTTCCTTTCAAATTTCTATTGGGAGGATTGCCTGCGTGGAGTGGCTGGATTATTTGCGGGAATTGAATATCTGGTCCGTGATGCTGCGGCTGACGGCGGCTATGGCCTTTGGCGGTCTGATCGGGTTGGAACGGGGGAAAAAGCGCCGCGCGGCGGGTTTCCGCACCTATATGCTGGTATGTCTAGGGGCGGCGCTGACTATGCTGCTGAGCCAATACGAGATTTTGATGCTGGAAGGCCCGTGGGCGCAGACTGCCGGTGTGGTGGGGATCCGCACGGATGCAGCCCGTTTTGGCGCGCAGGTCATCAACGGCATCGGCTTTCTCGGTGCCGGAACCATCATCGTTACAGGACGGCAGGAGGTAAAAGGGCTTACCACGGCGGCGGGCTTGTGGGCGTCTGCCTGCATGGGCCTTGCCATCGGCGCGGGGTTTTATGAGTGCGTGATTCTGGCGTTCGTGCTGATTTTTCTGTCGATCCGGCTGCTGCCGTATCTGGAAAACTTTATCATTGAAAACGCCCGCAATATGAATGTATACGTGGAGTTTTCTTCTTTGGACGATCTGGGCGATATCATTGGCCGCATCAAGACGCTGGATGTGAATATCTACGAGGTGGACATTGAGCGCGGGCGGGAGGAGACACAGCGCTATCCCAGTGCGGTTTTTTCCATCCGTCTGAACACAAAGCAGCCCCATACCCATGTGCTGGCGGCGATTTCCGAGCTGGAAAGCGTCCGCACCATTGACGAGATCTGAGGAGGGACGCTATGCTATCCATATTTGACGGGCTGCGGGACGTCAGCCTGCTGTCCGTGACGGTCCGGATGTTTCTGGCGGTTCTTTGCGGCGGCATCATCGGCATCGAGCGGGAGTACAAGCGGCGTCCTGCCGGATTCCGCACGCATATTCTGATCTGTCTGGGCGCGGCAATGACGACGCTCACCAGTCAGTTTTTGTATCTGGAGCTGCATTATTATACGGATATGGCCCGTTTGGGGGCGCAGGTCGTGGCCGGTGTGGGCTTTATCGGCGCCGGTACCATCATCGTGACGCGCCGCCAGCGGGTAAAGGGGCTGACCACGGCGGCCGGCCTGTGGGCATCCGCGATCATCGGTCTGGCTGTTGGCGGCGGCTTTTATGAAGGGGCGATCTTTGCGACGTTTCTGGTTGTGGTGGCAGAGGAATTGTTTTCCAAGCTGGAATACCGGATTCTGGAAAATGCACCGGAGATCAATCTGTACATGGAGTACACGGACCGGACGTGTCTGGAGCAGGTGCTGAAGCTGTATCGGGAGAAAAATGTCAAGGTTTTGAACATGGAGATCACACGGGCGGTAGGCAGCGAGCATCATAATGCCTGTGCCATTTTCTCCCTGCGGCTCAACAAAAAATGCAGGATCGAAACACTGCTGGAAGGCATTCACCGCGTAGAGGGTGTGGCGGCTGTGGAAGAGCTGTGACGCATCCGGCGGGGCCGCCTGTATGGGTGCTTGCAAACAGGATGAGGCTCTCCGCCGTGCGGAGGGCCTCATCAAACAGGGCGCTGTCTGCCGCGCCCGCCGCAAGGGGCGGTTTGTCCATAATGAAAGTGAGTGCGCTGCCGGCAGCCGGATGTTTTATGGAAAAACACAGTTGACAACCAGTGGCGGACATAGTATAGTAAGGCTACAATCAAAAAACGGCAAACGAAGTTTCTAGGGGAATGGCGCAAGCCTGCCGAAGGAGTGAAACTCTCAGGCGCCCGAATACGGGCGGGGACTAGAAATGGATGTGGCTCTGGAGAAGCCCGGCAACGGGGACCGAAGGTGCAAGGCGGGAAACTGCTGAATCTCTCAGGTAAAAGGACAGAGTGGAATGACGTAGACGGGTACCGTCTGCGCGATTCTGTGCTTTCTTGTTCGGGGCAGCTGGAAATCCAGCTGGTCCGTTTATTTTTTTGGAGGGAAGAAGCTATGTTCGCATCCGTAGAAGCCACGCTGCTCGACATCGTGGTAAAAATCAACACGTATCTATCCAATTACATTCTGGTGTTCCTGCTGGTGGGCGTGGGTCTCTGGTATTCCATCAAGACCCGGTTCGTTCAGGTCCGCTGCTTCGGCGAGGGAATGCGCAAGGTGTTCGGCAACCTGTCTCTGCGGGGCGGGAAGCACGAGCATGGCATGAGCTCCTTTCAGGCGCTGGCAACCGCCATTGCCGCGCAGGTAGGCACCGGCAATATTGTCGGCGGCTCCGGCGCCATTCTGGCAGGCGGTCCCGGTGCGATTTTCTGGATGTGGGTCATCGCCTTTTTCGGCATGGCCACCATTTATGCCGAGGCAACGCTGGCGATCCAGACCCGTCAGAAAAGTGATGACGGCTCCTATAAGGGCGGCCCTGTTTATTATATCACCACGGCGTTTCGGGGCGGTTTCGGCAAGTTTTTAGCGGGCTTCTTTGCCGTGGCGATCATTCTGGCGCTGGGCTTCATGGGCTGCATGGTGCAGTCCAACTCCATCGGCTCCACCTTTGAAACGGCCTTCGGCGTGCCTTCCTGGATCGTGGGCGTGGTGCTGGTGGTTATCTGCGGCTTCATTTTTGTGGGCGGTGTGCAGCGTCTGGCTGCTGTTACGGAAAAGCTGGTGCCTGTCATGGCGGTGGTTTTCCTGCTGGGCGGTCTGGTGGTTCTGGTGATGCGCATTCAGTATCTGCCCGAAACCTTCGGCATGATTTTCAAGTATGCCTTCCAGCCGCAGGCCATCATCGGCGGTGCCTTTGGCTATGCGCTGAAAGAGGCCATCAGTCAGGGCGCCAAGCGGGGACTGTTTTCCAATGAGGCCGGTATGGGCTCCACCCCTCATGCCCACGCACAGGCCAACGTCGCGGATCCGCATGATCAGGGCGTGGTGGCCATGATCGGCGTGTTTATGGATACCTTCGTGGTATTGACGCTGAATGCGCTGGTGGTCATCTCCACGCTGTATACCCCCGGCGGACCTCTGGCAGAGTGCGGCGCCGCTGCGGCCAGCGAGGCGCTCAATAAGACCAATCTGGCGCAGACGGCCTTCGGCAGCGTTATGGGTGTTGAGGCCGGCGCGATGTTCGTGGCGATCTGCCTGTTCTTCTTCGCGTTTTCCACCATCCTCAGCTGGAACCTGTTCGGTAAGATCAACGTGGAGTATCTGTTCGGCAGAAAGGGCGTAGCAGTCTATTCTGTTTTGGCGCTGGTGTTCATTTTCTTAGGCACGGTGGCGTCCAATGATCTGGTGTGGGAGATGACCGATATGTTCAATAACCTCATGGTCATTCCCAATGCGGTGGCCCTGTTTGCGCTGACCAATATGGTGGTCAAGTCTGTGCGGGCGCACGACGGCAAACAGCTTCAGCGGTAACAGAAAATCAGGATCCGGGAGCGGGCAGACCGCTTCCGGATCTTTTTTACGGCTCTCCCTCGGTGAGAAAGCGGGAAAAGGCGTTGGATTGCAGCTGGGCGTAAGGGATTGTGAAGGCGGGGATCCCCTCGGCGGAGGGCGCGATGGCATACATGGGGAAAAATATGGTCAATCCCTCCGGCGTCAGATAATAGTTTTGCGTGTGGAACTGCCGGCGCAGTTTTCCGGGCTGTGAAATGCTGTATCGGGCAGTCCCTGCCCGCTCCTGCCGCTGGATATCCTGTGCAGCCCATGCCATCAGTTGACGCTTCCAAGGACTTCGGACCGGAAAAAAATCGGACAGGGGGATCGGGTAGCCGGCTGCCAGATCCCACGTATCTCCCCGCCGTGTCAAGAGGGTTCGGCCTGCGGGCGTCATCTCGCGGGTTTGGGTATACAGGCTTAAAAAGTTGGGATCCTGCAAGGTGACGCGGTATTCCAGAGAAGCGTGAAAGCAGGGCAGAGGGGCGCTGGTCTCCAGCGCGGACCGGTATGCCGCCTGTGCAGGGGGCAGCAGCCATTTTTCGCAGTAACGGAGGTAGGCGCGGCATTGCAGCCGGTAATAGCGCAGGATGCGGCGGGCGGTTTTGTCCGCTGCCGGGACCGGCTCCGGAAGGGAGACCGAGGCCGTCAGGACCGGAATGCCGTCGACAGTCCACTCCCGCTCCGCGGCAAAAGACTGCAGCTGAAAGATTGACATGGTGTTCCCACCTCCTGAGAATTGGAGACCGCCTTGCCGGAGGTCTGGTTTGATTCAGCATATGCCGCTGCTGCGGAAGGGGTGCGTGCCGGCGGGGACATCATACTTTAAAGCATCAAAAATTTCCTGCCGGCACCTCTTTACTTTCACGCAGTACAATGTTAAAATGTAAAAAGACGCGGCAGAGCCGCCGGAACTACAAAAGCGTGCCGGAGGAGGCGTTTCCTATGGTGAAGATCGGCAAAAAAGAAAAAAGCGATCAGTTATACAAAGCGATTTTGCAGCTGAAGGATGAAGAGGAGTGCTATGACTTCTTTCAGGATCTTTGTACGATTTCTGAACTGCGCTCCATGGAGCAGCGGTTTGAAGTGGCGTCCCTGCTGGACGACGGAATGATCTACAATGAAATTCTGGAGCGGACCGGCGCGTCCAGCGCCACCATCAGCCGGGTGAACCGCTCTTTGAGCTACGGTACCGGCGCGTATGAAAAGATTTTCAGCCGGATGAAGAAGCAGAAAACATGAGCAGTTATGATGCATTGGCCGGCAGCTATGACACCCTGATGGCGGACGGAAGCTATCGAAAGCGGGCGGACTTTCTGGAAAAGCTGTTCCGGAAAAGTAAGATTCCCGTTCGGTCTGTGCTGGATCTGGCCTGCGGCACGGGGACCATTGCCTGTCTGCTGGCGGAGCGCGGATATCAGGTGACTGCCACGGACGGTTCGGAAGAGATGCTGACGCAGGCTGTGAGCAAAGCGGCGGTGCTGGAAGGGCGCGCGCCTCTGTTTCTGCATCAGTCCATGCCCCGCCTGCGGCTGCTTGAGCCGGTAGATACGGCCATATCCACGCTGGACTCTTTGAACTATTTGACGCGGGAGCGGGACCTGCGGGAGACTTTTTGCCGGGTGTTCCGATGGCTGCGGCCCGGCGGAGCGTTTCTTTTTGATGTGAACACCCCTTACAAGCTGCGGCGTATGGACCGGCAGATGTATATGGATGAAACGGAGGAGAGCTTCTGTGTCTGGCGCACCTTTTTCAGCGAGCGGACAAAGGTATGCACCTATCAGGTGGATCTGTTCCGGCTCAATGAGGAAGGCGCTTGGGACCGGGATTTTGAAGAGCACCGGGAGCGGGCATGGACGGAAACGGAGCTGCGGACATTTTTGACGGATGCGGGCTTTGAGCAGATCACCTTTACCGGAGATCTGACCAGCCACCCGCCGAAGGCGGAGGCAGACCGGTGGATCGTGCGGGCTGTCCGGCCGGAAGAGGAAACGAGATCAAAGGAGCGAATATCATGAGCGATCAATTGGTACGGGCCATCAGCAAGGATGGCTTTGTCAAGGCTGTGGCAGTGTCCACCAGAGACCTGACGGAACGGGCGCGGCAGATCCACCACACCACGCCGGTGGCCACGGCGGCTCTGGGCCGTGCGCTGGCGGCAGCTTCGATGCTGGGCAACGCCTTGAAGGGCGATGGCGCCAGCGTAACGCTGCAGATCAAGGGAGACGGACCCTTGGGGACGGTTCTGGCAGTTTCGGACAATCAGGGAAACGTCCGCGGCAAGGTGGACGACCCTTCTGTGGAACTGCCTCTGCGGCCGGACGGAAAGCTGGACGTAGGCGCTGCGGTAGGCCATGAGGGAATGCTGACAGTGATCCGGGACCTGAATATGAAAGAGCCTTATGTGGGGAGCGTCAGCCTGCTGGGCGGCGAGATCGCCGAGGATCTGGCGGCGTATTTTGTGGAGTCGGAACAGATTCCGACGGCCTGCGGACTGGGCGTTCTGATCGATCGGGACCGGAGCGTGCTGACCGCTGGCGGATACCTGATCCAGCTGCTGCCCGGTGCCGGCGAGGAGGTCATCTCCAAGGTGGAGGGCGGCATTCTGGCCGCAGGGTCGGTGACGGCGCTTCTGAAGGAGAACGGGGATCCGGAGTCTTTGCTGCGGCGCGTCATGCCGGATTTTGAACTGGAGATTCTGGAGAAGAGCCCTGTTGAGTACCGGTGCTATTGCAGCCGGGAGCGGATGGAAAGGGCGCTCATCAGTCTGGGACCTGAAGAATTGCGCAATTTGATCGATGAACAGGGCAGCGCGGAATTGACCTGCCGCTTCTGTGACAGCGTTCAAACGTTCTCCCGGGAGGAGCTGGAAGGGCTGCTGTCGGATATGCGGAAAAGAGAATAAGATTTTTTCAAAAAAAGGGTTGACATTCGGAAGGGTTTTTCGTATAATAACTTTTGCCGTCTGACAAGTGCGGCAGCAGGGGAGCATAGCTCAGCTGGTTAGAGCACCTGCCTTACAAGCAGGGGGTCACTGGTTCGAGTCCAGTTGTTCCCACCATCGTTATTATATGGCCCGGTAGTTCAGTTGGTTAGAACGCTAGCCTGTCACGCTAGAGGTCGACGGTTCGAGCCCGTTCCGGGTCGCCATCTCCCACGAGATGGTTTGCATCTCGTGGGTCCCTTTTGGGGTTGCAATTCCCCATACCGCGCCGCTGGCGCGGTGAAAGATTTGCCCAGATAGCTCAGTTGGTAGAGCAGTGGACTGAAAATCCACGTGTCGCTGGATCGATTCCAGCTCTGGGCACCACTTGCGGGCTTAGCTCATCTGGTAGAGCGCCACCTTGCCAAGGTGGAGGTAGCGAGTTCGAGCCTCGTAGCCCGCTCCAGTCCGATGCCCACACCCTTGTGTGGGCATCGGAGTATTAAAAAAACAGTGTGGACTTTTCCGGAAGGTTCGCATATAATAAGGATATCAGATCTGGTGACATAGCCAAGTGGTAAGGCAAGAGTCTGCAAAACTCTCATTCCCCGGTTCAAATCCGGGTGTCACCTCCATAGCGAAACCCTGTAACTGCAATGGTTACAGGGTTTTTCTTATGCCTGTTTTAAGTCGGTTACCCCTTCATTTACCCCTTACAGGAATTTATACCTTATTTCAGGAACCGGAAACACTCTTGATAAAGGCCTCCATGCGGCTGGCGCTGTCCTGCTTCATCTGATCGGTGACGTGTCCATAAACGTCCAGAGTAAAGGCGGCGGTGGCATGGCCCAGATTGCCTTGTACGGTTTTGATATCATCACCGGAGCGGATTGCAGCAACGGCATAACTGTGCCTGAGATCGTGGAAACGGGCATCTGGTCTGCCGATAGAGGCAACAACTTTTTTGTAGGATCGGTACAGTGTTGGCTTTGTTATATGTCCGCCAACGGCATTGGTAAAGACAAGGTTGCTTGCCTGCCATAATGCCCCTGCACGAAGCCTCTGTTCTGCCTGAGATATTTTGTGGCGCCGCAGTTGTGTCATCACGAATGGTGCGGCGGTCACGGTCCGATTCTTGCTGTTCTTGACGGGAACAAGCTGGTAGGCGTTCATGCCCTTTTCCTGATGGAGCTGCATCTGCTTGTTAATCCGTAGAATGCCGTGGTCGAAGTCTACACAGTCCCAAGTGAGGCCCAGCACCTCACCTTCCCGCATCCCTGTAAACAGCGTCACAATGAAAATGTCTTCGTACTCGTTTCCTTGAATAGCCTTTAAAAAGGCAGCAATCTGAGGCTCGTCAAGGGGGTTGATCTCCTGTTTTTCGATTTTTGGGAGTGTGCAGAAGTCCCCGTCTGCAGGATTCATAGGAATGTATTTATTGATAACTGCCTGCCTAAGTGCACTGTGCAAGACGCCATGAACGTTTTTAACGGTCTTTGGGGAGAGGGGGGCAAAGTTGTATACAGTTTTACCATCCTTCTTTATAATTTTTCTGCAATCATCCCGCATTGGAGTTTTCTTCCCTTTGGTTGCCAGCGTGTTTAAGAATTCCTGAACCGTGTGAGTGTTCAGCTCGTCCAGACGGATCGCGGCTAGATAAGGCTTGATATGCAGTCGGATGTCATCCCTGTATATCTTCGATGTCCGGGGCTTTACGCCGTTCAAGTATGTATCTGCCCATATATCCAGCCATTCCCCCAAAGTCATTTTGCAAGGTTCTCTGTATGCTTTGTTGTCAACGGCGGCAACTGCCTGAGCTAATTTCTGCCGGACTTCCTTCTGCGTTTTGGCGTATATAGATTTGCGAATTGGTTTGCCTGTCCCTGAATCGTGTCCCACAACAAAGCGAGCCTCCCATGTTCCATCTGATCTCTGCCGGATGCTCCCTGATCCCTGTGCGGCTCTGGTATTACTTTTTCTTGGCATTGCAATTCCTCCCATTTTCGTATATGATGGAAGGGCAGTAGGCTGTAGGAAAGTTTACTGCCCTTATAGCCGTCCCCGGTGTGACCGCACCGGGGGCGGATTTTCATTTTTTATCTTTTTGGGTTCGCACTGCGCAAATCCGTTTCAATCGATCTTCTGTATCGCGTTGAATCTTCTCTAGATCAACGTACATTTCCCTTTTTGCCGCTTCCTTCAATTCGGAAGATATTTCTTTTTCCACTTTATCGTATAGATCTTCGCAGATAGATAGAAAGCGCCACTTATTATATTTTTTTCGGTCTATAAGGACATCTTGCATTTTTCCGTCTAAAACTATTGATTCTATGGTAGAATCCTTTAATTTATTCCAAATGTGAGTGGATAAAAAAGATATATAGAACTCTCGAATTAAATAATCAATTATTTTGGAAATTGGCCGATGTTCTCCTTTTTCTCGCATATCAAACCTTAGTGCAGATACAGCTTCGGCTGAAAGGCCAATATACTCGCAAACATCTCTAACATTTTTATTTGAGGTTGGAACAGTAGACAAGCCAAGCAACCAATCTATCGAAATATCAAAATAAATCGCTATGTCATGTAGTGTTTTAGCGTCAGGCAACGTATCTCCGGTTTCATAAAGACCTATTGTGGATTTAGAGACTCCCAGATCACGCGCAAGCTTTTCCTGCGATATGCCCTTTTTCTTTCGCAGTTCTCTTAACTGCGAGGGGAAAAGAGCATTTTTATTTTCCTCTGACGAATATTTCCTCCCGCTCTTTTCGGCCTCTTTTTTAGTAACCGGAAATATTAACCGCTCCATACACATCCTCCACTGATTGACTGAAAAAATGGTTATTGTGATTTTTTGAAATGAAAATCTTGCTATAATGATTTTCTGGAAGTAAAATATAGTTAGCCAGAAAATCATCCTATCTCTATTTATCTTAGCATAGAGGCTGGAGAAGTCAAGAGCAATTTTGAAAGGAGTGAAAGGAGGATAACATGAAAACTCTGGATCGTTTAGCCTATACCCCGACGGAGGCGGCGGAAGTTGCTTCTGTGAGTCGCCCAACCATTTACAGATGGATGCATTTGGAGGGTTTCCCTGTGGCCCGGATCGGCGGATGCACCCGCATTCCGGCGGAAGCGTTCAAACAGTGGATTAACCAGCAGGCGGGGGTGACAGAGAGTGCGTGACAGAAAAGAGAAAGCCCGCCCTGCTGGTGGCACAGCAGAACGGGCGGAGCGGGAAAGTCACTGGACAAGCGGCAATTCCCAAAGTGATTCTACCACGTGGAACGGACCCATTTCAAGACTTCTTTCACATGGCCGGGCAAACGCTGTGCCCCTCCGGCACATTACCGCAATGACCAACCTCGATGGGCGTACAGTACGCGCCATGATCGCAACGGAGCGGCTTGCCGGCGTTCCTATTCTGTCCGACTGCTCGACCGGGTATTATTTGCCCGGTGATGATGCTGAAAAGGTGCGGTTCATCCACAGTATGAAGCACAGAGCGAAAGAGATTGAGCGGGCGGCGGAGGCCATAGAGAAGGCTGGGAGGTGACGGCAACGGACATTCACGAGGTACTACGGCATTTTGATGGCGTGAAACGGTGCAATGAGAACCAATATATGGCCCACTGCCCCTGTCACGATGACCGCAAGCAGAGCCTTTCCATTGGTCGCGGGCAGAAAGGTGTTGTATTAAAATGTCAAGCCGGGTGTGATACGCGGGACATCATTGCCTGTGTTGGGTTGAAGCCTGCAGATTTGTTTTATGAGCAGCGTGAGGAGCCACAGGAACGCCCGCAAATCGTAGCAATATACAATTATCCCGGAGGTGTTCAAAAACTCCGTTATTCTGATAAGCATTTTAGATGGCGGCAGCCAGACGGTAAAGGCGGTTGGGTCTGGAACCGAAAGGGCGTCAGGCCAAGCCTTTACATAGCCGGGGAACTGACTGGATGTGTTGCCGTTGCAGAGGGTGAAAAGGATGCGGACAACCTCCATCGCCTGGGCTGGGATGCTGTGAGCGGTGCGGATGGAGCGGGGCCGGGGAAATGGAAGCCTGAATACACGGAGCAACTGCGGGGCATCCATGTGTGCATCTTCCAAGATAACGATCGGGTGGGGAAAGACTATGCACAGGAAACCGCCGCCGCACTTCACGGTGTCGCGGCGAGCGTCCGTGTGCTCGACCTCTCCAGCGTGTGGACGGAGATCCCGGAACATGGGGATGTTTCTGACTTGATTGCCAAGTTTGGAGACGAAAAGTCTTGCGAGTTGATAGCCCAACTTATAACCAAAACGCCGGAGTGGGAGCCAACTCAAGACCCTCTATTTTCCCTGTTCAAATCGTTGGAGGATTTTCCAGAGGAAGAGGCAAAATGGCTTGTCCCCGGATGGATACCAGCGGGGCAAATATCGGTTATTGCGGCGGATGGAGGTATAGGAAAAACCACATTGTGGTGCCATATCATTGCGGCCTTGAGCAACGGCACAACCTGTATACTCGACCCACCGGAATATGCCCGTGAACCGATGAAAATTATGTTTTTGACCACAGAGGACAGTGTAAGAAAGAAACTGCGGAAAAAACTGCGCCTTGCCGGGGCCAACATGAAAAATATCATTACCCCGGATTTTGTCGGAGATCGTTCCGGGATGCTCCACAAGTTGAAATTCGGCTCTGAGGAATTGGAAAAGGTACTGCGGCACTTTCGGCCCGCCTTGTGTGTCTTTGACCCCATACAGGGCTTTACCCCGCCTAAAGTAAACATGGGGAGCCGGAACGAAATGCGGGATTGTACGGCCCAGCTCATTACAATTGGAGAGGACACTAACACCACGGCGTTGATCGTCTGCCATACCAACAAGCGCAAGGGGGCCAGCGGTCGAGACCGCATTGCAGACAGCGCCGACATTTGGGATATTGCCCGCTCTGTGCTCATGGCCGGATTTACTGAGGAGCAGGGCATACGTTATCTATCCAATGAGAAAAACAATTATGCCCAGCTGCAGGAGACCATTCTTTTCTCTATTGACAGTGATGAACAGATACAGAAAGAGGGGACAAGCTGGCGGCGGGATCGTGAGTATATCATGGGGGCGGAACAGGCAAAATCTTCACCCGTGCGGGAGGATTGCAAGGCGTTCATTATGAAAACTCTGCATGAAGCCGGGGGTGCGATGCCTACTGCCGATTTAGATGAAAAGGCCAAAACCGCCGGATACACCTTTACCGCCGTAAAAAGAGCAAAGCAGGATCTAAAGAAAGGCGGGGATGTGAGGTATTTCCACACTGGGGGCAACTCAGATCGGGTTTGGTATATTCAAGCCCTGACGGAGCCGGAGGGTAGCGGTTTTGAAGAACTCCCGGACGATACTGAAACACCCTTTGACAATGTTCTCTCGTCAGACCTTTCAAAAGTGGTATAGTACGGATTTTTCCTAGTAATATCAAAGGTTTCCGTACTTGCCCCCCCGGTATTGTACGGCTCTAAATGGCGAGTACAGGTTTTGTACTGGAGGGGGGTGGTATAATACGCAATCCATTGTGCTGCAACGGTTAGGCTGTACTATACCACCTTGCGTATAGATAACGGTTTTGGTGGAGTGAAAAATAAAGTGGTCAAGTACAGATTTGAAAGGAGCAGTAGCTTATAGACTGGATTGTGACAAAAGGGAGACTGTTAGATGGCCGGTAGATCATCCCAACGCAGGGGCGCAGCCGGGGAGAGGGAACTTGCTGCCCTGCTCCGCGAATATGGCTACCCTATTGAGCGGGGCGGCTCCCTGTCTTTCGGGGAAGTACCGGACTTGACCGGTCTCCCCGGGGTACATATCGAGTGCAAGCGGGTAGAGCGGCTGAATGTGCCGGAGGCCATGAAACAGGCGGTAAGGGACGCTGAAAAATTCCACGATGGAGTGCCCGCCTTGTTCCACCGCCGCAGCCGTGAGCCGTGGCTGGTGACTATGTGCCTCCATGATTGGATTGCCCTCTATGACCGTCAGAAAGCCGCAGAAACCAACAAAAGAAAGGGGTGATACCCATAACACCGCGCAAAGAAAAAGCCCTGCAAGCCCTCTTGGTGAGCCGCACAAGGGCAGAGGCAGCAAAGACCGCAGGAATTGGAGAAAGCACCCTGCGGGGATACCTGAAAGATTCGGAGTTTTTAGAGCGCTACCGTGAAGCGTTTGGAAATCTCGTTCAGGACGCAACCCGACAGGCGCAGCAGGCTCTTACCCTTGCAATCTCCACACTCACGGAGATCATGGGAAACACGGATGAACAGGCTACAGCCCGCATACAGGCCGCTCGCTCGACACTGGAATATGCGTTGAAGCTGACCGAGCAGACGGACATTCTGGAGCAGTTGCGGGAGCTGGAGAGATGGAGGGAGGAAACCAATGGCAAGTACTAAAGAGCGGATTGAAGCCTTGCGGGAATACCTGAAAACATTGTCGGCGGACAAAACGACTTTTATTCTAGAGGGTGGACAAGAGTTTTTGACAAGCCTTGATCCACTTGAATACCTGCTGAAATATGGCGCATATACACCGGACAGGCGGCGGATCGTGATCTATCCCCATCCCGTGGAGGGGGTGGACGCCCTTTCCTTGTCGTTCTATCAGATGATCGACGAGGCGATAGAGGTGGGAAAGCTGGAATTGCCAGAGCCGGAGAGTGACGAACCATGAAGGACATTCAAAAGCGGCTGGAGAAGCTGCGGCAAGCAATACCAGACCCCGAAGTCGGGATTATCATACAGACCCCCGCCGGGTGGCATGCAAACTATGCGGGACATGAAGCAAGACCGTTTTCGACTGAGCAAGAGGCCCGGCAATATCTGAAAAAATGTAAGACTGTTATTATTGATGTTTGAAAGGAGTTTTTTACAATGGCAGAAATGGACATGAAAATTGAAACCACCGAGAGCACCCGGGCAAAGATTGCGGAGAGGCTTGGATTTGACCAGCCTTCTGCATTCGACCTTGTGGATCGCAGCAAATATGCGACCGAGGACGCATATCTTGACGCTCTTGTAAAGGCTGATATGGAGCGCAACAACCCGGAGTATCAGGCCACCCGCCGTAGACTGGCAGCAGAATACCGTGAACGACAGGAGCGGGAGCAGCGGGCCAAACAGGAGAGCGCATATAAAGAGATCCGGTCCACGGTGCAGCTCGATGATCTGGATCGGCGCGAGATCGACACAGAGGCGGCGGAAAAGGCCCGGAGAGATTTGGCAGCGGGAAAGATCAGCGCAAGCGGTCTGGGCAAGGCCATTGAAGATTATGCAAAGCAGTTGACCGAAAAGCGCAAGGACACCCGGGCAAGCAACCAGCTTATCAACGCTATGCTGCGAGGCCAGCTGTAAGGGGAGACTGCTAGTGAACGAAACAAATATTAGCTGGCTCCATGATGGGGAGATGGCGACTATCAGCACCAACGATTCCCGGATTATTGGGCAGCTTGAGGATTTGGCAGACAAAGACCCCAGCGCCGCAAAGATGCTGCATCGGTATCACAGCGGCGGTGAGGACTGGGCAGTGCAAAAGTACTGTATCCAAATTTTTGCAGGCGATAACTGAGTGGTTAAAAACAACTTATTTCCAAGATTTGGATACAAAAGGAGAGAAACATGGACAAGATCACATTGCAAAGTGGAGTCAAGCGAATCCAAGTGAATGAAAGTGGGGACTGCATTACATTTGATGCGCGAGATCAGGGCTTTACAGAACGGTTTATGAAACTACTGAAGGATTTTCCGACAAAAAAGCGGAAGATTCCGACGAGGGATAAGACAAGAGGGCTGCCCTTGTGGGCAGCCCTCGCTCTGTGCTTACTCCCTAATAGTCTTGAACTTGTATTTTCTTTGATATGTGGTATATAATAATTAAATGGAGCACATCGTTGTCGATTGTATCCTCTTAAGTGAGGTGTGATGGCGGTAGGCTCCTTTTTTACGTCCTTTTCACAACCAAAATATCTTTTCAAGCAGAAAGCCGGGGATCACTCCCCGGCCTCTTGTTTTACTTATAGACGTCTCCGCGGTTGCCAACGGTCAACACTCGTACAATGAGTAAATCGTCCTCTATGGTGTAAATCACCCTGTAAGAGCCTATGCGAAGCCTGTAAAGGTTTTCGTGGCCGCTCATGGATGATTTTATATCCCCATTGTCTGGGAGACCCTGTATGGCCCTTAAAATCCGCTCCCGCTGTGCTTGTGGTTGTTTTTGCAGGAACTTCATGGCGGGTTTTTCAATGACGATCCTATAAGTCACAGCGACACCCCCAGAGCCTTTGCAGCATCTTCCAGACTGACTGCCTGCCCCTTGTCCGGATCCGACTTGTAATCCTCATACAGCGCATTGCAAAAAGCGTCGTCCGTGGCCTCTACAATAGCGTCTTTCGCAGCCTGTAACAGCGTTGCGATATTGGCAAGCTGTATTTCCGTGAAGCTGTCAAGGATCGCTATACATTTTTCACGGTTAGACAATATTGGCACCTCCTTCAGAAATTTCATTTTCCATCGTATCAACAATGAACTGGTTAAGGGATTTTCCGCGCACGGCAGCGGCATCTTTCCACCGATCCTTAGTCCCCTTTTGCGTCCGAATTTGTATGCTGTCGGTTTTTTCTTTCAGATACTTGATAGACGCTTTTTTCTGTGCGTCCGTGTATTTATCGCCCATGTTGGCCTCCTTTCCTTATCTGAATTATACCATATATATTATATGATTGCTATATACAATATATACAGTATGCTTGCTATATATTTGGCTGTTCTGTCTATTGAATATATGCCTGCTATATACTATAATAAGACCATAGAGAGCGGCGGGACTGGTCATGACAAAGGTCGGTGACGTTCCGAATGGTGCCTACTACAGCCGCCGCGCTCCGCAAAATAACAAGGAGGCATCTCAATGAGTATCAACGAAATGGACGGAAAGATCAAGGAGTTGCGGGAGCTGCGCCGTATGGCCGAGGAGCTGACTGCCGAGATCGACAGC
Organism: Dysosmobacter sp.; assembly: GCA_026169195.1. Taxonomy (GTDB): domain Bacteria; phylum Bacillota; class Clostridia; order Oscillospirales; family Oscillospiraceae; genus Oscillibacter. The sequence continues at coordinate 12,823 of JAPFEH010000051.1, read as the reverse complement.
ATCCAAGACAGCATCAAAGCCCACATGGACGCCGAGGGTGTTGACGCCATCAACGGGACAGACTGGAAAGTGACCTATAAGGCGGTGACTTCCTCCCGCCTCGACACCGCCGCACTGAAAAAGGCGCTGCCTGATCTGGCCCAGCAGTTCACCAAAATCAGCACCAGTCGCCGTTTTTGTGTGGCATGAGGAAAGCCCCTATATCCGAACCGACGACCAATCAGCGGATATAGGAGCCTGTAACCCCAGAGCGGGGCTATGATGATAGTTTATCATGGCCCCCTCCAGAAAACAATAGAAAGAGGATAGACGATGGAAGTAAGAACGATTGATATGGACGGCGCACGCTTTTTGCTTAAACTGATCTTTGCAACCTTTGGTATGATCCTAGAGGATATGGAACAGGAGCATAAGAACTCAAAGGGCTATGAAGCGAGCTTTTATACGAGAATGGAAGATGTGTATACGCCTGCGCTTAACCTTGTGCTTTGTTCTATACAGGACCTTCTGGAGAAGGTGGAGGCGGCTGTATGATTACATTTCCAACAACCGCCGAGGCATTCATCGCCGAGCAGGAGGCCGGAGCCGGTCGGCCAGCAAATGAGCCGGAGCGAAAGATACTAGAAATGTCCGTAGAAATTCTGAATGAATGTTTTGATTGCGGAAAAGCCGGAGAAAAAATGCCGTGGGCAGAAAGTGCGGAGAGCATCGTTGATACACTTCGGGAGAACAATATGCTTGAAGAATTTGAGGAAAACCCGTTTCTTGTGCGCTATGCTGCATTTATGCTCACATGGACAAAAGACGCATACCAGCAAGGAAAGGAGGCTGCACAGCATGAATAAGGAGGAACGCCGTCAAGATTTGCGGACGCGTTTGCGCGAGCAGGAGAAGAGGTGCCAAGCCGCAGCCCTCCGGCAGATCAGAGATAACCTACAGGCTACACCGGGGGAGCGACTGGAGGCCGTAAAGCTTCTGATGGAGCTTGGAAATGAGCAATAAACAGAAGGCCGGGGAGTAACATCCCCGGCAAATTTTATTGAGATGAGTTGCACATAGACGTGCAATTTTATTGGATATTAGTGGGAGGAAGGTGCAGTATTACTAAATATATTTTTCTAAACGTATAAATACATTATTTAAGGATCAAATAGAAATCGCTTAAAGATTCAGAAACCATTAAGAGAAACTATTGACAAAAAGATTATATCGTAGTTATAAAATCAGCAGTATCTATTGAAAATCTCAAAAAAATGATGTACGATTACTAAACGGATCAAGCAAATTCTCGTTTTCGAGGCTGTGATAAAATAAATGTCAGAATTACGACTTACTGTTATGACAGAGGATATTCCTCCTAATTCTATATCGTGCGGCATTCGGAGTATTGATGATCGAATTAAGGATGCGTATAGCAAAACGCTGTGCAAGCAAGGTTTAGCATATAATATCTTGGTTGATGGACATCTAGTTGGAAATTGCATGATCAGGCTTGTGTGGCTTTGTGATGAAAATGAAGAATACTATGTGACGGACCAAGAATATATTGCATTTGAAATATCGTATATTGCGATTGATACCCGCGTACAGCAGATGGGGATAGGCAAGCGCGTATTGACTAGGCTTATGTCTGATGCGGAAAAACTTTCAAGGAACTTGCCAATCAGATTTTTGGTTATTGATGCGCTTGATGATAAGCAACAGTGGTATTTAGATGCAGGGTTTGAAGAATACCCTAAAAGGGAAGACTTGAGATATCTTGGCACAATTCCTATGCGAATTGATTTTATTGATAAGGCTGTGGCAGAAAGATATGTCAATTCGCAGGTTTAAGAGGTGAATTATATGGGTGTGTATGGATGCAGAATTTTGTTAAAGCATGGTGAAGCGCAGACTTTTTTTGAAAAGGCGATGCGTCCCGATATTAAATCTCTAGAGCGTAGAGATTCTTTTTTCATGAGAATTAGGGAAGAACTATCTTGCCGCGTGGACGGGACGGATTTAGTGGAAGATATACCAGATATTGATATTTCTTCGCTGCTAAGTCCAAAGGACGTATACAGTCCGGCAAAGGAATTCCTTTGTTCGATCTCATTAGACGTTAAGGCTTTTCTCCTAAATTCAGCAGAAGTTCAGTCAGCCTTGTTAAAATCGAAAAGTATAGTTGATAGCAGAAAAGTTCATTCTGATTATCCTCTTGGGCCGGATGAAAGAGTTAGAGCCGCATAATATAATCAGACAACGTTAGGAGTTTTGCTATGAATGCAGAGAATAACTGCGTATTAAAGCTAGATCATTTAGTGTTTGATGAAATAGCGTTTAACCGTGTTAACTTTAGGAGCGAAAACGATTTAAGCGTCGAATTTGGCTTCAATTTTGAAGAACGCGAAAATGGAGAATTTGTTGCTAGCATTCGTGTAATTGGAACAAAGGAAGATGAATATACCTTTGTGGTAAGAGCATCAGGCTACTTTCGTTTAGAGGATCATGTTGAGGATCGCAAGACCATTATTCAGCAAAATGCAGTTGCGATTGTCTTTCCTTATATCAGAAGTCAAATTTCTCTGTTAACTGCGCAGCCAGAAGTAGAACCTGTTGTATTGCCAGCGATGAATATTGCGCAAATGGTCGAGGATGCCGTAAAAAAAGGTGAGGAGAAATCTGCATCTTGTGCTAATTAAATACCCCAACTTTTACCCCTTACAGATTTTTCAACGTTTTACGGCATTTTACAGTGAAACCCACAAAGCATTGAAAACAAAGACTTTTGTTAATTGCTTTTTACAGCATTTTGCACGCATGCTTCAATTCAAATCCGGGTGTCACCTCCAAAAAGAAACACCAGCCAACAGGCTGGTGTTTCTTTTTGGGTTCCGGTCGCTGGGGCGACCTCCACCCTTGGATATTTCAAATGCTCGGGGCAAATGAATTGCCCCTGCGCCAAGGTTTTGGCCTTCGGCCAAAACGCTTGTACGACGCAAACGCGCCGCCCCGCTGTGCGGGGACCCGGTCTTGTCCGGCAGCTATACTTTTTGGGTTCCGGCGGCTCAAGGCTGCCTCCACCCTTGGAAGATCGAAATGCTCGGCGGAAGTGCATTCCGCCGGCGTCGGGCGTGATGGGAACCGTGCGGAAGCCTTACGCTTCCGCAAATACGTCCTCCAGCAGTGAGACGGCTTCCTGAAGGCGGTCGGGCGCCAGACCGCCGTAGTTGATGACCAGCGTGTGGTCATATTCCGGCAGCGGCGCTGCCGCATATTCTGACAGGAACGCCAGCTTTACCCCCAGACGCTCCGCTTTCCGGCGGAGCGTCTGATCGCTTTGCTCCGTGTCCAGCCGCAGCAGAAAGTGCAATCCGGCAGCCTGCTCAGAAAACGTGACCTGATGGGCAAAACGGCTGTTCCGGAACGCTTCGATGACGGCGTCCCGCCGGGAACGGTATTCCTTGCGCATACGGGAAAGGTGCTGTTCATAGTGCCCGCCGGAGAGAAAACGGGCCAGAATGTGCTGGTCCAGAACGGGAACGGTGCAGGAATAAAAATCCAGTTCCCGCCGGTACCGCTCCAGCAGGCGGGGAGGAAGCACCATAAACCCCACGCGCATGGAGGGAGAGATGGTCTGCGAGAAGGTGTTCATATAAATGACCCTGCCGCTGCTGTCAATGCTTTGAAGGGTGGGGATGGGACGGCCTGTAAAGCGGAATTCGCTGTCGTAATCATCTTCGATGATCGTGCCGCCGCAGGCTTCCGCCCAGCGCAGCAGCGCCTGCCGCCTGCCGATGGGCGTCACGATTCCGGTGGGATAATGGTGGGCGGGGGAGATGTGTGCCACAGAGGCGCCGGAGGCGGACAGGGCGTCCGGATCCATCCCCTGACTGTCCAGCGGGACGGGAAGGCAGGACACGCCGCAGGCCCGATAAACCTGACAGATTTTGGGATACCCCGGGTCCTCCGCGGCAAAGACCACGGAGCCGCCCGGACTGAGCAGCTGCGCCAGCAGCAGGTACAGATATTCGGCGCCGGCGCCGATGACGATCTGCTCGGGAAATACCGCCATGCCCCGAAAGGCGCGAAGGTCATCGGCAATGGCGCGCCGCAGCTCCAGCAGCCCCTGATGGGGGGCGGGGGCCAGAAATGCACCGTCTGAAAGAACCTGACGGGTCAGGCGCGCCCAAGCGGCTACGGGAAAGCAGGAGGCGTCGGCCTGACTGCGGCTCAGATCCAGCCGCCAGCGCGGGGACTCCGGTTCGGGCGGAATACCGGGCGCCGCGGCAGCCGGCGGCACCCGCTCCACCGGACTGACGAAAAATCCCCGCTTGGGGAGCGTATAAACGTACCCTTCGGCTTCCAGCTGGCGGTAGGCATTTTCCACCGTGATGACGGAGACCCGCAGATGCTCCGCCAAAGCCCGCTTGGAGGGCAGACGCTCTCCGGAAGGCAGGATGCCGGTCAAAATGTCCTCCCGCACACACCGGTAGAGATATTCATACAGGGGCAGATCCCCGCGGTCCTCCATGGCATAGGTCAACATGGAACCCCTCCCTCATCTGACCTTATAAAAAAGATAGAAATTGGATATTTCAAACATATCACAAATCCGCTATGATGACAATATCAACCAGAGACAGGGAGGAGAACATTTTATGGAACATACCATGGAGCAGGGGCGGACGGCCGCTTCCCACAAGGTCAAAATGCTGGTGGTGACCGGATTGTTTATTGCGCTGGGCTATGTCGCCACCACCGTTTTGATGATCCCGTCTCCCACCGGCGGTTTTATGAATCTGGGAGATACCGTGGTGCTGCTGGGGGCGTATCTGCTGGGGCCGGTCTATGGCGCCGTGGCTGGCGGTGTGGGCCCTGCGCTGGCGGATCTGCTGGGCGGATATGGCATCTATGTGCCGGCAACGCTGGCGATCAAGGCGCTGATGGGTCTGACGGCGGCATGGCTGTATCGGGCGCTGCATAAGAAAAGCTGGGCGCTGCTGGTGTGCGGCGCGGCGGCGGAGACCATCATGATCGCGGGATATGCCCTGTTTGACGGTTTTCTGGCAGGAAACCTGCTGGCGGGAATGGCCGGCATCCCCAGCAATCTGGTGCAGGCGGCCTTTGGCCTGTCGGCGTCCACCCTGCTGGCGATGGCGCTCCGCAAGAGCGGCTACGTCCGCAGGCAGTTCCCGCAGCTGTGACCGCTGCACGTTTTTGACAGTTTGAAACGCCCCCGCGGTTCTGAAAACCGCGGGGGCGCTGTACATTTTCAATATGGCGAAGTATGGAGTGCGGAAGGAGACTCAGAATCCGCCCAGATCATCGGGGGCCTGTCGGGAACCGCTTACGCCGCTGCCGATGCCGGAGGTGCTTTTGGCGGCTTCAAAATAGCCGAGCTCCACGCATTGATAGGTGGGCAGGTAAAAGACAGCCACCGCGATCTGCCACAGGCCCATCAGCAGCGTCCAAGCCCAGAAGGGCATTGCGGCGAGACCGGAGCCGCCGGAAGCGGCGGAGATCATGCCCGGAATCGCGCCCATGGAGGCCATGGTCTCTTCCAGCATCTGCTCATAGATCATGCCGTTATAGATGGTGGCAGGCAGGGAGGCCAGAAGGGTCCAGCCCAGATAGCTCATGTCCAGCAAAAACAGCTGGCCCTTGTAGCCGTAAGTCTGCCGTTTGCTCATGTTGAGCGCGTCGAAAACGCCGATTCCGGGGTTTTCATACAGATTATAAAGAGCGAAGCGGTAGCGGTAGGCGGCGATGATGCCGGGAACCACAAACAGCATGGTCCACAGGGCGACAAAGAAATACATGATGATGGTCAGGGAAATGAGCTTTCCCACAAAAGAAAAGCCGTCAAACAGGGTCAGGAATTCCGCCCGCTCCCCGCGGCGGACCGCCATGCAGTACAGGACAAAGCCGGCCCCCAGCACCATGCCCAGCAGGGAGGTGAGGATCGAAAGGAACGTGGAAAGCAGTCCGGAACTGCCGGAAAGGCCGTTTACCAGATTCAGGACAAGGAGCAGTCCCAGATACAGGGCGGTCATCAAACGGGGGGATACCTGCGCCGAGGAGAGCAGGCCCTTCATGTCGCGTTTGAGCTGTTTGCGGTCGATCAGTAATGGCATCATAGGAAGATCCTCCAGATAGTTGTCAAGTCGATGAATGTCGAACGGGGTGTGACACAGTGTAGCATGTTTTCTGAAAAGAAGCAATCCCATGAAGCGGGAGAAAGGGCCGAGGGACGGGAGCAAAGCGCTTTCTTTGCGGGCAACCGGCTTCCTGTATTGGAATGCGCTGGAAAAAACGGGAAAAACTTGTGAAAAAAACAACATATTTCGTCAAAAAACTGTGTTCACAGTCTGGACATTTTTTGTTTTTAGGTGTAAAATGAAGCACAGTATGTGGTAGTGTGTCCGGGGCGGCTTTTCCGCTCGGCCGGTGACAGAGCGGTTCATGCGTCGGACGCTATCAGCAGTAAAAATGAGGTGAAGACAATGGCACAAGCTTTCTTTGGCGGCGTTCATCCCCATGATATGAAGGCCGCGACCAATGAAAAGGCCATCGAACAGCTGGCACCCCCGGCAGAGGTGGTCATCCCCATGTCGATGCACTTTGGCGCACCCTGCACTCCCCTTGTCAAAGCGGGAGATCCGGTCAAGGTGGGTCAGAAGATCGGTGAGTTCCGTGGTCTGGGCGCTCCGATCCATGCCAGTGTTTCCGGCAAGGTCAAGGCCGTGGAGCCCCGCCCCTATTCCATGGGCGGCAACATGATGTCCGTGGTGATCGAAAACGATTTTCAGGACACGCTCAGTGAGGAAGTCGTTGCACCCGCGGATCCCGACGCGCTCTCTGTGGATGAGATGGTGGAGCTGGTCAAAAACGCCGGCATCGTCGGTATGGGCGGCGCGACCTTCCCCACGCACGTGAAGATCTCCGGCGGTATCGGCAAGGTGGATCACGTTCTGATCAACGGCGCTGAATGCGAGCCCTATATCACCGGCGACCACCGCACCATGCTGGAGCGGCCGGAGGAGATCATCGGCGGCTGCAGGTATCTGGCCAAGATGTTCGGTGTGGACAAGGTCATCATCGGCGTGGAGGACAACAAGCAAAACGGCATTGACGCCATGAACAAGGTCATCGCCGAGACCAATGCCCCCGTGGTGGTGGAGCCCCTGCGCTGCCGCTATCCGCAGGGCGGTGAGAAGCAGCTCTGTCAGGCCATTACCGGCAAGCAGGTGCCTCCCGGCGGTCTGCCCAGCAACATCGGCTGCGCGGTGTTCAACATCAACACCACCTGCGCCATTTACCGGGCCATCACCAAGGGCATGCCCGTGGTGAGCAAGATCGTCACGGTTTCCGGCTCCGGCGTCATGGAGCCTAAGAACATCGAGTGCCCCATCGGCACCCCCGTTTCCCTGCTGTTCGACGCCTGCGGCGGCTTGAAGGACGGCACTTACAAGATCATTGCCGGCGGCCCCATGATGGGTATGGCCCAATATACGGTCGACGTTCCCGTGGGCAAGGGCACCGGCGCCATGCTGGCGTTCTGCGGCAAGGAAGAGCAGACCGTGGAGCATCCCCAGTGCATCCGCTGCGGCAAGTGCGTGGCGGCCTGCCCCGTACATCTGGAGCCCTTGTTCATGTATCAGTATGCCGAAAAGGGCATGGTGGATGAGCTGAACGAGGCCCATGTGATGGACTGCATGGAGTGCGGCGCCTGCGCCTATGTCTGCCCCGCCCGGATGCATCTGACCCAGATGTTCAAGACCGGCAAGCAGCTGGTCAAGAACAAGGCCGCGGCTGACAAGGCTGCCGCGGAGGCCAAGAAAGCCAAGGAAGCCAAGGAAGAGAAGGAGGCTGTGAACAAATGACTGATTACAAGAATCTGAAGCTCATTGCCACTTCAAATCCTCACATCCGCAGCAATGAGACTACCCGCTCCATCATGCTGGACGTGATCGTTGCCATGCTGCCCGCTCTGCTGTGGGCTGTGATCTGGTTCGGCATGAAGGCCCTGACCCTGACGGCCGTCTCCGTGATCGGCTGTATCTTCTGGGAGTGGCTGTACCGCAAGCTGATGAAAAAGCCCCAGTCCGTGGGCGATCTCTCCGCTGTGGTCACCGGTATGCTGCTGGCGTTCGTCTGCCCCGTGACCACGCCCTACTGGATGATCCTCATCGGCGGCTTCTTCTCCATCATTGTGGTCAAGCAGCTCTTCGGCGGCATCGGCAAGAACTTTGTCAACCCCGCTCTGGCAGGCCGTGCGTTCCTGCTGGGCAGCTATGCCGGTGTGATGACCACCTGGATCGACGCCGCTGCCAACAAGGCTCCCCTGATGGGCGCCGCTGCGGATATCGTTACTGCGGCTACCCCGCTGGCTTACATGAAGACCGGCGATATGGAGGGTCTGAAGAGCGTTTACAGTGTGGCGGATATGTTCCTTGGAAAGACCGGCGGCTCTTTGGGCGAGGTTTCCGCTGCCCTGCTGCTGCTGGGCGGTGTGTACCTGATCTGGCGGAAGGTCATCAACTGGCAGACCCCTGTGGCGTACATCGCCACCGTGGCTGTGCTGAGCTTCCTGTTCCCCAAGTCCGGCTCCGGTCTGGACTGGATGCTGTACAGCATCTTCGGCGGCGGTTTGATGCTGGGCGCCTTCTTCATGGCGACCGACTATGCCACCTCTCCCGTCACCAAGAAGGGCCAGCTGATCTTCGGCATCGGTTGCGGCCTGTTCACGGTTCTGATCCGCTACTTTGGCTCTTATAACGAGGGCGTCTGCTATTCCATCATGGTCATGAACCTGTGCGTGGCCCTGATCGACAAGTACACCAAGCCCACTCGTTTTGGTGTCGTGAAATCCGATAAGAAGGAGGCGGCTGCGAAATGAGTAACGAAGTGAAGACCAAAGAAAAGATCAATATGGATCCCAAGTACATCATCAAGCTGACCGTTACCCTGTTCCTGACCTGCGTGGTCGTGGCCGGCCTGCTGGGTCTGGTCAACAAGATCACCGAACCCAACATCACCGCTGCCAACAAGGCCAAAACCGAAGCTGCCATGCAGCAGGTGGTGGCCGATCCCGAGGGCAGCACCTTCTCCGATGCTCTGGAGATCACCGCTGAGATGACCGCCGCCGCAGATGCTGCCGGCGCCAAGGTCACGGAGGCCTATGAGGTCCAGTCCGGCGGCGCACCTGCCGGTTATGCCTTGAAGATCGTGGCTTCCGGTTCTCAGGGCAGCATTGAAATGATGGTGGGCGTGGACGCCGAGGGCGTTGTCACCGGCGTTTCCGTTGTTAAGAACTCTGAGACCGCGGGCATCGGCTCCAAGGTCATGAACAATGAACCCACCGATGCCGGCGTGGGCGTTCTGAGCCAGTTTGAGGGCAAGAGCGCTGCGGACGGCACCCTGACGGTCGGCTCCAACGTGGATGCCATCTCCGGCGCCACCGTGTCTACCAAGGGCGTGACCACCGGCGTCAACGCGGCGCTGGCTGTGGCCGGCGTCATGGGTTAAGAAAGGAGGAGCTGACTTATGAATCTGAAAAAACAGTTTATGGAAGGCCTCCTGACCCAGAACCCCGTTCTGGTGCAGGTGCTGGGTATGTGCTCCACCATGGCCATTACCACCTCCTTCTTTAACGGCCTTGGCATGGGCGTCGCCGTTCTGGTGATTCTGACCCTGTCCAACGTCATCATTTCCCTGATCCGCAAGATCGTCCCCGATAAGATCCGGATCGCCATGTTCATCGTGGTCATCGCGGGCTTCGTTACCATGGTGGATCTGTTCCTGCAGGCGTTTGTACCGGCTCTGGCGGAGTCCCTCGGTGTGTTCATTCCCCTGATCGTGGTGAACTGCATCATTCTGGGCCGTGCGGAAGCCTTCTCCTACAAGAACGGCGTTGCCGCCTCTTTCTTCGACGGCGTGTTTCAGGGCTTCGGCTATACCGTGGTACTGCTGATTATGTGCATCATCCGTGAGTTTCTGGGCGCGGGCACCTTCGGCGCCGGCCTGTTGGGCGTGGACGGCAAGGGTATCCAGATCCTGCCCTCCCAGTTCCCTGCCGGTATGCTGACCCTGCCCGTGGGCGGCTTCCTGACGCTGGCCTGCCTGATCGCTGCCATGCAGTGGGCTCTGTCCAAGACCAAGAAATAAGGAGGAGCGTAAGAAATGGATCAAATTTTTGAACTTCTGGCGATCACGCTGGGCGCCATTCTGGCGAACAACTTCATCTTCTCCCAGTTCCTGGGCATCTGCCCCTTCCTGGGTGTTTCCAAAAAAGTCGATACCGCTGTCGGCATGGGCATCGCCGTGACCTTTGTTATGGGTCTGGCTTCCGCCGTGTGCTTTGCGGTGAACAAGTTCGTGCTGATTCCTCTGGGACTGGGCTATATGCAGACCGTGGCCTTCATTCTGGTCATTGCGTCTCTGGTGCAGTTCATTGAGATGTTCCTGCAGAAGTCCATGCCCTCTCTGTATACCGCTCTGGGTGTGTATCTGCCTTTGATCACCACCAACTGCGCGGTTCTGGGCGTGGTGCTGCTGAACGTGCAGAACGATTACAGCTTCATCTCCTCCGTGGTGTACGGCATCACCGGCGGTCTGGGCTTCCTGCTGGCCATCGTGCTGTTTGCCAGCATCCGGGAGCGTCTGGTGTTTGCGGACTATCCCAAGGCATTTGAGGGCTTCCCCATTGCGCTGGTGACCGCAGGTCTGATGGCGCTGGCGTTCATGGGCTTCTCCGGCCTGAAGATCTGGTAAGGAGGTAAGAGATCATGATGAATGTACTGTATGCGATCGTCGTGCTGGGTGTGCTGGGCGCTGTGTTCGGCCTGATTCTGGCCGTCGCCTCCAAGATCTTTGAGGTTAAAAAGGATCCCCGGGAGGAAGCGATCCTGAGCCATCTGGCAGGCGCCAACTGCGGCGGCTGCGGCTATCCCGGCTGCGGCGGCTGTGCCGCTGCCATTCTGGCGGGGGATGCCCCTGTTACGGCCTGCGCCCCTGCCGGCCCTGAAAATGCGGCTGCCATTGCCGAGATTATGGGAATGGCGGCGCCCACCGGCGAGCGTCAGGTGGCGTTTGTCCGCTGCACCGGCGGCATCAACGCCAAGAAGCGCTATGATTACGTGGGCGTGAAGGACTGTGTTTCCGCCACCAAGGTGGCTGCCGGTCCTCTGGAGTGCCAGTTCGGCTGCCTGGGCTTCGGCTCCTGCGTCACTGCCTGCCAGTTCGGCGCCATGAGCATCGGCGAGAACGGGACCGCTGTGGTGGACCCTGAGAAGTGCACCAACTGCGGCGCCTGCATGACGGCCTGCCCCCGTCACCTGATCGTTTCCGTGCCCGCTTCCAAGAAGGTCCACGTGACCTGCGCCAATCAGGACAAGGGCAAGGCTGCCATGAGCGTTTGCTCCAGCTCCTGCATTGGCTGCGGCCTGTGCGAGCGGGAGTGCAAGAAGGACGCCATCCATGTGGTGAACGGCGTTGCCGTGGTGGATTATGACAAGTGCGTGGGCTGCAAGCTCTGCACGAAGGTCTGCCCCCGTGACGCGATCATTCCTGTGGCGACTGCCGAGGAGAAGGAAAAGTACAAGGCCATCAAAAAGGCACAGGCTGAAAAGGCCGCTGCCGCCAAGAAGGCCGCTGAGGAAGCCGCTGCTTCTTCCGCCCAGTAATTTTTCCGGAATTTCTGAAAACGCCCCCGGATCTTCGGATCCCGGGGCGTTTTTCTGTTGCATCCGGCGGAAAAAAGGAGTATGATAATACCAATTTCAGGCAGAGTAGGAAGATACGTGTGAAAGACCGTCGCGCTGGGCGATTGTTCAGCGTCTGAGCCGGTAAACCGGCGGCTGACGGTCAAGTGCCGGAAAAACGGGGAGTTGTTTTCCGGACGAAAAGGCAAGGCGCCTTGCAGTGTATCTTCCGCATCCCGCTGCCGCATGAAGGCGCGGGTTTTGCTGCCCTCCTCTGTGCGGCGTTCCGAAAACGGACTGCCGAATACAGAAGGAGGAATTTTTTATGTATCCACATCCCTTTTCCGCTGCCTATTGGCGCACTGCCGCCAGTGAGGTCAAGGACCTGCGAAAGCTGCTGTTTGCCGCGCTGATGATCGCCATGTGCATGGCGCTGGGGCAGCTGCAGTCGATGCCGCTGCCGGGAGGCGCCCGGATCACATGGGGGTTTCTGGCGCGGTCCGTATGCGCGATGGTGTGCGGGCCCGTGCTGGGGCTGCTGTTTGCCTTTGCGGAGGACATTCTGAGCTTTTTTGCCACGGGCGGCGGCGGGTATCCCTTTTTTCCGGGGTATACGCTGACCACCATGCTGGGCGTGCTGACTTACGCGCTGTTCTTTTACCGGACGCAGATCACCATTCGCCGGATCTTTCTGGCAAAGCTGCTGACCAATGTGCAGAATGTGGTGCTGGGAGCGCTGTGGATGGCGATTCTCAGCGGAAAGGCGTGGTATCTGACAGCCGCCGGCAGCGCTGTGAAAAATCTCATCATGCTGCCAATTCAGACCGTGCTGCTGGTGCTGCTGTTTTCGGCCCTGCTTCCGGTGCTGCGCCGGACCGGTCTGATGGATCGGGGAACGCCGGCAAAGATTTGCTGGTAACCTGCAAAATCTTCAAAACTCCCCCTCAAAAACCGTGCACAGGTCCAGTAAAAACGGACAATAGACAAAAAGCCCCCTGATGTAGGAAAATAAGAGTACTACATCAGGGGGTATTATCATGTCCGAGAGAAGGTATACACATATCCAATAGCTTCTCCCCGTAATCAATACGATGATAGCGGCTGTGAAAAGTCATCGAGAAATAGAAGAAGTTTTGGGT
>JAPFEH010000026.1 GCA_026169195.1 Dysosmobacter sp. | reverse complement strand
CCGTTTGTTTGGTATCCCTTTTGGCATAAATAAAGCACCCCATTTGTTATTCAGTATACCATACTGTCTAACAAATGGGGGGCAGTTCAGATGAATTTTATATTATGAGCCATTCTTTTGTGGAGGAATAGGAAGCAATATGGCAAATAACGAGATTATTGTAAGACAAAGCTATGAGGACGGGAAGGAAGAATATCGTTCATCTGAATCAAGATACAATGGACTGGAATTTTACTATACAGAAAATCATGCTGTATTAGTATGTAGGAAATCGAGAAAATAGCAAATCCAGCCGAGCCAGTGGGCGGCAAGTAAATGGGCTTCGCCAACCGTTGACAGCCCCGTCTGTCCTTGCTGGTGGGTAATCAAGGGGCGACAGCAAAAAAGTGCTGCCGTCCTTTCCCATAATCGAAGAAAGGGGGATTTTCCATGACCGAACAGGAAGCCTATCAAGAACATATCTGTTATACCCATGATACCTATTGCCGGATTGTTATTCGCCATGCGTCCTTTGACGCTGCCCGTATGCTGGCGGCGAGGTGGAAACGGGAAATCTCTCTTGAATATTTGACCGAAGAAAAGTTTGTCCCACTAAGCACCATAGACGAGTATTTTCAAGTGCCGGACTATGGCGAAACTTATCCGTTCTCTGTCTGGGAGCAGACGATATTTTTAGATAGCTGCTCCCTTGCGGCGGCTCTTGCTCGCCTGCCGGAACAGACGCAGGAGGAAATCTTTTTGTATTACTTCCAGCACTTGACGCAGAAAGAAATCGGAGAACAAAGCGGCTGGACACGCAGCACAATCGGGCGGCATATCCAGCTTGCCTTGAAGCGGCTGAAAGAGGAAATGGAGGTGTTGTTCCATGAGTAACCGACTTCTCCCCTATGACACTATTATAAAGGCACATGAGGGCGACCCCATAGCGATACAGGCTGTCCTTGACCGATACGCCGGATATATCCGCTACTTCTCCAAGATGAACGGCTATTATAACTCTGATATGGAGGACTACATCAGAACAAAGCTGATTGAAAGCCTGTTCAAGTTCCGGCTTGACCGTTGAATGTGGATTTTGAATTAAAAGTATGATAGTTTTAATGTTTGCCCTAAGAAGTGTCAATAAGAGCGACTTAAGAAGAAATCAACAACTTATTATTAAAGTCATTGCTACTATTTTAATTGTTTGTGTGATAACATTTATACTTTTTATTGATGCAATAGTAGTTGGCATTATAGGACTGGTTCCAAATTAAAAATTCCAGTTTAGCGGGCTGCATCATCTGTAAACAGGCATTCCTCGCTCTTCCGGCGAAGGGAGGCCGCAGATATTCTGAATCGGTGCATGGGGGACATCTCCGGCAGATATTGACAAAGCGTTATTCTTAAGTTAGAATAATGTGTAGATTTTGAAAAGGAGCGTTGTCCCATGAAAAAAATCATTGCGTGTTTGCTGGCCTTGGTCTTGCTTTTGTCATTGAGTGCCTGCGGCGGACAGGAGACTGCCGAACCGCCGGAGACGCCGGAAACTCCGGTAGAGACGCCCGCGGAAGCGGAGACGGTTGCATACCCTGTAACTGTGACGGATATGGCGGGCCGCGAGGTGACGCTGGAGGCAGAACCGCAGCGGATCGTCAGCGGATATTACATTTCCTCTTCGGCCTGCGTTGCGCTGGGATTGGCGGACCGGCTGGTTGCGGTGGAGGATAAATCTGACAAGCGTCCCATTTATACGCTGGCGGCGCCTCAGCTTGTGGAACTGCCGAACGTGGGTTCCGCCAAGGCCTTTGATCTGGAGACCTGCGTGGCTGCGGAACCGGATCTGGTGCTGCTTCCTATGAAGCAGAAAGACACGGCTGCTGCATTGGAGGAACTGGGGATTCCCAGCCTGCTGGTGCTGCCGGAGAGCCATGAGCAGATTCTGGAAATGTTTGATCTGATCGGCACCGCAGCCAATGTGCAGGACAAGGCGGAAGCGCTGACGGAGTATTATACCGATACGCTGGCAGAGGTGGAAGCGTTGACTTCCGGACTGGAAGAGACGGAGCGGCCTACCGTGTACATCGGCGGAACCAGCAGCTATCTTACCACTGCGCCCGGACAGATGTATCAGTCTTCTCTGATCGAGGCGGCTGGAGGGCTTGGCGCAGGCCGTGATATTGAAGGAACGGCCTGGGTTGAGATCAGCTATGAACAGCTGCTGGCGATGGATCCTGATATCATGGTCATCCCCACCAACAACTTTGCCACGGCATCTCCGGAATATACGGTGGAGGATGTTCTGGCTGACCCGCAGCTCAGTGAAGTGACTGCGGTGAAAAACGGCGCCGTTTACCAGATGACTACCGGCTTTGAGGCGTGGGATTCCCCGGTGCCCTCCGGAATTCTGGGTACACTTTGGATGCTGAAGACGGTGCATCCTGACTTGTATACGGGCGAACAGTTTGTTGCGGATGCGCAGGAGTTTTACGAGACCTTCTATGGCTTCACTCCGGATGCCGCGTCTCTGGCAGGCTGAAACCAACCAACATCACTGCGGAACGCCGCCGTATTCCGGCGGCGTTCCAGCATTTGAGATCAAAGGGAAATCCCTTTGCGGAGAAGGGTGCGTATGAGCGGAGAAAAGCAGCGGACAAAGCGTGTTTGCGCGGCATATCTTTTGGCGGCAGCAGCGCTGATGATAGCGGTAACGGTCTCTTTTTGCGTAGGGAAGTACCCCATTTCTCCGCAGGAATTGCTGGCACTGATGACCGGCGGAGAGGTAAAAGAGATGACCCGCAAGGTCTTTTTTACATTGCGGGTCTCCAGAACATGGATGGCGGTCCTCAGCGGTGCCGGACTGGGACTGGCGGGTGCTGTATACCAGATCATTTTCAAAAATCCATTGGCATCGCCGGATATTATCGGCGTGTCTTCCGGTGCCAATCTGGGAGCGGCCGTGGCGATCGTGGCGGTGAACGGCGTGATGGGCAGCGTGGCTGCCGGCGCCTTTGCCGGCGGTCTGCTGGCTGTGGCGCTGGTGATGCTGCTGGTGCGGGCGACCCGCTCCACCGCGACCTCCACCTATGTTCTGGCAGGGATCATCATTTCTGCGCTGTCGAAAACCGGCATCATGCTGCTGAAGTATTTTGCGGATTCGGAAGCGCATCTGGCGGCGATGGAATATTGGACCATGGGCTCTTTGGCTGCGGTTACTGCCAGTCGGGTGTGGGAGATCCTGCCGTATTGGACGGTAGGATTTGCGGGGCTGCTGCTGCTTCACCGGCAGATCCAGCTGCTCTCTCTCAATGAAGAAGAGTGTCAGGCTCTGGGCGTGCGGCTGAAGCCTGTCCGCAGGACAGTCTTGGCGCTTTCCACGCTGCTGGTGGCAGCCATCATCAGCGTGACAGGCCTGATTTCGTTTGTGGGCCTGATCGCTCCCCACATTGCCAACCTGATGATCCGCCGGCGGGATACCCATACCATGCTTCTCAGTTCTTTGATCGGGGCGGTGGTTATGGTGGCGTCTGATATTCTGGCACGTGCCCTTTACGCGGCGGAGCTGCCGGTCAGCACGCTGACGACCTTGATTGGTGTGCCGGTTCTGGTGTGGTTTATGTGCCGGAGGAAGGAGGGCCGCATATGAGTGCTCTGCTGGAGGTGGACCACCTTTCCTGCGGCTATGCGCATCAGGAAATCGTCCATGATGTGAGTTTGACTGTGGAGCGGGGAGAGTTCTGCGCCCTGCTGGGGCTGAACGGCTGCGGAAAGACAACCTTGATTAAATCGATCTGTGGCTTGATGCCGGTTCGGGCGGGACGCTGCTTGGTGGATGGGCAGGATTGCACACCGCTCAACGAACGCCAGCGGGCGCTGCGGATGGCTTATATTCCCCAGAGAGGCAGCCTGATTATGGGCAGAACCGTGCTGGAAGTGGTCCTGATGGGATTCAATGCACAGCTCCACCTGCTGGCATCGCCCGGACGCAGCCACCGGAAAGCCGCTATGGAAGCGCTGGACCGTCTGGGACTGGCTGAAGCCGCCGGACGGGATTATGAGACGCTCAGTGAGGGTCAAAAACAGCTGGTGATTCTGGCACGGACTTTGGTGCAGGATGCCCCGATGCTGCTGCTGGATGAGCCGGACAGCGCACTGGACTTCGTTAACCGGAATATGGTGCTGGGCAAGGTGCGGGAGATTCTTCATACGCAGGGGCGGGGCGGACTGATTACCCTGCATGATCCCAATTTTGCACTGGCCTATTGCGACAGGCTCCTGTTGATGAAAGAGGGGCGGATTTTACAGAGCCTGCCTCTGGTGAATGCTGCACGGGAGACGGTTGAGACCGCGCTTGCCGGAATTTACGGACAGATTCAGGTGTTGTGCCATCAGGGCGGATTTGTTATGGTACGGCGGACAGAAGAGGAGAGGAGCGAGGCGGATGGAACTTTATGATCTGCTGCTGGAGCAGGCGGAGTCTCTGCAAAAGGGGCAGGACTTTGCGGTGGTGACCATTGCGGAGGCGGAAGGCTTGGCGCGCACCGGAGGAAAAATGCTGGTGTATCCGGACGGGAGCTTTCACGGAACCGTAGGAGGGGGGATGTGGGAGCAGTGTGCGCTCCGGGATGCCCGCCGGTGTTTGGAGGAACGGGTGAACGCTGTTCGCGCCTATGATTTCAGCAATGAGCTGCAACGTGCAGGGATCCGCTGTCAAGGGAAGCTGACGGTTTTCATTGAATACTGCTCCGCTGCCCGTACGCAGCTGGTAGTTGTGGGCGGAGGTCATGTAGGGAGAGCCGTCCTGCGGGCAGCTAAGACCGTGGGATTTGCGACAACGCTTTTGGATACACGGGGAGAGACGGAGATCGGGGATTCCATACAGGCGGCAGACCGCTTCCTTGCACTGGAAAGCTTTGGGGATGTGGGACATGCAGAGCTGCCGGCGGGAGCGTACTATGTGATTTCCACTTACGGGCATCAGGTAGATGCGGCGGCACTGGGGGGCGTATTGTCCCGCGGGGATGCTGCCTATATCGGGATGCTGGGCAGCAGGAAGAAGGTAGCGGCCATTTTTTCTCAGCTGCTGCAAGCGGGAACGGAGCCGGCCTTGCTGGAGCAGGTCTGCGCCCCCATTGGATTGGATCTGGGCGGAGAGACTCCGGAGGAGGTAGCCCTCTCCATCGTCAGTCAGCTGTTGATGGTGAAGCACAGACGCAGCGGCAGACCATTGAAAGAGCTGTATGCCGATGACCGGGACAACTGATGCACACCCCCATTGAACTGCTCCCAATAAAGTAGACAGGAGAAAAAAGTAAAGGGGATAGAAAAAGGAGAGGGTGTCAACAGACATCCTCTCCTGCGCGAAAAGAAAAGGGTATGCGAAACCGAGCCCGTGTGTTTCATGGGCCTAAAGCCAAAAGTTAAGGTAGTGCATCATAAACAACATCTAAAAGATGTTCCAATGCCAATTGTCCGTCAGTGCACCTCTCAGCAATAGATAAAACGAATGAATAGTTACAAGAAATCGGGTATTATGGCACACTGCGAAAGACTTCCGGATTCGTCAAATGCTTCTCCAATGATCCCATAGATCCATCCGGCAGAGGGATGCTGCATTTTAACAGGGCGGTATTGAAGGGTCATGCCTCGCCGCCTCCTTCCGTATCTGCAAAGGCGGCAATACTGCACCCGTAAAGCTCTGCCAGCGCTTTCGCTCTGTCGCAGGGTGGCGGGTATTCCCCCCTCCTCGTAGGCCTGCAGACTCCGCAGGGGGATACCCGGAGCGTCAACGACCTGTTCCTGAGTGAAGCTTGTCTTCTTTCGCTCTCGTTTGAAGGATGTTTCCAGAGATTTTTTTCTTTTTTTGCCATGGTTCATTCCTCCTTGTGTTGACGAGGCGGTTTCAATGCCTCTTGACATAAGGATACAATACTTACCATGCATTGTCCCCGCAGCATCCTGCGGCTTCTGGGATTCTCCAAAACGATCTATCCGTTTTCAGCCAACAGCAAACGGTATTCCAGCGGGGTCAGTCCGCCAAGGCCGATCTGGCAGCGTTGATAATTGTAAAAGTGGATGTAGCGGTCAATAGCAGCTTTTAAACTATCATAATCAGAGAAAGTATTCAGATAATACATTTCAGCCTTCAAAGTGCCCCAGAATGCCTCCATGGGACCGTCATCGATGCAACGTTCCACGCGGGACATACTTTGCTTCATCCCGTGTTGATCCAATTTTGCCCGGTACTGCTTGCTGGTGTATTGTGAGCCGCGGTCACTATGCAGCAGCGGTTTTGCTTCCGGGTATTGCTCAGCTGCGGCATCAAACGTACGGAGTACCAATTCAAAATCATTTTTGCCCCCATATTGTATGAGACAATACTCTTGTCTTTCAAGTCCGGAATGGCACTCGGATACATCCGTCCATTCTTCCCATACTTTAGCTCCCTCACATCTGTCACCCGTTTTTCGTTCATTGCAGAAGCTTTAAACTCCCGATTCAGCACATTTTCTGCTGTCACTTCCGGCGTTGTGCGAATATAGTCAGGGCGTTTCCTGCGGATCACTGCGCTCATTTCAATCGCACGCATCACCCGGCGGACTCGTTTCAGATTGCAGTACAGTCCAAATCTGCGCTTCAGGTTCAACTGCATCCTCCGGTAGCCAAAGATCCCTCCGCTCTCCTGATAGAGCGTTCGCAAGAAATGGATCAAGACTTTGTCTGACTGTTCCTGCTTAGATACATCCCTGTGGAGCCATTTGGAATAAGAGGAACGATTCAATTTCAAAATCCTGCATAGCTCAGCGATCGGATATTCCCTTTCGTGGTGGAGCATTTGAATGGCAAGATACTCTCTCTCTCCTGCCGGACGCGGCTCAGCTGTTTCACCTCCTTTCCAGCTCCCTCAATTTTTTTAACAGGTCATTCTCTATTTTCAAGCGATAGTTTTTCGCCTCTTTTAAGCGAAGTTGTGCCCGCAGTAACTCGGTCTCGTCCATCTCGCCCGTTCTTTTCCGTTTGCCGCGCCGGTCTACCAGCCCCTCGATTCCCTGTGCCTCATATTTCTGCACCCATTGACAGACTTGTGTATATGACACCTGATACTGCTCCGAAACTTCCCGATAGTTCTTTCCTCCTGCAAGACAAGCCCTGACAACCTCGATCCTTTCTTCCAACGTTGTGTTCCGTCTGGTCATTTGAATCCCTCCCGCTTTTAAGGGTTCTTTGGATTCTCTATGGTCATGATAACATTTGATCTATCCACCAAAACAGAGGGACTTCCTGTTTTATATTTCAGGCATAGATCCGCATAACTAACGCCTCCGCCCGGATATTTTTGATTCTTTTTCACAGGATACAGGCCCTCTCTTCCGTATATTTCATACAACCTTATCCAGTTGATGACTGTCGCTTTTGAAAGACCGTATTCTTTTGATACACGGTAACTGTTGGTCTCTCCTCGCATAATGCGCTCAACTACCTCTATTTTCCTCTCTACCGGCAGCTTTCCCTGATGTGGCATCCTTTTGCGCCCCTATTACAATGTATTTACGGTTGAAGGCACGGCAGCCAGCCGTGTCTTTTTCCGCATCGTTGCCAAAGCTGTTAGAATGAGAGAGTCTTGGCCTGATGTCATTCTCCAAGGACCACAGCGTCCGCCGAAAAGTCCGTCAGCCGGCCTCTCATTCGCAGCGTTCGATTTATGCAGGTTGAGCCGCCTCGTCAGAAGAAACTGTGCTAAGTTTTGCTTCCGGCTGAAGCCGAAAGCTGCACGTGCTTTGTTCCTTCTTCCTCTCCCCACAAAATCTTTGATTTTGCAGGGTCCCCGAGTGTGCGCCCGTGTCATCAAATAGATTGGATCGGCAATGGTGGAATGGCTGGCCGCCAAAACAAATCCATGATGAGGAGCGATCAATATGAACAATGTGGCAGGGATCGATGTTTCCAAAGGAAAGAGCATGGTATCCGTTCTCCTCCCTTTTGGAGAAGTAGTAGCAAAACCATTTTCTATTGGTCACACCGTCATTGAACACAATGAGCTGGCAGACTACTTGAAAATCCTGCACGGTGAGACACGGGTAGTCAT
>JAPFEH010000005.1 GCA_026169195.1 Dysosmobacter sp. | reverse complement strand
GATCTTGGCGATCTCAACCTTGGTGTAAGGCTGACGATGGCCCTGACGCTTGCGGTAACCCTTCTTGGCATTGTACTTGAAGATGCGGATCTTCTTGCCCTTGCCGTTCTTGACGATCTTGGCCTCCACGGAAGCGCCCTCCACAACGGGGGTGCCGAACGTGGCGTTCTCGCCGTCGATGATGGCCAGAACCTGATCGAACTTCACGGTGTCGCCGGCCTCTGCGGGCAGCTTTTCAATGAAAACCACGTCGCCCTCAGCCACCTTGTACTGCTTGCCGCCAGTCACGATGATTGCGTTCATTCTTTGTTTCAACTCCTTCATTACGGGCTCGCTGTCGGGGGCGGTCCATACGGACACTTAAGACCCATTCAAAGCGGCTTGTAAATTATATCAGTCGAAGTAACGCCTGTCAACTACTTTTAGAAAGAAATTGAAGAAAATCTGGAAAAGCTTTCGAAAAAATTTGTTGACAAGATGATGGGGGTATGGTATCATAAACAAGTGCCCGATTGACGGACACTTCCGCCGCTTTATGGAGAGATGTCCGAGCGGTTGAAGGAACCGGTCTTGAAAACCGGCGACGTGAAAGCGTCCGTGGGTTCGAATCCCACTCTCTCCGCCAAAATTCAATATTTGCGGAAGTACCCAAGAGGCCGAAGGGGCTCCCCTGCTAAGGGAGTAGGGTGTCTAATAAACGCCGCGAGGGTTCAAATCCCTCCTTCCGCGCCAAGTCGGAGCAAGCGATATAAAGCTTGCTCCGACTTTCTTTTATGAGTCAGAGTGCATTCATTTTGTCTGCGCATCTCTTCCAACCCACAACAGCAGGCGGGGAATCCGGAAAACCGGATTCCCCGCCTGCTGCATCAAGCCCGGTCAGGCGCTCTCCTGCATTTGCGCCAGCTCCTGACCGATGTTCAGGGCGTGATCGCCGATCCGCTCAAAGTCTGTCAAAAGCTCCGAGTACAGGACACAGGCTTCCTCCGAGCAGGTTCCCGCCCGCATCCGGTCGATCTGCCGGCGGCGGAATTGAACGGTCCAATCGTCAATTTGCTGCTCCAGCACGGAAATCTTGGAAAGCAGGAGCGAAGTCTCTGCTTCATCATCCAGCAGGATGTCGATGGATTGCAGACAGAGATCCTGCATTTGCACGATCTCCTCCTGTGCCTGCGGGGAGAAGGAGATGTGTTTGCCGGCCAGCCGCTGCGCATAGCCACAGATGTTCATGGCGTGATCGCCGATCCGCTCAATATTGCCGGAGATGGCAAAGCAGCCGCTGATGGCAGCAGAGCTGCGCTCGTTGGTTTCCAGCGAAATAAAAGCGGAGATGCGGCGGGAGATCTCCTTGTTCAAAAAGTCCAGATATTCCTCCGTATCTTCAATCCGGGAGACCTGAGAAACATCGCGGCTGAGTACAGCATGGAAACCGGCGGACAGGTTGCTGCGCGCCATGAAAAGCATCCGGCGCAGCTCCCGCTGCATTTGGTTCAGGTAGATGGCGGAGGAGCCGAGCGCGCCCTCCTGATTGCCCAAGTGAACGGGAGTCAGGTATTCCAGATGCATGTCTCTGCCCTCCTCTTCCGGAAGCTCCGGCAGAATGAGGACCGCCAGCTTGGCGAGATGATTGCCGAGCGGCAGCAGAAGAAGGGTCGTAACGATGTTGAAGGCGGTGTGCATGGCAGCGATCTGCGCCTTTGGAGAAGCAATCAAGCTTTCAACCCAATCAGTAATTGGCAGCAGCAGGACCAGAGCGGTAAAGACCGCTGTGCCGATCAGGTTGAAGAGCAGATGAATCACGGTTGTCCGCTTTGCACTTCGGCTGGTACCCACAGCCGCCAGAACTGCGGTGATGCAGGTGCCGATATTTTGGCCGAATAAGACGAATACTGCGCTGGAAAATCCGATGGCACCGCTGGCAGCCAGTGTTTGCAGAATGCCGACAGAAGCGGAAGAGGATTGGATCACAGCGGTGAAGACCGCGCCGAACAGGATGCCCAGCAGCGGGTTGGAGAAGGAGGACATCAGATTGACAAAGGCTGGCTCATCCCGAAGCGGGGACATGGCGGCGCTCATCATGTCCATGCCGATAAACAGCACGCCTAGACCGGCCAGAATCTGTCCGATGTGGTGGAACTGCTGCTTTTTTACGAAAACCACCAGCACAACTCCCGCAAATGCAAACAGCGGAGCCAGCGCACCAACATCCAGAGCAATCAACAGTCCGGTGACGGTGGTACCGATATTGGCGCCCATGATGATCCAGACTGCCTGATTGAGCGTCATGATTCCGGCATTGACAAACCCGACTACCATCACCGTGGTGGCAGAGGAGGACTGAATCACTGCCGTGATCACAGCGCCTACCAGAACACCGAGAAAACGATTGGCAGTCAGCCGCTCCAGAATCCCTTTCATACGGTCTCCTGCGGCAGCCTCCAGACCGGAACTCATCATCTGCATACCATACAGAAATAATGCCAGTCCTCCCAGAAGACTCAAAAAATCACTGATGTGCACGGGGAGATCCTCCTTGCGTCTGATTTGCGGATGCGGCGGCCAGCCGGTCTGCCAGTCGTCGAATCCAGACAAAACAACATTATAGAAAGGGAAAGATCGCACTGTCAACGGATTTGACGGAACCTTATCAAAGGCTTTACATGGATTTAACAATACTGATCCGCGGAAGCTTCGGAATGTGAAAAATCTGCGCGGCATGGGCGCTTGCAGGGAACTTGTATTTTACGCAATATACCCCCGGTACGAAAACAGTTCGTACCGGGGGCATTGGGTGCGGCGGTTCGTGTGAAGAGGCTGAAGGATTCAGTTGAGGAAATCCTTCAGCTTTTTGCTGCGGCTGGGATGACGCAGCTTCCGCAGGGCTTTGGCTTCGATCTGCCGGATGCGCTCACGGGTAACATTGAATTCCTTTCCGACTTCTTCCAATGTGCGGGTGCGGCCATCCTCGATCCCGAAGCGGAGCTTGAGGACTTTTTCCTCTCTGGGAGTCAACGTGGACAGGACATCCATCAGCTGCTCCTTCAAAAGCGTAAAGCTTGCGGCTTCGCTGGGTTCGGAAGCCCCTTCATCGGGGATGAAATCACCCAGATGGCTGTCTTCCTCTTCACCGATGGGAGTTTCCAGTGAAACGGGCTCCTGTGCGATTTTCAGGATTTCACGGACCTTCTCCACGGGCATGCTCATCTCTGCGGCGATCTCGTTGGGGGAAGGATCGTGCCCGAGCTCCTGCAAAAGCTGACGGCTGACCCGGATGACCTTGTTGATCGTCTCCACCATGTGGACGGGAATCCGGATGGTACGGGCCTGATCGGCAATGGCACGGGTAATGGCCTGCCGGATCCACCATGTCGCGTATGTGGAGAATTTGAAGCCCTTTGTATAGTCGAATTTCTCCACTGCTTTGATGAGGCCCAGATTGCCCTCTTGGATCAGGTCCAAAAACAGCATACCGCGGCCCACATAACGCTTGGCAATGGAAACCACGAGACGCAGGTTGGCTTCAGCCAGCTTCTGCTTGGCGCGTTCTCCGGCCTTCAGATCCTTTTTCCATGCGGCTTCCTGTTCGGGTGTCACATCGTCGGTGGGCTCTCCCGCTTGACGGCGGGACTCCAGATCGCCCAAGCGCTCCACGGCGATATTGCCGGCGGTCAGCGCCTGTGCCAGCTCGATCTCCTCGTCCGGAGAGAGCAGGGGGACCTTGCCGATTTCCTTGAGATACATACGGACAGGATCGTCGATCGAGAAGCTGTTTACCAGAGAATTGGGGTCTACCAGTTCTTCCTCTTCCACATCGGCGATCTCTTCGGCGGCAGGCTCGGTATCACCGAGATCCGGCAGCAGGTCTTCGCTGGTGCTGATGTCGATGTTCAGCGCTTCCAGAGAATCATACAGCTGATCCATCTGTTCGCTTTCAAGATTTAGGTCGTCTACGACCTCCATCAGTTCAGAAGACTCCAGCTTTCCCTTTTTCTTTCCCTTTGCCAGCAATTCCCGCAGCTTTTCCTGAGAGATCAGCCAGCTGGCGGCAGGCAGGGCAGCAACCTGTTTGTCATCCAAACGGATGATGCCGGCCTTTTTTGCCTCCTCATCCGTCATGATATGAGGCGTTTCCGGAGCGGCCGGGGCCGCTTTTTTACCGCCGCGTTTGGATGTCCTGGCAGTCGCTTCCCGTTCCTCCGCCGCTGCGGCGGCCAGCAGAGCGTCTGCCTGCAGTTCCAATTCACTTTTTTTAGCCATGCTGCTTTCCTCCAGTACCCTTCTTGTCTTTCCATTTTTCTGTGGCAGCCAGCAGAGGATCGATTTCCCCGCCGGCGCGTTTTCTTGCTTCTGTTTTTATGAGATCTATGTAGTCAGCCAAAGCCCGCTGAGCATTCTGCGGGGATTCCGGCTGTTGGCAGATGCCGGCGATATGGCTGGCTTCCTCCGGACTGAGCGCGCCCGCCAACAGACCCGGAGACAGGGGGCGCCCTTCTTTGTGCGCGGCCCACAGCAGAGAGAAGACGCGGCCCAGCAGGGGAGAGGAGAAGTCCTGCTCCTGCAGCGGACTGTCGGCTGGAAAGAGACTGTCATCCAGCATCAAAAGTCTCAAAACGCCCTCCTCCGCCCGGGCGGAGCGGAGATTGTCATACCGTAGGGAACGCTCCTTGGGCTGCAGCTGAGCTGCGGGATTCAGGTCTTTTCGCAGCTCGATCCGCCGCGCTTTGGAGGCGTTCCGCTTGTAGACGCGCTGGACCTCTAATTTCATGGCCTCCGGTGAGATCCGGGCAAGTTCTGCGGCGCGGCCGGTATAAATCTCCCGTTCTACGGCGTTGGGAAGTGCAGCCAGCAGCTGACTGACTTCTTCGCAGTAAGCGACGCGGTCTTCATCTCCGGAGAGATCATATTTTGCGGCGGCTTGCGCCATGCGGAACTCGATGCCGTTTTCGCTGCCGTTCATCAGGCGTTCAAACGCGTCTGCCCCTTGTGTCTTGATGAAGTCATCGGCGTCCTGCTTGACCAGTTCGCCGTTTTGCAGCCGGCGGGGGAGCTGGAGCACCTTCACGGAAAATTCCGAGCCGTTTAAGATTTGCAGCGCGCGCTCTGTGGCGATCCTGCCGGCGTTATCATTGTCGTAGCACAGCACCAGTTCCTTGGTAAACCGGCTCAAGAGGCGGGTCTGCTCCACGGTCAGCGCAGTGCCCATGGAGGCGACCGCATTGTCGAAGCCGGCCTGATGGAGCGTTACAATATCCAGATTTCCTTCACAAAGGATGATATTGGGCCGCTTGGTTTTTTTTGCCAGATTCAGGCCATAAAGCACCCGCCGCTTGGAATAAACCGGCGTTTCCGAGGAGTTCATATATTTGGGCTCCGATTTGTCCAGAACCCGACTGCCGAAGGCAACCACGTCCCCCCGCGTGTCAATGACCGGCAGCATGAGCCGGTTGCGGAATTTGTCATAAAATCCGCCGTTCTTATTTTGAACGATCAGGCCTGCTGCCAAAAGCTCCGCCTTTGAGTAGCCCTTTTGGACCATGGCGGTCAACAGCGTGTCCCAGGAGTCAAGCGAGGCACCCATGCCGAATTTTACGGCAGTGGGCCAACGGATCTGCCGGCGGTCCAGATAGTCTCGCACAGCCTGCCCCTCCGGCTGCTGTAAGAGATGATGATAGAAACGGGCGGCGTCCCGATTCAAATCCAGAAGTCTCTGCCTGCGGCGGCTGGCTTCCCGGTCCCCCTCCTCTTCCGGGACCTCCATTCCGGCGCGCTTTGCCAGAAAACGGATCGCTTCCGGATAGGAGAGGTTCTCCTCTTCCATAATAAAGTTGACGACGCCGCCGCCTTTTTTACAGCCGAAACAATAGTAGATCTGCTTATCCGGTGCTACGGAAAAAGAGCCGGTTTTTTCGCTGTGAAAGGGGCACAGCCCGAAAAGATTGGCGCCCTTGCGGGTCAGCTGAACATAGCTGCCCACCACGTCTACAATGTCGCTGCGCGCCATCAGCTCATCCAAAAAGTGCTGAGGGAATGCCATGGACGGCCTCCTTTCGGTCAGTTTAGCCAAAATTCCCGCTTCTCATACAGGATAAAAGGGACACAGACAGACCCTGCCTGTTTCGCGACACTCTTGTTATACCCCGTGAAACAAAAAAATCCTCTTTTTTTTCACAAAAATTTTGAAAAAATTTTGTGAGGAGTATTCATTTACAAAGATTAGAACATTTCATAAAATAAAATGTTACAAAAGGAGGGGGAAGGATGGACACAAGCCTGTGGGCTGTTCGGTTGGAGGGGACTCTGGAAAGCAGAGATTTCCTGCGCCTGCTGCCCTTGCTGCCCGAAACGCGGCAGGAGCGTCTGCTGAGGCTGCGGCCGGAAGCACGAAGGGAACCGTTGTGCGCGTGGCTGCTTTTAAGGCTTGCCCTGCGGGAGCAGTATGGCTGGAAATCTCTTCCCGCGGTGGAAGTGACTTCTATGGGAAAACCGTGGTTTCCGGAGGCTCCGCAGGTGCATTTCAATCTCAGTCATACAGAGGGGGCGGTCATGTCAGGCATTGCCTGCCAGCCGATCGGCGTAGATATTGAACGGATCCGTCCGATCAGTCCCCGTCTCATGAAGCGATTGGGGGCAGATACGGAAGAGGCGTGCATCTCCCTTTGGGTGCATCAGGAAGCTCAGGCGAAATGTCTGGGAATCGGAATCCGTTCCCAGCTCCGTCGGGAGTCGGCAGCAGGTTCGGATAAAAGCTATCGGGAAGTCAAAAGCTTTCCGGGGTATGTTTCCGGAGCGGCGATTCGCGGAGGAGACGTGCCCGAATGCTTGTTGATCCGCAATATGGAGGATCTGCTGCGCGATTCGGCGGTTTGAAGGCGCAGGATGAAGGGGCTGCCGGAGCAGAGCGGAAAGAGCGACAGCTTTCGGATGAAATGAAAAGAGCGGCGGGACATCCAAAGGATGCCCCGCCGCTCTTTTTGATGGACTGTGGTTATGATCGTTGTTGCAGATCAATAGCACTTCCGATAGATGGCCTCTTCGGACTCCAGATCGAAGGGATAGTAGGCGTTGGTCATGAGGCGCTGCTGGTTGGCTTCCACGCTGAGGGGGAATGCCTTGAAGTCAGCCTCGGTAAAGCCGCAGTCCCGCAGAGGACGCAGAGGCAGGATGCGCTGCAGCAGAGCGTTCATCTCGGGGATGGCGTCCTTGGGCTCGCAGCCCAGAATACCAGCCACCAGATTCTTGAACTTCATGATCTCGCCGTCGGGGTTCTTCTCATCATAGTAGTCCATGATGGCGCCGAAGAGCATATAGTTGGACTCACCGTGAGGCACGTGATAGGTGCCGCCCAAGGGGAAGCTCATGCCGTGGACAGGGCCGCAGCCGGCCTTCAGGAACGCGATGCCGGCATAGAAGGAGGCGGTCACGAATTCGTCCATATACTCGAACCGGGCGTCCTGACCCTTCTCGTCCAGCAGCTTGAAGCCCTTGAGGATCATGTCCATGGCCTTCTCGCTGAACAGCTCGCTGGTGATGGTCTTGCGGTGGGGGCTCAGGAAGGACTCGGTTGCGTGCACCAGCGCGTCGATGGCGGAGCAGGCGAAGGGCTTATAGGGCAGGGTGCGCAGCAGGTCGGGGATCAGGCAGACCTTGTTGGGGATGATGTCGTCGGACACCAGACCCAGCTTGGTCTCGCCGCCGGTGAGGACCCCGTCCTTCTCGTCCTTGACGATGGCCACAGAGATGTTGGTGCACTCAGAGCCGGTGCCGCAGGTGGTGGGCACGGCGATGACGTCCTTCTCGTGGACCACAGGGAAGCGCTTGAAGTACAGGTTGTGCACGGTGTCGGGACGCTTGCAGCCCAGCAGCTTGCACAGGTCCAGAATGGCGCCGCCGCCCACGGCGATGACACGGTCATAGCTCTCGTAGGGGATGGCGTCGTACATGGTCTGGATCATTTCCTCAGAGGGCTCGCCGGCGCCGAACTTTTCCTGAAAGACGAACTGGCACTTCAGACCCAGCTCTTCCATGAAGGGCTTGTAGATGAACTCGTTGGTCAGAACCACGTCCCGCTCGTTCAGCTTGAACTCCTCCGCCATCTGAGCGAAGGTCTGGAATTTATACACGGTGGGAGCAAAGATGATCTCGCGCTTATCGGCCATCAGAGAGGCGGAAAAAGCATCCATTGTTTTGGCCATTGGAATCAACTCTCCTTTGAATAAAAAATTATCTGACGCTGACCCGGCAATACGCCGGGTCAGGGGTCAACAAATGCTTACTTGCGGGCCACGGCCTTTTTGACGGCCTCCACGATGTTGGCGGCACGCAGGCCATAGGTGTCCATCAGATAATCCTGAGGACCCACCTGACCGAACAGATCCTGCACGCCCACAAATTCCTGCACGGTGGGGCAGTTCTTTGCCAGACAGTTGGCAACCACGCTGCCCAGACCGCAGGTGACATTGTGGTTCTCGGCGGTAACGATGGCGCCGGTCTCCTTGGCGGCCTTGATGACCAGCTCCTCGTCCAGAGGCTTCCATGTGAACATGTCAATGACACGGACATGGATGCCTTCGGCCTGCAGCGCTTCATAGGCTTTCAGGCTTTCGTCCACCATGATGCCGGAGGTGATGATGGTGGCAGCGTCATTCTCGCTCTCGTGCAGGACAACGCCCTTGCCGATCTCGAATTCAGAGCCTTCACCGTAAACCTGAATGATCCCCTTGCGGACAAAACGGGTGTAGGAAACGCCCTCCACATTTGCCAGCTGGCGGGTGATGCTGGCCAGCTGATCGTAGTCGGCAGGGTCCAGCACAGTGGTCTCGGGGATGCTCAAATACATGGCGGCATCCTCCAGAGGCATATGAGTGCCGCCGTTGAAGGCCGCGGTCACGCCGGCGTCGCTGCCCAGAACGCGGACGCTCAGGCCGGCATAGGCGGCGGACATATAGATCTGATCGTAGCAGCGGCGGGAGGAGAAGGTGCCGAAGGAATGATAGAACACCTTCTTGCCGGTGGCGGCAAGGCCCGCAGCCACGCCGGCGCCGTTGGCTTCGGCGATACCGGCTTCAAAAGCGCGGTCGGGATAATTCTTCATCAGCTGCTTCGTGTTGATGCAGCCCATCAGGTCACAGTCCACGTAGCAGATGGACTTGTCCTCTGCCATCATCTCGTTCAGGGTCAGAGCGAGACCGTCCCGGCAGGCCCGGGAGTCCTTCTTGTGTTCACCAATCAGTTTCACGTTCATCGTTCTTTCCCTCCTTTAAGCGTTTTTGGCGTCTTCCAGAGCCTTTTCGGCTGCGGCCAGTGCCTCTGCCCACTGCTCCTCGCTGGGCTGAGAGGAGTGGTCATGCTTGGGCTCGGCGAAGGTAGCGCCCTTGCCCTTGCAGGTATCCAGCACGATGCAGCTGGGCACGCCCTTCTTGGCATAAGCGTTCTGGATGGCATCATAAATGGCCTTTACGTCGTGACCGTCGATCTCCTGCGTGTACAAACCGAAAGCCTCTGCCTTCTTGGCAAGGCTGCCGTGAGCCAGAATATCGTCGGTCGGGCCGTCCAGCTGATAACCGTTGTTATCAATGATGTAGATGATATTGTCCAGCTTGTGGGCATAGGCAAAGTGGAGGCCTTCCCAGACCTGACCTTCATCGGCCTCGCCGTCACCGATGACACAGAAGACATGGTTGTTACGGCCATCGATTTTATTACCCAGTGCCGCGCCGGTGGCGGTGGAAACGCCCTGTCCCAGAGACCCTGTGGTCAGATCCACGCCGGGAGTCAGCTTGCGGTCGGTGTGGCTGGGAAACTTGGTGCCGGGCTGATTCAGCGTATAGGCTTCTTCCATGGGATAGTAGCCCATGAGGCCGAAGGTGGCATATGCCACAGGGCCGGCATGACCTTTGCTGAGAACCAGCCAGTCACGATCCTCCCAGCGGGGGTTCTTGGGGTCGAACTTCATGACCTCGCCGTACAGAACGGCCATCAGGTCTGCCAGATCCATGGAGCCGCCCACATGACCGAAACCGCGGGAGTGGATGACTTTCAGCGTCTCCAGTCGGATCTCGGCCGCCAGAACTTTCAGGTTTTTTTCGTTCATGGGGTGTGTCTTCCTTTCCTTTAAAAAATGAGCGCGGTGCTCCGCAGGGGAGCGGAGCGCTGAATCATGGAATACAACTGGCCTCCTGCGAAAACAGGGGGAGACTGTGTAGGGACACACAAACAAAGGTAATCGTTTGCCACGCGTTTGTGCATCTTTACTGTATTTTACAGCAGAAGGACCTGAATAGTCAATGAACGTTTGCTTTTTAACAAGGAAAAAACGAAAAATTTCAAAAAAACGGAGGCGCAGGGTGTACGCGGAAGGTTCTCTATAGGAAGAACCCGACTCTGGGGGCGGAAAACAGGGAGGCTCGGGCGCTGCATCATGCTGCGCGGTTTTATTGGCGGACATGGTTTGCAGGCCGCCTTGCGTATGAACATAGGACTTCTTTGCAAAAAAGTCGAGGTATGGTATACTGAAAAATCATAGGAAGGGGTGATACCTTGGAGAGAATTTTGCTGCATGGTTTGGGGCAGGGACCGGAATCGTGGAAGGGTATGCTGGAAATGCTTCCGAATGGAGCGAATATTCTTTGTCCGGATCTGTTCGCAGATTGTCCGGAGCCTGTGTATGACCGGCTCTATCAGACTGTGTGCCAGATCTGCGAGGCCTGCTGCGGGCCGGTGCATCTCGGCGGACTTTCTCTGGGGGCGGTACTGGCTTTGGACTATGCGCTGCACCATCCCGAAAAGACGGCGTCTCTGCTGCTGATCGCCCCTCAATACCGGACGCCAACGGGGTTGCTGCGGCTTCAAAATGCCGTGTTTCATCTGCTGCCGGAGCGTGCGTTTCGGGAGAGCGGGCTTACGAAACGGGCAATGCTGCGGCTGAGCGGTTCTATGGAGAAGCTGGATTTGAGCGAGATGCTTGGGACGCTGAAATGTCCGGCGCTGATCGTGTGCGGGGAACGGGACCGGGCCAACCGGCGGGCGGCACGGGAGCTTGCAGACAGGCTTCCGGCGGAGCTGCATTGGATCGGCGGCAGCGGGCATACGGTCAATACAGAAGCGCCGGAGGCTTTGGCCCGGGCTGCGGAAATCTTCTGGAAGCGGGAAGGCGTTTTTTGACAGGGACACTCAAAGCGGGGATCGCATAGAATGGAGCGTATCCGCGTGGATACAATTTCCTGGAAATGAGGGATCCTTTTTGAGAATCAATGAAGCCTATGAGCACGAGCCGATGTTGCCCTATCAAGGGGAGGAGAGCTGTCCTGTGGGCGGATGCAATAAGGTCGTAACACAGTGCGTGGATGTGATCCAGCAGCTGGAGCTGGCTCCGACGGCCGTGGTGGGCACGGCGGTAGTTGCCTGTCAGGGAGCGCCGCGGGTCTGCTGTGAAACAGCGGCAGACGGAACGGCGTGTACGGTTACCATTACCCAGCGGGTCTGCGTGACGGTTCCGGTCCGCTTCGGTGTAACAACGGGACAGCGGGAACCTGCCATCGCCTGTGCTGAGACAGGCGGAACGACCTGCAGCTGCGGCACATGAGTGCTGCGTCCATAGCTAAATGTATTTCCATACACCCCCGCTGGCACACAGCGGGGGTATGGTGTTTTGTGAAATTTGCCAGTGAAACACATCTTGTCAGTTACATGAGAAATAAGGTATACTGTAAACCTGTATAGCGATTTTTGTATAGCAATTTTGAGATTAACAGCATGATTTCCGGCGGATCACAGCATGACGCTGTTTGACATGCCGGAGGGAAAGGATGGCCTATCATGACGTATGCCCGGATGAATGCCGAGGAGCGCAAAGCGGAGTATACCCGCGTACAGCAAGAATATCGTGCCCTGAAGGAGAAGAACCTGAACCTGAATATGGCGCGGGGCAAGCCCAGCAAAGAGCAGATCGATCAGGCCAACGGCCTCTTTGAGTTGATGCGGGATCCGGCTGACTATGTTACCGACGGGATTGACGTTCGGACTTACGGCGAGCTGGCGGGGATTCCTGCGGCAAGACGGCTGTTCGCAGAGGTGCTGGGGTGCCGGCCTGAGCAGGTCTTTGTGGGGGGCAATTCCAGCCTGCAGCTGATGTATGACACCATCAGCAAGGCCTATACCCACGGCCTGCTGCATAGTCCGAGACCTTGGTGCAAAGAGGAGCGTGTGAAGTGGCTGTGTCCTGTGCCGGGCTATGACCGGCATTTCAAGGTCACGGAGACATTCGGGTTTGAACTGCTTTCCATCCCCATGACGGAGGAAGGCCCCGATATGGACGCGGTGGAAGCCGCCGTGCAGGACCCTGCGGTCAAGGGAATCTGGTGTGTGCCGAAGTTTTCCAACCCCGAAGGGATCATCTTCTCCGATGCGGTCATTCGCCGCATGGCGGCTTTGAAGCCTGCCGCGCCGGACTTCCTCATCATGTGGGACAATGCGTACTGCATCCATGAATTTGAGGGGCCCTTCACGCCTTTCCCGGATATGCTGTCCCTGTGTGAGGAAAATGGCAATGCCGACATGGTTTTTGAATTTTTCTCAACTTCCAAAATTACCATGCCCGGCGCCGGCATCGCCTGTTTTGCCTGCTCTGAGGGGAACATGGCTTATATGAAGAAACTCATTGACATCCAGACCATCGGATTTGACAAGGTCAATCAGCAGCGGCAGGTTCTGTTTTTGCAGAACAAGGCCCACATGCTGGAGATGATGCGTGAGCGGGCGAAGATCATGGCGCCCAAGTTCCGCTGTGTAACAGAGACGCTGGAACGGGAGATCGCGCCTCTGGAGATCGCGGATTGGAAGTATCCCAAGGGCGGCTACTTTATTTCTCTGGATGCGATGCCCGGAACTGCCAAACGGACTTTGGAGCTGTGCAGGGAGGCGGGGGTTACCATGACCGGCGCCGGCGCCACGTTCCCGTATGGGAAGGACCCCAAGGACAGCAATATCCGCATTGCCCCGTCTCTGCCGCCGGTGGAGGAGCTGCGGGAGGCCATTGCTGTGCTGTGCGTATGCCTGAAGCTGTCTGCGCTGGAGGCATTGGGCGTATGAGATATTACGGATCTGTTTATCGTCCGCCCTCTGAGGCATACAGCCTGATCGTTCAGGTGACTTACGGGTGCAGCCATAACACCTGTGCCTTTTGCAGCATGTATAAGGAAAAACGGTTCGCCCTGCGGCCCTTGGAGGAAATTCTGGAGGATTTCCAGATGGCACGCGCGCGTTACCGCCATGTGGACAAGGTGTTTCTGGCAGACGGAGACGCGCTGGTGCGGAAGGCATCGGAACTTTATGTGATTCTGGATACCATTCGGGAATTGTTTCCGGAATGCCAGCGGGTCACCAGCTATGCCTCCCCCTCCTCTATCCGTATCCGCACCGATGAGGAATTGCAGACGCTTCGTGCAAAGGGCCTTACCATGGTCTATATGGGATTGGAGTCCGGCAGCGACGAGGTGCTGAAGCTGATGCGCAAGGGCCATCCGGCGGCAGCCATTGTGGAAATGGGGCAGAAGATCCGCTGCAACGGCATCGCGTTGTCCGTCACTGCCATCACAGGGCTTGGCGGACCGGAGCTTCTGGAGCAGCATGCCGTGGAGACCGCCAGAGCGTTTAACGCCATGAATCCGGAATATATCGGAATGCTGACGCTGATGGTGGAACCGGAGACTCCGCTGTACGATTGGGTGCGGGAGGGGAGCTTCCGCTTGCTGACCCAGCCGCAGGTGCTGCAGGAGACACGTCTTCTGGTGGAAAATCTGGACAGTCCGGGCAGCGTGTTCCGCATGAACCATGCCAGCAACTATCTGGTGCTGAAGGGCACCTTGAACGGCGATCAGCCGGCTATGCTGGCGGAGATCGACCGGGCTGAGCAGGATCTCAGCCGCCTGCGTCCGGAGTCTTGGCGGGGTCTGTAACGGTTTGGAGACAGAGTGGGGTTTCCTGTGGAGGAAGCCGCTGTTTCCGCAGCGCTTTTCCGGAGAAAGCAGCAAAAATTTGTCTGATGGAAACAAAAAGGAACGTCCCGACGGGACGTTCCTTTTTCTTATAACAGGTTGATGAACGGTGTGTTCAGGCGGGGATCAGACCAGTCCCAGAATCAGGATCAGCAAAATCAAAACCGGCAGCACGAACTGGAAGAACGGCTTGAATTTTCTGGACATCCGGATGCCTGTTCCGGTATTGACCTCCTCCAGATACTTGTCGAAGCCCCAGCCCCACTTGGTCACGCAGAACAGCAGGAAAATCAGGGAGCCGCCCGGCAGGATCAGGTTGGAGACCAAAAAGTCCTCCGAGTCCATGATGTTCATGCCGCGGATCAAAGAGACACCGCTCCAGACGTTGTAACCGAGTACGCAGGGCATACAGGCAACCAGCAGGAACAGGCCGTTGAGCAGAGCGGATTTTTTGCGGCTCCAGCCGAACGTATCCCGGCAGGAGGCCAGAAGATTTTCGAAGACGGCCGTGACCGTGGAAAAGCTGGCAAAGGTCATAAACAGGAAGAACAGCGCGCCCCAGATGCGGCCGCCTGCCATGTTGGCAAAAATGTTGGGCAGGGTTTCAAAAATCAGCGGAGGACCGACGTTGGGCTCTACGCCGAAGCTGAAGCAGGCGGGGAAAATAATCAGACCTGCCATCAGCGCCACAAACGTATCCAGCAGGCAGATCCGGATGGACTCACTGGTAAGGGTATGGTCCTTGCTCATGTAGCTGCCGAAGATCTGCATACCGGCCATGCCGAGGCTGAGGGTGAAGAAGGCCTGATTCATGGCAGCTACGATCACGTTGAAAAGACCGACGTCCATGGCCCGTTCAAAGTCCGGCAGCAGGTAGAACTTCACGCCCTCCAACGCGCCTTCCAGAGTCAGGCTGTGGATCGCCAGAACGACGATCAGACCCAGAAGTCCCAGCATCATGACCTTGGTGATCCGCTCCAGACCGTTTTGCAGTCCGATGCTGCACACCAGCACGCCGAGCACCAGACTGAGCACCATCCAGCCTGTCATTTCTGCGGGGGAAGCCAGCATGGAGGTGAACACATTGTTGATAGAGGCATTGTCCAGACCGCTGAACACACCGGCCAGAAATTTGAAGAAATAGCCGAACATCCAGCCGCAGACGGTGGTGTAGTACATCAGCAGAATGTAGTTGCCGGCAATGGCCACCCAGCCGTGAATGTGCCATTTGCTGCCTGCCGGCTCCAGAGTGTGGAAGGCTTGAATGACACTCTTGCGGCTGGAACGTCCCACTGCCAGTTCCATGGTAAGGATGGGAACACCCATGATGGTCAGAAACAGCAGGTAAAACAGGACGAACACGCCGCCGCCGTTTTGTCCGGTGACATAAGGGAATTTCCAGACGTTGCCGATGCCGATGGCGCATCCTGCGCTCACCAGCAGGAATCCCAAACGGGATTGGAAGCTTTCTCGTTTCATGGAAGGGCTCTCCTTTTTGTGTAATCATAGACGGTATTGGACAAAAAGAGAGGGGGGAAATCCCTCCTCCGCGGTCCAATCGACAGCT
This sequence comes from Dysosmobacter sp., assembly GCA_026169195.1. Taxonomy (GTDB): domain Bacteria; phylum Bacillota; class Clostridia; order Oscillospirales; family Oscillospiraceae; genus Oscillibacter. The sequence continues at coordinate 105,985 of JAPFEH010000005.1, read as the reverse complement.
GCGGCCATGCCGCATAGATCAAAAACATCATCAGTTTAACCCTTTAAAGTAAATTTGTCAATACCCGAACGGAGAAATCCTGCTTGCATGAATCGGGTTTATCCGGCCGCTTCATCGAGATGCAGAGATGTTGAGCGTGGAAAAAGGCTCCGCAGGGCTTTGATCTCCCGCGGAGCCTTTTGGTTTTCAGCGTATGCTTAAAACAGGTCATACCAATGTGGATAAGGAATTTCTTGTCCGTGTTTCCCTGCGTGTTTATTTTGCAATAGGGAAAGAACAAATCTTATCACAAAAAACAGAACAACAGGAAGATATAAAAAATTGCCAAGACGGTTTTCTGTAAGCAAGAAGCTTAAATAAAAAACACTGTTTCCGACAATCAATGCGAGACTGATGAGCGTTTTACTTTTTTTATAGTCCAGACAGACCATCTCCTCTATATTTTACAATATACTTATCGAGGAACAATAGCGTATTCATAATAGGAAGACCAATCTTTTTTCGAAAACACTGTTTTTTGATTAGCGAAACGACCTCCTTTCATGTGGAGAACAGTAAAGAAAGCGTTTGAAAGCAATGGGAGCGTTTAAACGTAACTTTGGCTTCCCACATCGAATACGCCCCGGGTCGTGATCCGCAGGGAGGGAATGACCGGAAGCGCCATAAAACTGAGCGTCATAAAAGGATCGATGCCGCGGCTGACACCCAGTGCGTATGCCTGCTCCTTGGCGGTTTCCAGCTTTTCGTTTACGGTGATCAGCGGCTCGTCGCTCATAATGCCGGCAATGGCCAGAGGAACCTCCGCCACCGGAGAACCATGATCCCAGACGACGATGCCGCCGTTGAGCGCTGTGACCCGGTTTACCGCTGCCGCCATGTCGGCTTCATTGGTGCCCACCACGATGATGTTGTGAGAATCGTGGGAAATGGAAGTTGCAACAGCGCCGGATTTGAGACCATAACCCTGCAAAAAGCCGATCCCGATATGACGGGTGTTCTTATGGCGCTCTACTACGGCGATCTTCAAGATATCATATTCGACATCAATGCGGTCAGAATATCCGGCATCTAAAGTGGTGATTTCCCCGTTGACCATGCCGATGATGCCCCGCGGACGGTGCTCGGAGAAATCTTCGGCTGTCAGAGTGTCCACGTGGAAGGTGCTGTGGGCGCGGTCTGTCAGATATTGCTCGATGGTCGGGGAGGGGAAGTCCCGCACGATCCCGTTTTCCACCATCAGCATACCCTTTTTGTAGACCTGTTTGATATTGAAGTGCTCAAAATCGTCAATGATGACAAAATCACCCAGATAGCCCGGCGCGATGGCTCCCCGGTTATTCAGCAGAAAATACCGGGCGGCGTTATGGCATGCTACCTTTACTGCGGTAATGGGATCGGCGCCCAGACGGATCGCTTCCTTGACAATGTAGTCGATGTGGCCCTTTTCCAGAAGGTCGTTGGGATGCTTGTCATCCGTGCAGAACATGCACCGTTCGCTGTATTGATCGCACAAGAGGGGCACCAGCGCTTCCAGATTCCGGGCGGCAGTCCCTTCCCGGATCATGATGAACTGCCCGCGCTCCAGCTTGGCAATGGCGTCTTGCAGGTCGTGGCACTCGTGGTCAGAGTAAACGCCTGCGGCAATGTAAGCATTGAGATCGTTTTCCCGAAGGTCCGGAGCGTGTCCGTCGATTTTTTTGTGGTGCGCCTGTGCTGCCACGATTTTTTCCACACACTGTTCGTCTCCGGCGATGGTTCCCACAAAATTCATCATCTCCGCCAGACCCTGCACTCTGGGGTGGTCGTAGAAGCTGTCGATCGCTCTGTAATCCAGCACGGCGCCGGATTCGTCCAGCGGTGTGGCGGGAACGCAGGAGGGCAGCATGAACCGCACATCCACGGGGAGCCCTTCTGTGGCTTGCAGCATGTATTCGATGCCGTCGGTGCCCATGACGTTGGCAATTTCGTGGGGGTCGGTGATCACAGTGGTCGTACCATGGGGAAGGACCGCTTTCACAAATTCCGTGGGACTGACCAGAGAGCTTTCCAGATGGATGTGGGCGTCGAGAAAGCCGGGCAGCACAATGCTGCTGGTGCAGTCCACTTCCTTTTTTCCGGAGTAGGTACCCATGCCAACGATCAGACCTTCTGCCACAGCAATATCCGCGCGGCAGAGTTTGTTGGAGAACACGTTGACGTAGGAGGCGTTTTTCAGCACCAGATCCGCCGGTTCCCGACCGGCTGCCGCGTTGATGATGCGGCGCTTTTTCAGCAGTTTTCGGTTGATCTTACCGGCATAGCTTTCAAACATAGAACCACTCCTTCTGATTTGAATTCCAACATTATCAAATCTTATGACAATCATAAAATTTAATAATATATCGTTGAAGCGAGTATACGCTAAAACCGGAGATTTGTCTACTGAAAAAAGAAAAAATTATTGGTAGCGGTACCGTTGGCGGGTATATTCATCCACACATCGAAAGAATAACTCCCGATCGTGGAATTCCAGCAGCTGGAAGCCTTCTACGGGATGGAAGGACACAATGCGCTGGGCTGTGCTTACCCAGATACGCCAGAGGATCATATCGGATTGTTCCATAAGAAAGCCCACCCCCTTGTTTTTCTATTTTATGCGAAAAACGCATAAAAATCAAGATGCGATTTTTGCATACTCTACAATAAAAACAAGGAGGGATGTTCATGTATCACCGGCTGCGGAATCTGCGGGAGGACCGCGATCTGAATCAGGCGGCGCTGGCGTCGGTGCTGCATGTGTCGCAAGCGACGTACTCCCGCTACGAAAGCGGGCTGCTGGATATTCCGAGTGCGTCCTTGATTGCTTTGGCACGCTTTTACGGAACCAGCGTGGACTATCTGCTGAATCTGACCGATGATCCGGTTCCTTATCGCCGCTGAAGGGCGTCCGGCGGACGAAGCCCCTTGCCGGATGGCTCCTGCTCAAAAATATGCCTGCACGGTTCTGGCAGGATGAGGCTCCGCTCTTTCTGAGCGGAGCCTTGCTGTCTGCCCGGCCATCTTCTCCGGCTTCCTTCCCGCTTGGACGCCTTGCGCGCGGCAGAGGGGAGTCAAGAGTCTGTTGCTTCCTTTAACGGTTGGTTAATTTTTTCGATCATCAATTGAACAACGGCGCTATTGTGCCTTAAATCCTGTTCTGCTACCATAAAAGTATGAATACAGAGGAGGCTTGCTGATGAAAATCAATCAAATCATCCGGGAAAAGCGGAAAGAATTGTCATTCACACAAGAGCAGGTTGCCGAGCGTCTGGGCGTATCCGCGCCGGCTGTAAATAAGTGGGAAAAAGGCGGCACCTATCCGGATATCACCCTGTTACCGGCGCTTGCCCGCCTATTGAGAATGGATCTGAACACACTCCTGTCATTCAATGAAGATTTAACGGATGTAGAGATTGAAAACTTTGTCAATGAACTGGATAAGGTCGTTCAGGAACAGGATTATCAAACGGCTTTTCAGATGGCCATTGACAAGATACATGAGTATCCCACTTGTGATGAGCTGGTATATTCTGCGATTCTTTATTTAGACGGCGCAAGATTTCTTTATGGTGTATCAGAGCCGGAGCAATATGAGGAAACATTTGAAGCTTTTTATAAAAGGCTGTCTGTAAATGAAATTCCAGAAATCAGAGATATAGCAATTAGTATGCTGATTTCCTATGCAAGAAATCGGGGCGAATATTCAAAGGCAGAGGAACTGATCAATACGCTGCCATTCTCCGCAATAGACAAAGAAGAGCAGCTTGCAATTCTTTACCAGCAGCAGAAAAAATACACAGACGCAGAAAAACTCTGGGAACACAGAATATTGAACGGTGTTACGGAGATACAAACCGCTTTGATCAATATGCTTGAAACAGCGTTACACGAAAACCGCAATACGGATGCGGATTTTTTTGCGGATATGTACGAAACAATTACCTGCACATTTTCTCTTCCGGAATGGATGCGTTACAATGCCCATCTGCAGCTTGCATTAGATAAGAAGGATAAAGACGAAAGTTTATCTATTCTTTCAAAAATGCTGCCTGCTATGAGAAAAGAATGGAAAGCGCAGAATTGTAAGTTGTACTGCAATTTGGACGGAACAGAGGTAACGGCTCTTTCAAGTAAAGTGGCGGATTCTCTTTGCGAGGAGCTGAACAGGAAAGATGAATATGCCTTTCTGCGTGATTGCGCAGAATTTGAAGAACTGATGAGGAAAATGGGCCGCGAAGGGCAGCTCTGATCTGGCGGGCAGTCAAGGGCGGCAGCAGACAGCGCTGCCGTCCCTTTCCGTGCTCCGGCAAAAACTCCATACAAGCCCTCCCCGAAATCGGATCATAAATCGCTGTCAGGATCAGATCGACCGCCGTCTCATCGGCAAGCAGGCCAAGCGGCATCCGCCTGACATCCGGCCCGGAGCGATTTGCTCAATCTGCCATAAACTTCGCGGCGCGATTTTCCGGCAGCCCGAAGAGAAGAAGGCGGGCTTCCGATCCGGGTTGCGTAATCGGAGAAACTGGGGTATACTAATTAAATTATGAAGAAATCACAACCGGGAGGACTCTCCATGAAACTCATGGTCATTGACGGCAACTCCATCATCAACCGCGCCTATTACGGCATTCGCCCCCTGACGACCCGGGACGGCCTTTATACCCATGCGGTATTCGGTTTTCTTACGACCCTTTTGCGTCTGAAAGGCGAGGAACAGCCGGATGCGGTATGCGTTACCTTTGACGTGCACGCACCCACGTTCCGCCATACCGCAGACGAGTCTTACAAGTCCACCCGGAAGCCTATGCCGGAGGAGCTGCGGGTGCAGATGCCGGTGCTGAAAGAGGTTCTGGATGCGCTGAATATCCCCGGATATGAGCTGGAGGGCTGGGAAGCGGATGACCTGATCGGGACCATCTCCCGCAAATGTGAGGCCGCCGGCTGGGAGTGCGTGGTGGTAACGGGGGACAAGGACTCGCTGCAGCTGATTACGGAGCATACCAAGGTGAAGCTGGTTTCCACCCGTATGGGACAGACCACCACCAAGGACATGACGCCGGACGCGTTTCGGGAGCAGTATGGCTTTGACCCCATTCATATGATTGATTTGAAGGCGCTGATGGGGGATGCCTCTGACCATATACCGGGAGTTCCCGGGATCGGCGAAAAAACCGCGATGGCGCTGATTCAAAAATACGGCAGCATTGACGCGTTGTATGACAGTATGCCGGAGGTGGAGGCCAAGCCCGCGGCATTAAAAAAACTGGCGGCGGGAGAAGAGGCTGCCCGTCATTCCTATTGGCTTGCCACCATTGTCACCGATGCGCCGCTGGATTTCCGTCCGGAGGACAATCTGGTGCAAAGCCCGAAAGAGACGGCTTATCCGCTGTTTTTGCGGTTGGAGTTCAGCAAGCTGATTGAAAAGTTTGATTTGAAGCCGATGGACAGCGCTGAGGAGCAGCATGCGGCGCCGCTTGACATGACGGTGGAGAAGGTGACGGCGCCGGAGCGGGCAGCGGAGCTGCTGGCTGCGTGGCGCGCAGCGGATCATGTCGCGGTGCTCCCGCTGCCGGATTTGACAGGGCTTGCGGTTGTGTGCCATACCGGAGCGGAGGCTGCGGTGACGGCAGAGCTGTTTTTTGAAGCCTATCAAGGGGACTGGAACGGCTTCCTGCGGGCGCTGTTTTCGGAGGATGTAAAAAAGGCTGCCCATCATGTAAAAGATCTGATGCGCACCCTGCTGGACAACGGCCTTCCCGCGGAGGGGTTTGTATTTGATACGGCGCTGGCGGCTTATCTGCTGGATGCCACAGCGGGAAGCTATGATCTGGAGCGTCTGTTTGTCTCTTACTTGAATGAGGAGCTGCCCAAGCCGCTGCATCTGGAAAAGGATGCCTTCTCTTTGCTGGGAGATGCCGCGGCGGCAGAGGCTGCGCTGGGCAGCTACGCCGGAGCGGTGGATGCGCTGTACGGCGTGCTGGCGCCTAAGCTGCGGGAGCAGGAGATGTGGGAGCTGTTTGAGACGGTGGAACTGCCGCTGTGCCGTGTGCTGGCGGAGATGGAACGGGCAGGCTGCAAGGTGGATGCCCGCGCATTGTCGGAGTTCGGAGAAAGCCTGTCGCGCAGAGCGTCGGTTCTGGAGCAGGAGATTTACGCGATGGCGGGAGAGACCTTCAATATCAATTCTCCCAAGCAGCTGGGAGAGGTTTTGTTCGGCAGATTGGGCCTGCCCCATGGCAAAAAGACCAAAACCGGTTGGTCGACCAATGCCGATGTTCTGGAAAAACTTCGCTATGAGGCGCCCATTGTGGGGGCGGTGCTGGAATACCGCCAGCTGACAAAGCTGCGCTCCACCTATGCTGACGGGTTGCTGAAAGCCATAGATCCTGACGGGCGTGTGCGGACGTCCTTCCAGATGACCGTCACAGCCACCGGACGGCTTTCCTCCACGGAGCCGAATCTGCAGAATATTCCCACACGGACTGATCTGGGCAGTGAGATCCGCCGTATGTTTGTGCCGGAAGCGGGCTGTGTACTGGTGGATGCGGATTATTCACAGATCGAGCTGCGGCTTCTGGCCCATATTGCCGGAGATGAAGCGATGCGGGAAGCCTTTGCCGGCGGTCAGGACATCCACACCGCCACGGCGGCGCAGGTGTTTCATGTTGCGCCGGAGGCGGTTACAGCCGAAATGCGCCGCAGCGCCAAGGCTGTCAATTTCGGCATTGTATACGGGATCTCGGCATTTTCACTCAGTCAGGACATCGGGGTGACGGTGGCGGAGGCGAAAGCTTATATGGAGGCGTATTTTGCCACCTTCCCGGGAGTTCGCCGGTATATGGACGAGGTTGTGGAGACCGCACGGGAGAAAGGGTTTGTGGAGACGGTTTTTCACCGTCGGAGGGATCTGCCGGAACTGAAGTCCTCCAATTTCAACCTGCGGTCCTTCGGAGAGCGGGTGGCGCTGAATATGCCCATTCAGGGAACGGCGGCGGATATTATGAAGCTGGCCATGATCGCCGTGTGGAAGCGTCTGCGGGCGGAGCGGCCTGCGGCCCGGATGGTGCTGCAGGTTCACGATGAACTGATCGTGGAATGTCCGGAGGAGGAAGCGGAAGCTGTGGCCGCGCTGCTGCGGGAGGAAATGGAGCAGGTCGTCTCCCTGTCTGTGCCGCTGACGGCAGAGGCGCACTATGGAAAGAACTGGCTGGAGGCAAAAGGATAAGTCCGATGAAACTGCGGGATCAGATTGTGGAATAGAATGGTGACATACATGGAAAAACAAAAGATGCACGTGCGGATCGTACCGATGAATGGCGATCATCTGGATGAAGTAGCAGAACTGGAGCGGATCTGCTTTTCGACACCTTGGTCCAGAAATATGCTGGCAGAAGAGCTGAACAATCTGCTCTCCGCTTTTTTGGTGGCGCTGGATGACACAGGCCGGGTGGTGGGCTATGCCGGACTGCAGGTTGTGCTGGATGAAGGATATATCACCAATGTGGCGGTGCTGCCGGAGTGCCGGCGGCAGGGAGTTGCATCTCAACTGCTGGAGGTGTTTTTGAACTTTGCAGAGGGAAACCATCTGGCGTTTTTGACACTGGAGGTGCGGGCGTCCAATTATGATGCCATTGCCCTCTATGGCAGCCGCGGCTTCCGCAGCGTTGGGCGGAGGAAAAATTACTATGAGCATCCGAAGGAGGATGCACTCATTATGACAAAGGAGTTTACCTATGGAACTGAGACTTCCGACGATTGAGCAGCTGCGCACGGTCTATGACCGGGATATGTGTGAGGCGTTTCCGGCGGCGGAGCTCAAGCCCTTATCCGATATTGAGCGGATGTGGCAGGAGGGGTGGTATACCCCTTGGTGCCTGTTTGACGGAGATAATATTGTAGGAGAGTGTTTTCTGTGGCGGGGACATTCCGGCTGGGCGCTGCTGGACTATTTGTGTACCTCTGCCCGCTATCGGAATGGCGGACTTGGAGCGGTCATGCTTTCCAAACTGGCGGAGACAGAGCCGGATACGGTGATCTTCGGTGAAGCGGAGGCGCCTGTCCATGCTCCCGACCCCGCTATGGCGGAGCGGCGGCTGGCGTTTTACGCCCGCAACGGCCTGCGGCTGGCAGATTATGATACGGAAATGTTTGGCGTACATTACAAAACCCTTTATCTGGCAAAGGGTGAGGTGGATTTCCGGCAGCTGATGGAAGAACACCGGTTTGTATATGAAAATACGTTTTCGGCGGATAAATTCCACAAATATGTCCGGATCCCCTTTGACTCCACGATGAAACCGGGAGCAAAGGTTTCCTGGCAGCAGTAAAGGAAGGGGGGAGAGCATGAAGATTCTGGCATTTGAATCTTCCTGTGATGAAACCGCTGTGGCGGTGGTGGAGGACGGACGGCACATCCTGTCGGATGCCATAGCCTCGCAGGCGGATCTCCACGCCTTGTACGGCGGTGTCGTGCCGGAGATCGCCTCCAGAAAGCATGTGGAGGTGATCGCGGCTTTAACGGAACAGGCACTGAGAGATGCAGGATGTGCCCGCAGTGATATTGATGCCGTTGCGGTGACATATGCGCCGGGGCTGATCGGCGCGGTGCTGGTGGGACTGAGCTTTGCGAAATCCGTGGCATATGGTCTGGGGGTGCCCCTGATCCCTGTGCACCATATTCGCGGGCATATTGCCGCGAACTATTTGGCGTTTCCGGAGCTGGAGCCTCCGTTTCTTGCACTGGCGATTTCCGGCGGCAATACGCTGCTGGTGGATGTGCGGAGCTATACGGAAATGGAGATCCTTGGCGGAACAAGGGATGATGCCGCAGGCGAGTGCTTTGATAAAGCGGCGCGGGTACTGGGCCTTCCGTATCCCGGCGGCGGACCGATGGACCGCTTGGCACAGCAGTCCGCGGGCGGGGTCTATTCGCTGCCCCACGCACATGTGGACGGGGCGCCGCTGGATATGAGCTTTTCCGGATTGAAAACAGCGGTGGTGAATCTGGCGCACCATGCCCGACAGGTGGGAGAAGCATTGGACCGCGCGGCACTGGCCAGAGATTTTGCCCAAGCTGTCAGCGACACGCTGGTTCCCCGGGCTATGGAGGCGTTGCGGCAGACCGGATATCATACCATGGCGGCGGCGGGTGGTGTGGCAGCCAACTCCGTCATTCGGGCAGATTTGGAACGGGCTTGCCGGTCGGCAGGGTGCAAGCTGTATCTGCCGCCGCTGAAGCTGTGCGGAGACAATGGCGCCATGATCGGCGCGCAGGGGTATTACGAATATTTGGCAGGCAATACAGCCGGCATGGAGCTCAACGCTTATGCGACCAGAGATATTGCCGGATAAGCCAAGAAAAGGAGACTGCGCAGGCAGTCTCCTTTTCTTTCTAGGCGGAATCCTGTGAAAAATCAGAGATGCAGGTTGCGTCCGGACATCTACCTGAATTTTTTTGCGGAAGATTGGAGAAAAACGTCAGATCTGACAGACGGAAATAAGGGGATTGAGAAAGTATTGCTTTATGTATAGTTAGTATCAACTATTTTCTAAGTGGAGATGTGCGTTACAGCAATTGCCATAAAAAACCAAAAAACGATTAAAGTGCTGAAAATAAAAGAAAAAATGGATGTTGAAAACTAAGTGGAAAATGTGAATAACTCTGCGTAAAAGAAATTATATAAAATAGTTACGTAAACTTTTCAGGCGCGGGGGCGGAAAAACGCCGCTGCGAAACAGAGAGAAGAACTGGACATATTGATGAAAAAAAGAAAAAAATATCTTACAATTTGTTCCTTGACTCCCTTGACATGAGGCGCCTGTCGAAAAAGAGCGGAAAGCGTCGATGAAGTCTCACGGGACAGGCGGTGCGATAATACGAATTGTATTGCGCTGCGTTGAAAAACAACATCGTGAAAGAAACTGGATCCGCACCGGTGCAGATTTGCGGAAAACAGTCCGGCAGCCTGCCTGACAAAAAAACGCCCGCCTCATTTCACTGAGGCGGGCGTTTGGGCCGTGCGGTCAACCCGTTCGATATGGCATCGCCGGAAGGGATCAGTTCCCGTCGATGTGGTTTTGGATGCGCTGCATAATCATTTCCAACGCGACCAGATTGTGCCCGCCTTCCAATACCACAATGTCCGCATATTTGCGGGAAGGCTCCACGTACTGCTCGTGCATGGGCTTGACGGTGGTAAGATACTGGGTGACTACGGATTGCAGGGTGCGGCCGCGTTCCTCCACATCCCGAAGCGCTCTGCGGAGAATGCGGACGTCTGCATCGGTCTCCACAAAGATTTTAATATCAAACATATCCCGCAAAGTGGGATTTTGGAAAATCAGGATCCCTTCCACAATGATCACTTTGTTGGGATAGACTGTCACAGTTTCGTCGGTGCGGTTATGGTCTGAAAAGGAATAGACCGGACACTGAACCGCGTGACCTTCCAGCAGCTCCTGTAAATGCCGGATCAAAAGATCGGTGTCAAAAGCGCTGGGGTGGTCGTAATTTACCTGTGCCCGCTCCTCATAGGTCTTGCCTGTTTGACGCTTGTAGTAGCTGTCATGGCCGATCACGGTGACACTGTCTCCGAAGTGGTCCTTTAGATGACGGGTGAGTGTGGTTTTGCCGGAGCCGGTGCCGCCGGCAATGCCGATCAGGATGGTACCCATGTTGTATGTTCCTCCCGCATGTTGTCCAAAAAGAACTGTTTTGATGTTTTTCCATCTTATTATAGAAGTAAGGGTGGATAAAAGCAAGAGATGGGATCCGGAAAGTGTGAATTTCCCGAAAATTCGACAGAGCGGTCTTGACGGCGCTGGGAAAAAACGATATTATGTAAAGCATAGACTGAATACGGGAGGATCCATCATGGCTATGATCCGCTGCCCCAAGTGCGGGGAGAAATATTCCGATACTTATAAAGAATGTCCCTTTTGCGAAGAAGAAGAGGCGCTGCGGGATGGAGAGGAGATCCGCCGCAGTCCCAGACGGGGCAGACGGGTGTCCCGCCACAGCCGGCAGTTTAATTTGATTACCCCCACTTTGATCGTATTGATCCTCCTGATGGCGGCGCTTTTGATTTACCTGCTCTATGGAGATGAGCTGCTGAATAAGGCCAAAGGCGATCAGACACCGGAAAACCCGACAGAGGATGTGACGCCCGGCACCATGCCGGAGGGACCGGAAGAGCCGGATGCGCAGGAACCCGGTGTGATGCCGGAAGGACCGGATGAAGAGGAACCCGCAGAACCGGAGGAGCCGAAGGGACCGGAGACCGGCGACTATGAAGCGGTATCCAAGCTGCCGGATGGGCTGACACTCAGCGGCAAGGATTTTACCATCAAAACACTGGGAGAGTCGCACACATTGCGGGCTTCCGGCGGCAGCAGCACCTACCGGTGGGTCAGTGAAGACGAGGGAATTGCCTCCGTGGATCAAAACGGCAAGGTGGTGGCGGTTTCCAACGGCACGGTACATATTCTGGTGACCGACGGCAGCAAGAAGGCGGAGTGCATCGTCCGGGTGAATGCTTCCGGTGCCGTAGCGCCTTCCACGGAGCCGGAGACGCCGTCTGCGGCCGGCACACTGAAGGCAGGCGCGGCAGTGGTGGTCAACGGCGGAAACGGCGTGCGTGTGCGCTCCGGACCGGGGACCGAGCATGAGGCGCTGGCAACGGTGCCCAACGGTGCAGAGATCCAGATCGTCAAGAGTGCCGGGAACGGTTGGTACGAGATCACCTTCTCCGGTGTGGGCGGCGTCAGCACCAGCGGTTACATGAAGGGCGAATTCCTGAAGAATACTTGATGCAAAGCCTCCCCGAATGCGCCGCATTCGGGGAGGCTTTTTGTATTTCGGAACTGGGAGAGGGGAACTTTCGTTGCGTGGAGGCGCAAACTGTGCTATGATAAATGCGGCATTGTTATGAAGAGAAGGAGAATCGTTTCCATGACCACCAAAGAATTTCAGGAGCGCTCTGCCCTGCGGATCTTTCTGTCTTATTTTCGCCCGCACCGGAAGCTTTTTATCATGGATCTCAGCTGCGCGCTGCTGATCTCGATGATCGATCTGGCGTTTCCCTACGTTTCCCGCTGGTGTATGTATGAATTGCTGCCGCAAAGTGCCTACAAGACCTTTTTCGCGGTCATGGGCGTGGTGCTGGCGGCGTTTGCCCTGCGGGCTGTGCTGACGTATGTCATCTGTTACTGGGGACATACCTTCGGCATTCTGGTGGAGGCGGACATCCGTCGGGACCTGTTCCGCCACATGCAGGAGTTGTCTTTCGACTACTTTGACCGCAACCGCACCGGTCAGCTGATGAGCCGGCTGACGGCGGATCTGTTCGACATTACGGAATTGGCTCACCACGGACCGGAGGACATTTTCATTTCCGGCGTCACGATTCTGGGATCGCTTGCCGTCATGTTTACCATCCAGTGGCGGCTGGCGCTGGTGATCGCCTGCATCCTTCCGGTGTTTTTTCTGGTGGTCTGGAAATGCAGGGCTTCCATGCAGGAGGCATCCCGTCGGGTAAAGCAGAAGACCGCCACCATCAACGCCGATATTGAATCCGGCCTTTCCGGGATCCGGACTGCCAAGGCCTTTGCCAACGAAGAGATGGAGCTGGAAAAATTCGACAGCTCCAACGATACCTACAAAACATCGAAACGCCAGTTCCACAAGGCCATGGGCCGGTTCAACGCCACCATGGAGTTTTTCCTGTGCCTGTTGTCTGCGGCGGTGATCGGCGCCGGCGGACTCTTCATTATGAAGGGACAGATGACCACGGTGGATCTGATCACCTTCAGCCTGTATATTACGACCTTTGTGAATCCCGTTCGCAAGCTCTCCAACTTTGCAGAGCTGTTTGCAAACGGGACGGCGGGGCTGGGCCGCTTTGTTGAGCTGATGCGGACAGAGCCGGCGCTTCAGGATGCGCCCGACGCGAAGGTGCTGCCCCGTGTGGAGGGCCGCATTGACGTGAACCACGTGAGCTTTGCCTATCAGGACGATTTGGCGGTGCTCCATGACGTGGATCTGCATATCCGTCCGGGTGAGACGGTGGCGGTGGTAGGGCCCTCCGGCGGAGGAAAATCGACGCTTTGCCAGTTGCTGCCCCGTTTTTACGATGTGACGGAGGGCGCGATCTGTATTGACGGAAATGATGTGCGGAACGTAACGCAGGAGTCTTTGCGGCAGAATGTGGGTGTGGTGCAGCAGGAGGTGTTCCTGTTTGCTGCCAGCATTCTGGAAAATATCCGTTACGGCCGTCCGGGAGCTACGGAGGAGGAAGTTGCAAAGGCTGCGAAGCTGGCAGAGATCTACGATGATATCGTGGCGATGCCGGATGGGTTCAACACCTATGTGGGGGAGCGGGGAACCCTGCTCTCGGGGGGACAAAAGCAGAGGATCTCCATTGCGCGGATCTTCCTGAAGGACCCGCCGGTGCTGATTCTGGATGAAGCCACCTCCGCGCTGGACAGCGTGACGGAAGCCAAGCTGCAGGAGACCTTTGAAAAACTTTCCAAGGGCCGTACCACGATCATCATTGCCCACCGGCTTTCCACGGTTCGCGGGGCGGACCGCATTGCCGTGGTGGAAGACGGGAGGATCGCGGAACTGGGCAGCCACGAGGAACTGATGGCAAAGAACGGCGCCTATGCCGCGCTGGTTCGCACACAGGAGCTGCGCCATGGATAAGAGTCTTTTGCTGGACCGGACGGGCGCCGTGGGAGAAGACCGGCTGCATCTGGCGAAGGTACTGGATCGGCTGGAGCAGACCCGCAGACGGGGGATCCCTGCTGCCACGGATTTTCTCAGCCCGCAGCAGCAGGCTGCGGCCATGGATCTGCTGCGGTTGGCCGGAGCCTCGGAAAGCGAGTATGTGCCGTGGGGCGGATATGAGGGGGCGGAGCGGAAACTGCTGATGTTTCTGCCGGATTGGCTGGAGCCGGAGGATGCCGGAAGCCAAAGCCCGATCCGCTGTCTGCGGGCGGCCTTTCGCGCAGACAACGCGCTGACCCACAGGGACTTTCTGGGGAGCCTGATGGGAATGGGCGTGGTTCGGGAGAAGCTGGGAGATATTCTGGTGGGATCGGACAGCGCGGACCTTCTGGTGCTGGATACCGTGGCGGATTTTCTGCTTGCCGGCTGGAACAGTGCCGGACGGGCGAAGCTGACGGTCACGGAGATCGACCCAGCACATCTCCATATTCCGGAGGTCCGCTGTCAGGAGCTTCGGGATACCGTTTCATCCCTGCGGCTGGATGCTGTGGTTTCGGCGGGACTGAAAATGGCACGGGGGAAGGCGGCGGAGCTGATTGCATCCGGCAGGGTGCAGGTAAACTGGCGGGAATGTACCAAACCGGACAAGGTGCTTTCGGCGGGGGATACGGTTTCCGCCCGCGGATTCGGGAAATTTGAGCTGACAGAGATCGGCGGTATGACAAAAAAAGGGCGTACTGCCATTACACTGAAACGATATATCTGAGGAGAGAAGAACATGGATCAAAAGCAGATCGACCGCATCAATGAGCTGGCAAGAAAAGCCAAGAGTCCGGAGGGACTGACGGAATGGGAGGAGATGGAGCGCGCCGCCCTGCGGCGGGAATATATCGACTCTGTGCTGGGAAGCTTGAAGGGAGAGTTGGATCACACTTACATCGTGGATGATAAGGGCAACAAGCGGAAGCTGGGAAAGAAGGGGGAATGACCGGTGGCGGATGAAACAAAAAAAGATTCCGGGTGGACCTCGTGGGCTTTGATTGTATTTTTATTTGCGGTAGGACTTTCCCCGATTGCGCTTGTCCTGCTGCTTTGGAAGCTGTTCAAAAGCGACAATAAAAAGAAAGCGCTGCCGGAAGGTGAAGTTCAGGCGGCAAAGAGTGTGGAAGCAAAGGCGGTTGGGAAAGCGCGGTCGGCGGTCAGCGCGATGACCCGCACGCCGGTGCCCAAGCCCTCGAACGCCAGATGGCTGAAGATCGGCGGCGGTGTCTTGACGGCTGTCGGGCTGATGGCTTGCGTAGAACCGATCGATATGATGATCTGGTTGGGTGAGATCGAGAGCTATTATGTGGAAGACCTGCTGGTGGCTCTTGCCATGGCGGCTGGTGGTGTTGCCATGCTGTGCAGCGGGAGCTCCATGAGCCGCAGTTTGAAACGGTACAGCAAATATCTGGCGGTTATGGGGGATCGGGATGCGGTGGAAGTTGAGGAGCTGGCCCGCACCTTGGGATATCCCTCCCGTCGGGTCGAGAAAGATCTGGGAAAGATGATCGACAAAGGATATTTTGGCGGGAAGGCATACCTTCATGCGGAGCTGGGATGTCTGCTGCGCTCGCCTGACGGCGTGGAGGAACTGCTGCGGCAGCGGCAGGCGCAGCAAAAGCCTGAGGAACCGCCCAAGGAGACGGAGACGGGCTGTTCCGGAATCCTGCGGAACATCCGCCGCGCCAATGACCGGATCGCAGATCCCGTGCTGTCTGCCAAGATCGACCGGATCGAGGAGCTGACCGGCAGGATTTTTCAGGCAGTGGATGCGGACCCGAAGAAGCGGGAGCGGATCGACACCTTTTTGAACTATTATCTGCCGACAACGCAAAAACTGCTGGATTCGTATGCACAGTTTGAGCAGGCGGGGGTGGAAGGTGACAATCTGCGGCAGGCCAAGCAGCGGATCGAAGCGACCATGGATACCATTATTGGGGGATTTGAGCACCAGCTGGACGAGCTGTATCGGTCCGATGCGCTGGATGTGGACAGTGATATCCGGGTGTTGGAAACCATGCTGCGGTGGGAAACTGCCAGCACCGCACGGGACTTTGGCATGGATCAGACCGGAGAATCGTAAAAGCTCCTTTCTGCCGGTCTGCCAAGGGCTGGCTGCGGGATGGATCAGGCACATAAAAAGAGGAGCTGCCCGATGGTGCGGGACAGCTCCGGAACAGTCAAGAGAAGTGACTGGTTTTGAAAGAGGAGGTACCGTGCAGGCGGCGCCTCCTCTGCTTGTATATGGGACACGGGGGTGTGAGAAACCGCTCCGGCAGGGCGCCGTGGTAAGCAGGAGGTTCAAACAGGCTCCTGTGGCGCAGCGTGCTGGGCAAGATTGCGGTAAAAGCCGAAATTGGCCTCGAATTTCTGGAGTGCATACGCTTTGACATCGGCTTCGTATGCACGGTAAGCTGCCAAGAGCTGCTGAGCTTCCGGCGTCAGTACTGCGCCGCCGCCGTGCTGTCCGCCAATGGTGGAGGAGAGCATTTTGCAGCCGAACACTTCTTCGGCGGTGCGAATGATCCGCCAGGCCTTGGAATAAGCCATCTCCATGGAGCCTGCGGCAGCGCGGAGAGATTTATGACGTTGAACCTGCTCCAGCAGTGTGGCGATTCCCGGACCAAAGCAGCGTTGGTCATCTTCGGTAAACAGGCGGACCGTTAATTTCAAATGCAGTTCCTTTTCCATGTCGTTCCTCCATCTTTGATGCCCGCAAGGATTTCGAATCAGGGACGGATGCCTGTTTTTTATTATATCATATCACGGCGGATTTGCAAACGGAAGAAAGTATGGTACAATAAGAATCAATCGCTATCATATAAAGGAGAATTGCTATGCTGTTTCAAAATCCGGAAGCCAGTCTGCAGCTGGACATTGTGAATTATGAATTTCCGCCGGATGGCGGTGCGCCGGACAGTGATGACCGGAATTGGCTGGTGCTGCGGGCGACTTGGGTCAATGAAAACGGAGAGATCGTGAAGGATTCCAACAGCTGCCTGCTGACCTATGAGCTGCGGGAAATGACCGCTGGATTGAAGGTGCTCAACGCAGGGATCAAGGATCACTATGAGAGCGCTTTTGTAGAGCCGTACTTCGAATTGGAGGCACAGGCGGAAGGGGAGGAATCGATCCGGATTTCTGTGTCGTTCTTCCTGCCCAACACCATGGACGGGGACGATACGGCCGAGGTGGAATGTGTTATGAGCCATGCGGAAATGAAGGCGCTGCTGGAAGAGCTGGATCAGTTGTGCGAAAAGTTTCCGGACCGGAATTGACCAGTGGAAATTGAACGGGAAAATCCGGACTGCGGCAGCATGACCGTATGTCAGAAGGAGGAGCGCATGGAAAGCTCGCCGGCTTGGCGGGAAGCGTTTGACTGGCTTCCCGAAGAGGGGCTGGAGACCTTGGGCGCCTGTTTTGATCTGACGGAAGAGCACATTCCGGCAGGTGAGATCCGCCGCAGCGGTGGCCGGATCGGCTGTCTTTTGAAAGGACGTGGCCGGCTTCGCACCGGGCGGGGAGAACGCGTGCTGACAGCGGTTCACCTGCTGGGGATCTCCGTGACAAAACAGGGGGAACGGCGGCCTGAGGCTGCGGAGCTGGAGGCGGAGGAGGACTGCACCGTCCTCTGGTTTGATTTTCAGCTGGTGCAGATGGTCTGCTATGCGGCCTGCTGGTTCCATGTGCGGTTCCTTCAGGAGATCGACCGGATGCTGGAGCCTTCCGGGGATGCCAAGACGGAAAGACTGCCTTGACAAAACGGCGTTTCCGAAAGAGAAATTGACGCAGCAGGCGCATAAAACCGCCCCCCCCCCGCCTGCCGGACTGTCCGGCAGGCAGGGGGCGGCGTTTTTGTTTTGTGATTGCACGGAGCGATCGGAGGTTTTTTGCCGGCAGGCGAAAGCAGTTCCTTTAGAGCGTTTTGATAAACCGCTCCACACGGTCCAGCCCCTCTTTGAGATCTTCGTCAGAGTAGCAGTAGCTCAGGCGCATATAGCCTTCGGTGCCGAAATAGCAGCCGGGGATCAGTCCCACAAGGCCTTCCTTCAGCATTTTTTCGCAGAAGGTCAGAGAATCCATGCCATATTGTTTGATGTTGATGAACATGTAGAAGGCGCCCTCCGGTTCCTGAACCTCCAGCCCCATCGCAGTCAGCCGTTGGTAAACATAGTCCCGCCGCTTGCGGAAGATCTCCACCATGCCGCTGGTATCGCTGTCTAATGCTGCAACCAGCGCGGGCTGCACAAAAGCGGGGGCGGAGACCACCATATACTGGTGGAAGATCTGCATACGGTCCCGGATGGGAGCGTCCGCCAGACACCAGCCCAGCCGCCAGCCGGTCATGGCATAAGGCTTGGAAAAGCTGTTGATGACAATAATGCGATCCCGCATATCCTGATATTCCGAGAAGCTGTGGTAGTGCTCTGTGTAGACCAGTGTCCGGTACACATCATCACATAAGACAAACACAGGCTTGTCCTGCAGAAGTTCGTGGATCGCATCCAATGTTTCCTTGGTGTAAATACAGCCGGTGGGATTGTTGGGAGAAGTCAAAATGATGGCTTTGGTTTTATTGGTAATCGCGGCTTCCAGCTGCGCTGGATCGATCTGGAAGCGGTTCTCTTCCGTCGGCAGTCCGACGGGAACGCCGCGGCACAGTCTGGTGATGGATTCGTACAGACTGAAGGCCGGAGTTGGAATGATGACTTCGTCTCCGGGATTCAGGATCGTAGCCAGCGCAATATGAAGACTTTCTGTTGCGCCGATGGTGAGGATGATCTCGTCGGGGCTGTAATGGAGTCCGTGCTCCCGTTCCTCGAAGCGGGAAATGGCTTCCAGCATATAGGGGTAGCCGTTTCCGGGGGGATAGTGGGTATCGTTTGCATCCAGAGCGGCCTTGGCAGCCTCTTTGATCGCATCGGGGGTGTTCTGATCCGGTTCACCGATGGTCAGTGCGCAGGCGCCGGGAGTATCCCGCACCAGAAACGTAAACCGGCGGATACCGGATAATTCCTCGCCCAGCACGGCGCTGTTCAGTGACAATTCCATGGGTCTCACGCTCCTAATTCTTGGATAACGTCAGTATAGGCGCATCTGCAAACCTTGTCAACGAAAAATTGGCACAGGAGAAGGGAGCGGAGTTTTGGCGCGCAAAAAACACCGCCGTCTGACCATCAGGCCGGACGGCGGTGCGGGTTTCAGAGGAAATTATTTGTACATCTCGGGCTTTTCCATGGTCTCCACTTTCAGGAACTGGGAGGTGCCGCGGGAAGCGTTCAAAGCATCGCCGGCGACGCAGGCCACATAACCATCCCAAGAGGAGGGGCCGGTCAGCTTGCCGGCGTGGACGGACTCCACCCACTTGCAGAACTCGATGTCGTAGGCCTCGATGAAGCGCTCCTTCCAGTCGGTCATGATGGGCATGGACTCGGCGGGATTCAGGCTGTCCCAGCCCTGAGGACGGGAGCGGCGGACAACAGCATAGGGGTCGGGCAGCTTGACGGTGCCGTTCTCGCAGACGACCTCGCACTGGATGTCATAGCCGTAACCGTCGGCGACCTGAACCTCCACATCAATGAAGCAGCCCTTCTTGGTGCGCATCAGCATGACCTGAGGGTTGTCATAGCCCTTGTCGGAGTTGGCGCTCTGGCGGACCTTGACGCACTGCACATCCTCGTACTCGTCGTCCAGCAGCCAGCGGCAGATGTCCAGCTCGTGGATCGCCACATTGGTCACGCCGTTTTCAGTCTTGAAGCCCGGGCCCTGAGAGACGTTGCGGTGGCAGGCCTTGATGACCAGAGGGGCGCCCAGCTCGCCGGAGTCGATGATGCGCTTCATCTCGGCATAACCCCGGTCATAGTGACGCATGAAGCCCACCTGTACCAGACGCTTGCCGATCTCCTGCTCGCGGCGGATGATCTCCTCGCAATCCTTGGCGTTCTGGGAGAGAGGCTTTTCGCAGAAGCACCACTTTTCCTCAGCCAGCGTCTTCATGACATAGTCGTGATGGGTGGGGTCGATGGAGGTGATGACCACGGCTTCCACATCGGGATCCTTGATCATTCCGTCGCAGTCGTTGCCGTAGGACTTGATGCCGTATTTGGCGGCGGTGTCGTCTGCGGCAGCGGCGACATAGTCGGACACGGCTACAACGGTAGCGCCGGGAACCGTCTCAATGATGCGGCGGCAATGGTCCTTGCCGATGGCGCCGCAGCCGATGATACCAATTTTCAAAACCTGATCCATGATGATTACCTTCCTTTATTTTTAATGGTAGGATTTTCGTGTTTCAATAAGAGCAAATGATTTTTCTGCACACAGGGCAGCGGAAAGCGGGGGTATAGGGAAATTGTATCAGACCGTCCTGATTGCACAGTCCTTCCGCTCCTTTTACCTGTTGCGGCGGGCGGTATTTGACGCGGTGTTCCAGCCAATAGATGCCGCGGCCGCCGCCGGCCTGCAAGACGCCGCTTTCCATCTCGGCGCCGCAGTAGGGACAGATCATAGCCGTACCTCCTCGTTCCAGCGGGCGATGCAGGCATCACCCCCCCTGCGCGGATGCTCCGCCCCGGCTCAGGCTACGCCTGAGCCGTCAGGAAAGGGGCTAGGGGAAACCCTTGATTTCCCCAGTTCTTTCACCATCGGCGAAAGAAGAAATTTCAATCATTTTCGCCGCGGCGTGTACGTGGCGAAAATTCCCCGACTCAGCCGCCTTGGGCGGTGTCCCCTAGTGACCAATGTCACTGGGGAGGGGGGATCTAAAGGGGGGACGAAGTCCCCTCTTTAATATTTCCGTGCGTCCTTTACATGCTCCAGATGGTCGGCGTAAGCGTCCAGATTTTCCTGACGCTCGGAGACCTCCGTGTCACCCACGCGCCACCAAGAACCATAACCGTCTGTCATGGTCTTGGGCAGCACCTTGATGTCAAACAGCACAGGCTGGTTCTTGACCTTTTTCGCATCCTCGAAAGCGGCAACCAGTTCTTCCATGGTACGGATGGAGTAGGATTTGCAGCCGTAACCTTCCGCTACCTTGGCATAGTCGATATTCAGGAAGTCGCCGAAGAGACCGTCCTTGCTGCGGTAGCGCAGCTCCGTGCAGAGGGTCTTGTTGCCGTGGCCCACCTGCAGGTTGTTGATGCAGCCGAAGCTGGCATTATCGAAGAGGCAGATGTTGATTTTCTTGCGCTCCATAATGGCAGTCACCAGTTCGCCGTGAAGCATATGGAAGCTGCCGTCACCGCACATGGCGTAGACTTCGTGCTTGTCGCCGATGGCAAGCTTCACGCCCAGAGCGCCGGCGATCTCATAGCCCATGGTGGAGTATCCGTACTCCATGTTATAGGTATCGATGCCGGTGGGACGCCACATCCGCTGCATATCGCCGGGCAGGGAGCCGGCGGCGCCGATGGCGACATCGCCTTCGCTCATCATGTGATTGATGGCGCCCAGCACTGCGGTCTGGCACAAACCGGCATTCAGGTCCTTTGCAAAGCGCTTGGCGGAATCGGCGTTGGCATCATTGATAATGGGCTTCCAAGAGGCTTTATCCTCAAAGACCATGCTGTCCAGACGATCCAGCTCCTTGGCCCACTTTTCGCGGGCTGCGGACACCTCGGTGGTGTAGGGAGCCTTGTAGCCATCCAGCTTGGAGAGCAGACGGGGCAGGGCGTCCTTGGCGTCGGCTACCACGGGGATGGCGTCCAGCTTCAGGGCCTGAAACTCGGAGACGTTGATGTTCACGAACTTGCAGGTGTCCTTGAACAGCCACTTGGAGGCGGTGGTGAAGTCGGTGTAGCGGGTGCCCACGCCGATGACCAGATCCGCTTTTTTGGCGATATCATTGGCGGCGGAGCAGCCGGTGACGCCCAGACCGCCCAGATTCAGAGGATGCGTCCACTCGATGGCGCTTTTGCCGGCCTGCGTTTCGGCAAAGGGAATGCCGGTGGCTTCGGCAAAGGCGCGGAACTCCTCGTGCGCCTCGGAATAACGGACACCACCGCCGCAGATCAGCAGAGGACGCTTGGCCTTTTTGATGGCTTCGGCGGCATCTGCCAGAGCGGCCTCGGTGGCGGGACGGCGCTCCAGACGCCATACGCGCTTTTTGAAGAAGCTTTCGGGATAGTCGTAGGCCTCGCCCTCTACATCCTGCGGCATGGCGATACATACGGCGCCGGTGTTGGCGGGATCGGTCAGGACCCGGAACGCGGAGAGCATGGCGCTCATCAGCTGCTCGGGACGCACGATGCGGTCCCAGTACCGGCAGACCGCTTTGAACGCGTCATTGGTGGTAATGGAAAGATTGTGGGTCTGCTCCACCTGCTGCAAAACGGGGTCCGGCTGGCGGCAGGCGTAGGTGTCGCCGGGCAATACCAGCAGGGGAATGTTGTTGGCGGTGGCGGTGCCGCAGGCGGTGACCATGTTGGCGGCGCCGGGGCCCACAGAAGAGGTGGCGACACAGATCTGCTTGCGCTTCATCTGTTTGGCAAATGCCACGGCGGCCTGTGCCATGCCCTGCTCGTTCTGGCCGTGCCAGACCTCCAGATGCTTGGCCTCCTGTGTCAGTGCCTGACCAAAGCCGACCACATTACCGTGGCCGGGGATGATAAACACACCGCGGACAAAGCGGTTTTGGACGCCGTCTACTTCGATGTACTGGTTCTCCAAGAACCGGACCAGAGCCTGTGCCATGGTCAAACGAACGGTTTTCATGGGGATCTTACCTCCTGTCAATGATTGGGATAGATATGATCGTTGGCATCGGCCTTCCACAGCCAAGCGTGCTCGGGATCGTCAATGCGGGTCTTGTCCCAAGGATCGCCCTCCAGATGCCGGATTCCCCAAGCGTAGCACATGGCATAACCGGGCGCGGCAGTCTGAGAGTGGAAGCCGTGGTTGATCACGGCCAGACCGTTATGACCGGTCTTGTAGATCTCATCATTGGCAAAGCCGGCGCCGAAGCCGTCGGGATAATCAAACCGGTAGAAATAGACTTCCGGCTGGGGATGATGGTGGGGGGGATAGGAAGACCACTTGCCGGGGCGGTTCAGCACTTCACCCAGAACCATGTTGGAGAAGGGCGCGTTGCTCAGGTCAAAGAAGGTCTTGATCTCCCGCTCCATGCAGCCCATCAGCTCGCCCTGGGATCCCTTGTGCTCCACGTCGATGTGATCGGGGTCATACATGACGGCCTCGAAGGGGGTTTCGTTGAGGGTCTTTTGGATATACAGCTCGCTGTGGGCGTGGGCGGTCAAGGTGATCTTGGTGCCCTTGCCTGCCAGCAGGCAGTAGGCTTCGTGGTGGAAGCAATCGGGACGGTCGGCCTCCACGGTCTTGCCGTTCCACGCATAGGTGACTTTGCCGGAGAACAGCAGGACTGCGATTTCTTTGTCAGCCTCTTCAAAGGTATAGACGTCGCCGTCCTCCATCAGCAGAAGTCCCACGTCCATCTGGGTGCCCATATCATCCACTGCAGTGTCGATATAGGCGTTGTAGCCGTTTTTCAATTCGGCATTCTTATTAAAGTAGGTCATCGGAACCATCTCCTGTTTTGAAATTCTTTTCCGGAGAAACAGGGGGCGGGGCGCCCCCCTGCGGGGGAACGATCAAAGACCGGTGTGCTCGCGGATGTACTTGCGGCCCTTCATGGCGTACTCCAGAGGATTGGCCTTGGCGGGATCCTGCTCGGCCTCCACCAGCAGCCAGCCTTCGTAACCGGCGTCGGCCAGAACCTGAAATACGGGATCGAAATTCACATCGCCGTCACCGGGGACGGTGAAGGAGCCGTTGCGGACGGACTGAAGGAAGCTCCAGTTGTTCTTGCGGGCTTCTTCCACCACATTCAAACGCATATCCTTCAAATGGACGTGGCCAACCCGGTCTACGTACTTTTTCAGCATGGTCAGAGGATCCTCGCCGGCAAAGGTGAAGTGACCGGTGTCATAGCAGAGGAACACATAGCGGGGATCGGTATTGGCCATCATGCGGTCGGTTTCCTCGCTGGTCTGCACCACCGTGCCCATATGATGATGGAAGCACAGCTTGAAGCCGCGTTCCACAGCGATTTTGCCCAGTGTATTCAGCCCTGCGCAGAAGCGGTCCCACTCTTCATCGTTCATAACATGCTTATGACCGCCGGTGAGAACGGGGACATCCATTTTGCCCTGAATGGAATAGCTCTGCTCGCTGACATTGATGCGGTTTGCACCGACGGCTTCCAGAAAATCCAGATTGGCGGTAAAGTCGGCAATCTCCTCCTCCATGGAGCGGGTGAGAATGAAGGAAGAATACCAGCGGCTGGCAATACGCATGCCGCGCAGGTCCAGCGCCTTCTTTAGTTCTGCGGGATCAGAGGGGTATTTATTGCCGATCTCACAGCCGGTGAAGCCGGCCAGCGCCATTTCGCTGACGGTCTGCTGGAAGGTGTTCTCGGCGCCCAACTCGGGCATGTCGTCGTTGCACCAGCCGATGGGGGCGATGCCAAGGGAAACACGGTTGGGATCAAACATAGGAAACGTCCTCCTTCAATCATAAAATTGTAAGATTTGGCTGTCTGTGTGCGCCCACAGATAAACGGATAATACTCCACAGGCGCAATCGTTTTCGCCATCAATAAAAGTATCATCAATTTGCCTAAAAATCAACGGCTTTCCTGTATAAAAACGGATTTTTTCCGATTTAACCAAAGAGAACTCGTATTTTTATATAGATGTGACGAAGGCTGAAGGGGGAAAACAGGCTTTTTAAAAAACGGGGGCTGCTGGTACAAGGGGAAAATCAGAGGAAGGCGGGGCGAAGGAAAGAATTATGTCGGGAAGCACCTGTTGTTTTTGAACGGGTCCATTTTTGCTTGTTTGATTTGCACAAAAAGAAAAGGGCTGCTTCGGGGGAAGTTACAGACTTTCTGCAGTCTATTGACGCAGAGACAATTTTTGTGCTAGGATAACCTCGCATTCACCGGGATATGTCTGGCATTTAAACGATTTCTTTTGAAACTGCAAAATGACGGCGTTTCCGGAATTATTCGTAAAGGAGAAAAGAAGAATGAAAAAGATCCTTGCACTGATTCTCGCGCTGGTTATGTCCCTGTCTCTGGTCGCCTGTGGCGGCAAGGAAGAGCCCGCGCCCGAGACCCCCGATGAGGGAACCGAGGCTCCTGCCGAGACCCCTGCCGGCGATGTTGAGATCGCTGTGGTCCTGAAGACTCTGGCCTCTGAGTACTGGGGCTATGTGGAAAGCGGCTGCAAGGCTGCTGCCGATGAGCTGGGCGTGAAGGTCACCGTGGTCGGCCCCGGCGCTGAGTCCGAGATCGAGCAGCAGGTCGCCATGATCGAGCAGCAGATCGGCGCCGGCGTGGATGCCATCGTCTGCGCTCCCAACGATGCAGGTGCTGCCGGCAACGCTCTGCAGGCTGCTCTGGATCAGGGCATCCCCGTTCTGTCTGTTGATACCAATGTGGGCATCGAGGGTCAGACCTCCTTCGTCGGCACCATGAACGACGAGGCTGCCTATCAGGGCGGCATCTGGGCCATCGACACTCTGGGCACTGACATCAACGCCGTGATCATCTATGGTCAGGAAGGCGACAACACCTCCAACCTGCGCCGCTCCGGTTATGAGAAGGCCTGCGAGGAGAAGGGTGTTAAGGTTCTGTCTGCTCTGTCCGGCCAGAACACCACCGACGGCGCCACCAAGACCATGGAGGATATGATCAGCTCCTTCGGCGAGGACATTGACGTGGTCTTCTGCCACAACGATGATACCGCTGTGGGCGCCATGAACGCCTGCAAGTCTGCTGGTCTGAACGACGTCACCATCGTTGGCTTCGACGGCAACAAGTCCGCCGTGGAGCTGATTATGGCCGGCGAGCCTGTGAAGGCCACCGTCGCTCAGCAGCCCTACGCCATGGGCTATGAGGTCGTGAAGGCCGCTCTGGCTGCCATCAACGGCGAGACCGTTGAGGAAGTCATTGCCGCTCCCGTGAAGGTCGTCACCGCTGAGAACGCACAGGAGTATCTGGACAGCCTGGCCTGATCCGTACATCCAACAGCGCAAAGCATTGAAGTCATAAACGGAACTGAAATTTGGCGGCAGAGACCCTGCCGCCAAGTTTCAAGTTTGAGAAAAACCGCGGAAGAGACAGCTGCGGGCATGAATCAGGAAAGAAACGAGGTAATTCCATGAGCGAATATGTCGTCGAACTAAAAAATATTACCAAACGTTTTCCTGGTGTCGTTGCATTGAAAAACATGTCCATTGGCATCAGACCCGGTGAGATCCATGGTCTGATCGGCGAAAATGGCGCCGGTAAATCCACCTTGATCAAGGTGCTGACCGGTGTTCATAATCCGGAAGAGGGAGACATCTTTGTAGACGGCAAGAAAGTCGTCTTCAAGAATCCTGTTCAGTCCCGTGAGGCGGGCATTGCCTGTGTGTATCAGGAACTGAACATTGTCAAGCAGCTTCCTGTTACGGACAATGTTTTCATGGGACGTGCCGTGAAAAAGGGCCTGCTTCTGGATTACCCCAGAATGCATAAGGAGGCTGCAGAAGCACTTGCTTCTCTGGGACATCCTGAAATTGACGTAAAAATGGAGTGCGGCAAGCTGGGCACCGGACTTCAGCAGATGGTGGAGATTGCAAAGGCGGTCTCTCTGGATGCCAAGCTCATCATCATGGATGAGCCGACCTCTTCTTTGGGTAAAGAGGAGATCGCTCAGCTGATGGATACCGTTCGGGGCCTGAAGGCCAAGGGCGTAGCCATTCTGTTTGTTTCCCACAAACTGGAAGAACTTTTTGAACTTTGCGACCGTGTGACCGTCATGCGTGACGGCGAACATATTATTACAAAGGATACCAGCGAGCTCACCGAGGATTCTTTGATCACTGCCATGGTGGGCCGTACATTAGATAACCTGTACCCCAAGGAATTCGGCGTCAAGGGCGATGTGTGGCTGGAAGCCCGCAATATTAACGAGGCCGGCGTCCTCCACGATGTCAGCTTCAAGGCATACGCAGGCCAGATCACCGGCTTTGCCGGTCTGGTGGGCGCAGGCCGTACTGAGACCATGCGGGCGATCTTCGGCGCGGATAAGATGGACAGCGGCGAAGTGTATGTCAAGGGCGAGAAGGTCCACATCAAGAACCCCAAAAACGCCATCGACCGCAAGATCGCATTCCTGACCGAGGACCGCAAGGGACAGGGACTGGTGCTGTCTCTGGACGTGCGTACCAATTTGATTTTGGCAAATATGAAGGGGTTCAGCAAGGGCCCGTTTCTGGACAAGGCCAAAATCGAAAAGTCCGGTCTGGAGAATGTGGAAGCGCTGAAGATCAAGACCCCCTCTTTGGACGAAGTCACCGCACAGTTGTCCGGCGGCAACCAGCAGAAGGTGGTTATCGGCAAATGGGTCAATATTGATGCGGATATCTTTATTTTCGATGAGCCTACCCGTGGTATCGACGTGGGCGCCAAAATCGAAGTTTACCGTGTGATGAACGATCTGGTCAAAGCCGGCAAATGCGTGATCATGGTTTCTTCCGAGCTGCCTGAGATTCTGGCCATGAGCGACCACGTTGTGGTCATGCGGGGCGGCCGTGTGATGGCGGATATCGACCGCGACACCAAGCATTTCAACTCTGAAGATATCATGAAAGCGGCCTGGGGAGGAGAGTTAGACTGATATGAAAAAGAACAATTCCAAAGAGCTCCTGCAGAAGCTTGGTACTCTGTTGGCGCTGGTAATTTTGATTGCCATTTTCTGCTTCACGATGCCGGACAAGTTCCCGAAGATTGGCAACATTATGAACATTCTGAAGCAGGCATCCATCAACTGCCTGATCGCCTCCGGTATGCTGTGCGCACTGATCACCGCTGGTATCGACCTGTCTGTGGGTTCCAACTGCGTGCTGTGCACCTGCACCATCGGCGTGCTGGTTCAGAGCTTCGGCATCACCAATCCTGTGGTTCTGGCGCTTTGCGGTCTGGCTGTCAGTACGCTGGCCGGTATCACCAACGGTCTTCTGCTGACCCGTCTGGATCTGCCTCACCCCTTCGTTTCCACCATGGGCATGAAGAACATCCTGTGGGGCCTTGCACTGGTCATCACCGGCTCCAAGTCCATCGGCTTCACCGGTCAGGGCGTGGATTCCCTGATGTGGCTGGGCGGCGGCTCCATCGGCAGAATGACCGATGCTTCCGGCAAGGTCACCTTCCCCGGCATCCCTGTCAGCTTTATTCTGGTGATTGTTGTGTTCTTCATTTTTGACATCTTCCTGAAGAAGACCGCTTTGGGCCGCCAGATCTACTGCTGCGGCGGCAACCCTGAGGCTGCCCGTCTCAGCGGCATCCCCTCCAAGAATGTGCTGACCTTCGTCTATGCGCTGTCCGGCTTCATGGCCGGTATGGCCGGCGTGGTGTCTGTGGGCCGTCTGGCTTCCGCCAACGGCAACGCCGGTACCACCTATGACAACGACGCCATCGCTGCTTGTATCGTGGGCGGCGCGTCCTTCACCGGCGGCAAGGGCACCATCTGGGGTACGCTGATCGGCGCCATGATCATGGCGGTCATCCGGAACGGACTGAACCTGATGGGTGCTTCCAACGATGTGCAGTACATTGTCATCGGCGCAGTCATTATTCTGGCTGTTACCATCGACGTTGTTCGTAACAAGATGGAGGCCAAGGCCCGCAAGATGGCTGCTGTCTGATCGTAAAACAGCGCCTGCTGCCACGCAGAAAGCGGTGCTTACCCTTTTATGAAAAAGCATTCCCGTCCGGATCAAACGGACGGGAATGCTTCTTTGTTTACAAAATAGACTTGTTTTCACGCAAGGGAAATTGTACCATGGGGACAAGTTCAAACAAAGGAGCTGTAGCTATGAATCTGCTTTCATCGGCCGCTTTGCTGCTGGCGCTTGCGCTCCTTCCGGTCTCTGCCACGGCGGCGGTAACGGAGGAGAAAACACAGTCCTTGATGCAGGAATTGCAGGAGCCTTGCCGGTCGGAGGACTGGCGGGTGCTGCTGGTAAACCAGTGGAATCCACTGCCGGAGGATTTTGCGGTAACACTGAAAAAGCTGCCGGGAGGACTCTCGGTGGACGAACGGGCGTATGAGGATCTGACGAGTATGCTGGAGGACTGCAAAAAGGCCGGACTGCAGCCGGTAGTCTGCTCGGCGTACCGGGATGTTGCGACGCAGAAACGGCTGCATAAAAACAAAATCGCACGATTGCGGGCGGCGGGATATTCTCAAAAGGCGGCAGAAGAGGAGGCCGTCCGATGGGTGGCAGCTCCGGGAACCAGCGAGCATCATACGGGACTTGCGGTGGATCTTGTGGCTGCGGCCTACCCCTATCTGAACCAGCGTCAGGAAACCACACCGGAACAGGTGTGGCTGATGGAACATTGCTGGGAATACGGCTTTGTTCTGCGTTATCCCAGCGATAAAAGCGAGCTGACCGGCGTTGGATATGAGCCATGGCATTACCGCTATGTGGGGCGGGAAACAGCTTTGGCCATGCGGGAGAAGGGGCTTTGTCTGGAAGAGTGGATCACACTTGAAAAAATGGAAGACCTGATGGAGCCTGCGGAACAGCAAGAGGAGACAGCGGATGCTGTCTCCTCTTAGCAATGTTTGAGGACCGCTGGTAGAGACCGGAAAGCCGGTTTGCGCATCGGCGGTTGGCGTTGCCTGCGGCGGTGGCATTGTATCCGGGCGGTAATCGTGATACAATGCCGGTAAACGGAAAAGGAGGCGCTTTTATGGCAGTTTATACGGAAACCAAGACCTACCACACCAAGGCGCATATGGGCATGATCGATGTAACGGAGGACTTTCAGCGCGTAGTATCGGAGGCCTGCAGGAAGCATGGGATCTCTGCGGGGATCGTCACAGGCTTTACCACCGGAGGCGTGGCGGGACTCACCACGCTGGAGTTTGAACCGGGCATGGTCAATCACGATCTGAAGGCGGCGCTGGATGTATTTTCCCCGTATTTGGATGAGAAAGGCCGCGTGGTTCCATATTGGCATCATGAAACATGGCACGATGACAACGGTTCCTCCCACATCAAAGCCGCGCTGTTATCGCCGTTCATCACCATTCCCTTCGCAGCGGGACGGATCACCATTGGCCCGTGGCAGAATCTGACACTGGTCGAATGTGACACAAGAGACCGGGTGCGCGATATTGTGTTTCAGGTGATGGGCGAGTGAGAGCGGCTTATGGCGCTGAGACGGAAGAAACAGGCGGTCCCTGCGGGGACCGCCTGTTTGCATGTATGCAGTTTGGAAAAGAGCAGAAGCGGGGAATCGGGCGTATTGAGCAGTCGAAAAGGATAGAAAAAAAGACATCCGGCAGAAAAGAAGAAGATCTTCTTGACAGCAGCGGATATCCGTGGTAAAATAAGTCGCTTATAAAATGGATGGGGGCAGAATCCCTGCTCTCATTCCTGTCATTAAAATAGCATATTTCCCATGGCAATGCAAGAGCACGTTAAAGTTTTTTTAACAACGCATCCAAGCGTGTCGTATTGAAGAAAGAAATGATCCGCCTCCTCTGCCGGACAGGGCTGTGGATGCGGAAGAAAGGTGAATGAGAAGATGGCCAAAGACAAGTATTACGGAAAGACCCTTCGTAAGAACTTCGCCCGGTATGAGGAGGTCATCCCCATGCCCAATCTTCTGGAGATCCAGAAGACGTCTTATCAGGAGTTTTTGGACACCGGCCTGCGGGAGGTTTTTGCCGATGTGGGCGCGATCACGGACTATCAGGGGAATCTGGAGCTGACCTTCATTGATTACAAGATGGATGAGTCTCCCAAGTATGACGTTGAGGAGTGCAAAGCCCGCGACACAACCTATGCCGCTCCCTTGAAGGTGAAGGTCCGGCTGCGGAACAAGGAGACGGAGGAGATCAAGGAGCAGGAGATCTTTATGGGTGATTTCCCGCTGATGACCCACTCCGGAACCTTTGTCATCAACGGCGCAGAGCGCGTGGTCGTTTCCCAGATCGTCCGTTCTCCCGGCGTATATTATGGCAAGGAAACGGACCTGAAAACGGACCTGCCCCTGC
Source organism: Dysosmobacter sp. (assembly GCA_026169195.1). Classification (GTDB taxonomy): domain Bacteria; phylum Bacillota; class Clostridia; order Oscillospirales; family Oscillospiraceae; genus Oscillibacter. Next base: position 75,121 of record JAPFEH010000005.1, on the reverse strand, counting down.
TGACTGCCACGGTCATTCCGTACCGGGGCGCATGGCTGGAGTATGAGACGGACGCCAACGAAGTGTTCTGGGTCCGGATCGACAAGAACCGCAAGCTGCCGGTCACCTGCCTGATCCGTGCTCTGGGTCTGCGGACTGACGCGGAAATTTTGGATCGGTTCGGCGACGATCCCCGGATCGTGGCTACGCTGGAAAAGGACCCCTGCAAGAATTACGAGGACGCCATGCTGGAGATCTACCGCAAGCTGCGTCCCGGCGAGCCCCCCACGGTGGAGGCTGCCGAAACATTGATGAACAATCTGTTCTTCGATCCCCGGCGCTACGATCTGTCCGTCGTTGGCCGCTATAAGTTCAATAAAAAGCTGTCCCTGTGGCAGCGGGTCACCGGCTGCAAGCTGGTGTATCCGGTGGCGGATCCTGCTACCGGTGAGATCCTCTTTGATGAGGGTCACCTGCTGAGCAAGGAAGATGCCCGGCTGCTGGACGCCGTGGGTGTGGCGGAAGTCACCGTTGATCTGGACGGTCAGCCTCTGCGGGTGTGCTCCAACAAAATGTGCGATCTGCAGCATTATGTGGACTTCGATCCTCTGGCAGAGTGCGGCATCAAAGAACGGGTCCGTTTTGAGGTGCTGCAGGAGCTGCTGGGACAGTACAGCGGTGAGGAGCTGATCGAGCAGATCAAGCTGCACAAGGATGAACTGGTGCCCAAGCACATTATCATCGACGATATTCTCACCTCCATCAATTATATGAATGGGCTGGCCCGCGGTCTCTCCGGAAAGGATGATATCGACCATCTGGGCAACCGCCGTCTGCGCTGCGTGGGCGAACTGCTGCAAAATCAGTTCCGAATCGGGTTTTCCCGCATGGAGCGGGTCATCCGCGAGCGCATGACCATTCAGGATCTGGATATTGTTACCCCCCAGAGCCTCATCAACATCCGTCCGGTCACTGCGGCCATCAAGGAATTCTTTGGTTCCAGCCCCTTGAGCCAGTTCATGGATCAGACCAACCCGCTGGCGGAGCTGACCCACAAGCGGCGTCTTTCTGCTCTGGGCCCCGGCGGTCTGTCCCGTGAGCGTGCCAACATGGAAGTGCGAGACGTTCATTACAGCCACTATGGCCGGATGTGCCCCATTGAGACGCCGGAAGGTCCCAACATCGGCTTGATCTCCTATCTGGCTACCTACGCGCGCATCAATGAGTACGGATTTATTGAAGCACCGTACCGGGCTGTGGACAAGGCTACCGGCAAGGTGTCCAATGAGATCACCTATATGACTGCCGATGAGGAAGACAACTACATTGTCGGTCAGGCTGTGGAGCCTGTGGATGAAAACGGCTGCCTGATCAATGCCCGTATTACCGCCCGGCATCGGGATGAGATCGTGGAAGTGGATCGGGAGGTCGTGGACTATATCGATGTCAGCCCCCGGATGATGGTCTCCATTGCAACTGCCATGATCCCCTTCCTGCCCAACGATGACGCCAACCGTGCGCTGATGGGCGCTAACATGCAGCGTCAGGCTGTGCCTCTGCTGCGTCCCCATGCTCCCATTGTGGGCACCGGTATGGAGCATAAGATCTGCATTGACTCTGAGATCGTGGTGCTGGCGGAAGGCGACGGTGTGGTTACCTCCGTGGACGCCCGCCACGTGACTGTCAAGTATGACAGCGGCGAGACCAAGGACTATAAGCTGACCAAATTCCTGCGGTCCAACCATACGACCTGCATCAACCAGAAGCCCATTGTGGAAGTGGGAGAGCGGGTCCATGGCGGCGCAGATCCCACCGTGCTGGCAGACGGTCCTGCCACGGAGAACGGCGAAATCGCACTGGGCCAGAACATTCTCGTGGGCTTCATGACATGGGAAGGCTATAACTATGAGGACGCTGTTTTGCTGAACGAGCGTCTGGTGCGTGAGGATCTGTATACCTCGATCCATATCGAGGAGTTCGAGATCGATGCCCGCGATACCAAGCTGGGCCCCGAGGAGATCACCCGGGATATTCCCAACGTGGGTGAGGATGCCCTGAAGGATCTGGACGAAAACGGCATCATCCGCGTGGGTGCTGAGGTCAAGTCCGGCGATATTCTGGTGGGCAAGGTCACCCCCAAGGGTGAGACAGACCTGACTGCCGAGGAGCGTCTGCTGCGGGCCATTTTCGGCGAGAAGGCGCGGGAAGTCCGCGACACCTCTTTGAAGGTACCCCATGGCGAAAGCGGCATCGTGCTGGATACCAAGGTGTTTACCCGCGAAAACGGGGACGAACTGGGGCCCGGCGTCAACATGGTGGTGCGCGTTTATATTGCCCAGCGGCGTAAGATTCAGGTGGGCGATAAAATGGCAGGCCGTCACGGCAACAAGGGCGTTGTGTCCCGTGTTCTGCCGCAGGAGGATATGCCGTTCCTGCCGGATGGCACTCCGCTGGATATCGTGCTGAATCCCTTGGGCGTGCCTTCCCGTATGAACATCGGTCAGGTGCTGGAGGTCCATTTGGGCTATGCCGCTCATGCACTGGGCTGCAAGGTGGCAACCCCCATTTTCGATGGCGCCACGTATGGCGATATTCAGGATATGCTGAAGGAAGCCGGATTGGATCCTGAAGGAAAGAGCGTTCTGTACGACGGCCGCACCGGTGAGCCCTTTGACAATAAGGTCACCGTTGGCTATGTCTACTTCCTGAAGCTGCATCATCTGGTCGATGATAAGATCCATGCCCGTTCTACCGGACCGTATTCTCTGGTGACCCAGCAGCCTCTGGGCGGTAAGGCCCAGTTTGGCGGCCAGCGCTTCGGCGAGATGGAAGTCTGGGCTCTGGAAGCTTACGGTGCTGCGTATATCCTGCAGGAGATCCTGACCGTGAAGTCTGACGATGTAACAGGACGTGTCCGGACCTATGAGGCCATTGTCAAGGGCCACAATGTGCCGCAGCCCGGCGTGCCGGAGTCTTTCAAGGTTCTGGTGAAGGAGCTGCAGTCCTTGTGTCTGGATATTCAGGTGCTGGATGTGGACGGCAATGTCATCGAGCTGAAGGAAGATGAGGATGCCATGGATACCTTCAATCTGGCGCGGATGGATGCTGATGATGACCGTCACCATGCCTTTGCAGCAGATACGGAGTTTCAGGAGTCCGGCTTTGACATTGAGGACGCCCCCGAGGATGCCGGCGCGGATATTGACGCCGACTTCGATGACGAATGATTCAGAGATTCGTCAAACACTGAAATTCTGAATCATTGAAGGAGGAAATCGAAATATGATCGATAACAATACCGGCAACAACATTGCCTTTGACGCTATCAAGATCGGCATGGCCTCCCCGGAGCAGGTCTTGGCCTGGTCTTACGGCGAGGTCAAAAAGCCGGAGACCATCAACTATCGTACTTTGAAGCCTGAGCGGGACGGCCTGTTCTGCGAGCGGATCTTTGGACCCACCAAGGACTGGGAGTGCCACTGCGGCAAGTATAAGAAGATCCGCTATAAGGGCAAGGTCTGCGACCGCTGCGGCGTGGAGGTCACCCGGGCAAAGGTGCGCCGTGAGCGCATGGGCCATATTGAGCTGGCCACTCCGGTGTCCCACATCTGGTATTTCAAGGGCATTCCCTCCCGAATGGGTCTGCTGCTGGACATCAGCCCCAGAATTCTGGAGAAGGTGCTGTACTTTGCCAACTATATCGTCACAGATCCCGGCGAAACGCCTCTTACCAAGAATCAGATCCTTTCTGAAAAGGAATACCGCGATTACCGGGAGAAGTACGAAGATGATTTTCAGGCAGGCATGGGCGCGGAGGCCGTCAAGAAGCTGCTTGCCGATGTGGATCTGGAGTCGTTGTCTGCCCAGCTCCATGCCGAGCTGAAGGATGCCTCCGGACAGAAGAAAGCCCGCATTGTCAAGCGGCTGGAGGTTGTGGACGCGTTCCGTCTCTCCGGCAACAAGCCGGAGTGGATGGTCATTGACGTGCTGCCTGTGATCCCCCCCGAGCTGCGCCCCATGGTGCAGCTGGACGGCGGCCGTTTTGCGACCTCGGACCTGAACGACCTGTACCGTCGGGTCATCAACCGCAACAACCGTCTGAAGAGACTGATCCAGCTCAATGCCCCCGATATCATCGTCCGCAATGAAAAGCGGATGCTGCAGGAGGCAGTGGATGCCCTGATCGACAACGGCCGCCGCGGCCGCGCTGTTACCGGCGCCAATAACCGGGCACTCAAGTCCTTAAGCGATCTGCTCAAGGGCAAGCAGGGCCGGTTCCGTCAGAACCTGCTGGGTAAGCGTGTCGACTACTCCGGCCGAAGCGTTATCGTGGTCGGACCTGAGCTGAAGATCTATCAGTGTGGCGTACCCAAGGAGATGGCTGTGGAGCTGTTCCGCCCCTTCATTATGAAGAAGCTGGTGGAAGACGGTACCGCCAATAACATCAAGTCTGCCAAGAAGATGGTGGATAAGGGTGTCACGGAAGTTTGGGATGCACTGGATGTCATCATCAAGGACCATCCCGTTATGCTCAACCGTGCTCCGACGCTGCACCGTCTGGGCATTCAGGCATTTGAGCCGGTGCTGGTGGACGGCCGCGCGCTGAAGCTGCATCCGCTGACCTGTACCGCGTTTAACGCCGACTTTGACGGCGACCAGATGGCAATTCACGTTCCTTTGAGCGCTGAGGCGCAGGCTGAGGCGCGGATCCTGATGCTTTCCGCCAACAACCTGCTGCGTCCTCAGGACGGCGGCCCTGTCACCGTTCCGACGCAGGATATGGTGCTTGGCTCCTATTATCTGACGATGGATCGTCTGGGCAAAGCGGAAAAGGGTGCGGAGACCATTTGGTGTCAGGATCCCGGCGATACCGGTTTGCCTGCTGAGAGTGTTGTGGATGCAGACGAATTTGTCGCAGCCAATGAAGCGCTGGGGAAGGACCAGAAGAAAGCTACCTATAAGCCGATCCACATCTATGCCAATGAAAATGAGGCGCTGATGGCCTATAACGAGGGCGCGATCGGCCCCCATTGCCCTGTGCTGGTGCGCCGCACCATGACGGTGGATGGCGTTGAGGTGACACGGGTGGTAGAGGGTACCCCCGGCCGGATCATTTTCAACCAGAATATTCCGCAGGATTTGGGCTTTGTAGACCGCACGGATCCCGCCCATATCTGTGACTATGAGATCACCTTTACCTGCGGCAAGAAGCAGTTGGGGCAGATCGTGGACCGTGCCATCAACAAGCATGGATTCACGGTGGCTGCTGAGGTGCTGGATGCCATCAAGGCCACCGGCTATCACCACTCCACGCTGGCTGCAATCACGGTTTCCATCGCGGATATGACCATTCCTCCCAAGAAATACGAGATGGTTGCAGCGTCTGAGCAGGCAGTTCTGGATATTGAAAACCAGTATAAGATGGGCTTTATGACCGATCACGAGCGTTATAAGCAGGTGGTGCAGGTCTGGGAGAAGACCACGGATGACGTTTCCAAGGCTCTGCAGGACAATTTGGACCGTTATAACCCCATCTTCATGATGGCGGACTCCGGCGCCCGAGGCTCCATGAAGCAGATCCGTCAGCTGGCGGGTATGCGTGGTTTGATCGCGAACACTGCCGGTAAGACCATCGAAATCCCCATTAAGGCAAACTACCGTGAGGGTCTGACTGCACTGGAATACTTCATTTCCAGCCGAGGCGCGCGAAAGGGCTTGGCGGATACCGCTCTGCGAACCGCTGACTCCGGTTATCTGACCCGGCGAATGGTGGACGTTTCTCAGGACGTTATCATTCGGGAAGAGAACTGCGGCGTGACTCACGGCATCAAGGTCTCCGAAATCAGCGAGAACGGTCAGGTCATTGAAAAGTTTTCTGATCGTGTCCGCGGCCGCTATCTGGTGGCTGATGTGGTGGATGCCGAGACCGGCGAGATTTTGGTATCTGCCGATAAGATGATGGATGAGCAGGACGCCAAGCTGCTGGAGAGCCGCAAGTGGGTCCAGAATACCGTTCGCGAAGTCGACCGCTGCGCATTTGACCCCACTGTGGAAGACAGCAAGCCTGTTGTTATGATCCGCACGGTATTGACCTGCAAAGCGCACAGCGGCGTGTGTGCGAAGTGCTATGGTATGAACCTGGCTACGCAGAGCCCCGTTGGCCCCGGTGAGGCGGTCGGTATCATTGCTGCCCAGTCCATCGGTGAGCCCGGTACTCAGCTGACCATGCGTACCTTCCATACCGGCGGTCTGGCCGGCGGCGATATTACGCAGGGTCTTCCTCGAGTGGAAGAATTGTTTGAGGCCCGGAAGCCCAAGCGGATGGCGACATTGGCGGAGATCGGCGGCAAGGTCAAGTTCGAGGAAGCCACGAAGGGCAGCTTGCTGAATATTATCATCACTGCTGATGACGGCGATACCCGCACCTATGCAGTTCCTCATACCGGTCTGCAGGTGAAGGACGGTCAAGTGATCGCGGCAGGCCATCAGCTGACCTACGGCGCATTGAATCCTCACGATGTTCTGCGGATCCGCGGCGCTGATGCGGTCTATAACTATCTGATTCAGGAAGTTCTCCGCGTGTACCGTCAGCAGGGCGTTGACATCAACGATAAGCATATTGAGGTCATTGTCCGTCAGATGATGCGGAAGGTTCGTCTGGAGGATGCCGGCGACACCAAGCTGCTGGATGGCTCCATGGTGGATGTACTGGAACTGGATGATGCCAATGAGGAGATCCGCCGCCGGAATGCTGCCGGCGAACGGCAGGAAAACGGGGAGCCGCTGCGTGAGGCTGTCGGCACACAGCTGCTGATGGGCATTACCAAGGCTTCTCTGGCAACCGATTCCTTCCTCTCCGCAGCGTCCTTCCAGGAGACCACGAAGGTGCTGACCGAAGCTGCGATCAAGGGCAAGGCAGACCGTCTGGTTGGCTTGAAGGAGAATGTGATCATCGGCAAGCTGATCCCTGCCGGTACCGGCCTGAACGCGTATCACACATTTGCCAAGGAGCTGGTGCCTGATGAGGGTGCTGTTGAGCCTGCGGAAGCGCCTGCCTTTGAAGGTTGATTCACGAAAAAGTAAAGCGGCGGAATGCTGTGGCTTTATCAATAGGGGTATCATAAGAGCAACTGATTGAGAGAAGCCGCAGTCCGCGTTCTAAAAAGCAACATCCGGTGCCCGTAAGTCATTCACCACTTACGGGCACCGGATATTTTTGCGAAAGAAGAATATTTGCCAGCCAAAATTTGAGTTTTCCGATCGTTCAGAAATAATAAAAGAGTGTGTAACCGAAATGGTTACACACTCTTTTATTTGGCAGCGGGTGAAGGATTCGAACCCTCACATACAGAGTCAGAGTCTGCTGTGCTACCTTTACACAAACCCGCTATTGATCTGTTCACCGCAGCGAACAGATACTATTATAGCGAAAAGATCAAAATTGTCAATAGCTTTTTTGAAAAAATTATTTTTTTATTTTGACTTGCTTAAAAGACAGGAAGCTGGCATTCACTGTGTAAAATGTTCGTGATTGAAAATGTGGTCCTGACAGAAGCAGTGGTAACCGGAGCAGCGGGAACAATACCGGAATTCCAGCTCCGGATGATCTGCGTCTGTGCGGCCGCAGACATCACATTTATGCCGGTATCCCCGCTCTGCTTCCTTTTTTTTCTGCTGACGAACAGCCGATTTGAACTGAATCGTTTGCGGCGCGTTTTGATGCCGGACCTGAAAGCCGAATTCGCCCAACAGGTCTGTGATCCGATCCCAGAAGAAAACGGCGTAAGAGAGCCAGACAGCCAGCAGCATCGGCAGCAGATACAAAAGATATCCGAACCCGTATTTCAAAATATCATAAATCGTCAGTACAACATACAGCACTGCCAGCCATTTGGCCTGAATCGGTAAAATCAACTGGAGACGGATCGTAGCTGTGGGATACAGTGTGGCAAACGCTAAAAAGAGGATGTTGTTGATGGGCGTGGTGGTAATAGAGGGATAACCGTTCCATAAAAGACTGACGAAAGCAAAGAGCACGGTCAGGATCGCGGTGCAGAAATAAAAAAGTGTAAACTTGGTGGGCCCCCAATACTGTTCCACAGAAGAGCCGATGGAATAGTAAAAGAACAGGCTCACTGCCATCCAGAAAGGATTACCGCCCTCCGGCGTAATCAACCAGGTTACAAGCCGCCAGATTTCTCCGTGCAGCACGAGGTTCATGTCAAAACACAGCATGTACGAAGCGGCGCCTTTGGAAAAAAGGTCCAGCAGATATACCGCGGCGGTGATCAGAACCATGTACCGCATCAGGTTGGGAATGCCAAACTGTGGATGGGTCAACGCGAATCGGTCCACGGCGTTGTTCAGTTTTCTCAAAGAGATCCCTCCAATATGATAATAACGAACCCATTATACCCACTTTCATCCAAAAAGTCATGAAAAATTTTTGAACGAAAGAAAAAACGAGGATTTTCAGCAAAATTCCAGAAAAAACAAAACTTTTATATTGACAATTGCGGAGAACCTGCTATGATGATAGTTGAAAATTTAATAGTCCTTATCAAGAGTGGTGGAGGGAACGGCCCTGTGAAGCCACGGCAACCTGCATTGTAAGGTGCCAAATCCGACGGATACCGACAGATGAGGAGCGTGAAGAGGCATTTTCTGCGCGTTTCGTCGTCGAAACGCGCAGTTTTTTCATGCCTGAGCGAGAAGATCAAAGGAGGATCATTATGGCAAGACATTATATGTTTACATCAGAATCTGTAACAGAGGGGCATCCTGATAAGATCTGCGACCAGATCTCCGATGCCGTTCTGGATGCGATCATGGCGCAGGACCCTCAGGGGCGCGTGGCCTGTGAAACCACCGTTTCCACCGGCCTTGTCCATATTATGGGCGAAATATCCACCAAATGTTATGTGGATATTCCCCGCATTGCGCGGGAGGTCATTCGGGATATTGGATATGACCGTGCCAAATATGGCTTTGACTGCGATACCTGCGGAATCATTACCAATATTGATGAGCAGTCTGCGGATATTGCGCTTGGCGTGGATAAAGCGCTGGAGAGCAAGCAGGACAGTGAGGCTGAACTGCAAAACGGCGCCGGCGATCAGGGAATGATGTTTGGCTATGCCTGCGATGAAACGCCGGAATTGATGCCCATGGCGATCTCGCTGGCACAGAAGATGGCCAAGCGCTTGACCGAGGTTCGCAAGGTGGGGCTGGTAAACTACCTGCGGCCCGACGGCAAAACACAGGTGACAGTGGAATATGATGAGCATGGAAAACCGGTTCGGGTAGACACGGTGGTCCTCTCTACGCAGCATAGTCCGGAAGTCACGCTGGAGCAGATCCGCCGCGATATGATCGATATGGTCATTAAGACTTCTGTTCCGGCAGAGCTGATGGATGAGCAGACCAAGATCTATGTGAACCCCACCGGCCGCTTTGTCATTGGCGGGCCGCAGGGGGACTCCGGTCTTACCGGCCGGAAGATCATTGTCGATACTTACGGCGGCAGTGCTCCCCACGGCGGCGGCGCTTTCTCCGGAAAAGACCCCACCAAGGTGGACCGCAGTGCGGCGTATGCTGCCCGTTGGGTTGCCAAGAACATTGTGGCAGCCGGTCTTGCATCCAAGTGCCAGATCGAGTTGGCTTATGCCATCGGAGTCGCCCAGCCGGTCAGTATTCTGGTGGATACGTTCGGAACCGGAAAGGTGGATGACGGCAAGCTGGAAGATGCTGTCCGTAAGGTTTTTGACCTGCGTCCTACTGCGATCATCCGGGATCTGGATCTGCGCAAGCCGATTTACCGCCAGTTGGCGGCATACGGCCACATGGGCCGCGAGGATCTGGGCGTCTCTTGGGAGAAGACCGACCGGGTGGATGCGCTCTGGGCTGCGGTTGCGGAATAAAGAACCGATGGAAACCCCCGCTGTTCCTTTCAGAGAACGGCGGGGGTTTAACAAGTGCGACTACCCTCCAGCGAGTCCACAGGGGAGACCGGCTTGTTCTTTGAACGAATGGGCGTCCTCACCGTCGACTTTGCGCATGTATGGAATCAAACAGAGTTATATAGTTCAGTCAATAAAAGAATAGAGGGAAATTTCACGATTCATCAAAATAAAATAATTCTTCAAATTTTTTGTCAAGCGCAATGCATAAGATCAGGGCTAATTTGGCGGTTGGATGGAATTGTCCTGTTTCAATGGAACTGATCGTGTTGCGAGATACACCAACTAACTCAGCCAGTGCGGCTTGTGATAAATTCTTTTCAGTGCGCACTTCTTTCAAATGGGTTTTTAATATCAGCTGCTCATTCATATTGTCACTCCATACATATCACAAACTGTAATAGTCAGAGCGGCTATTGTAGTTATTAAACTAATTAAGAAAAGTATAAGAAATAGTGTTTTCTTTGACATTCGCCAATCAGAAAACAATTCTCCAGTCAGTGTTGCCATAAACATTGCAGTTACACCTGTGTTAATTTCATTCGATGTGATAAAACTAAAAAGGGCAATGATCATATATGCAATTAAGAAGGCCATTTTACCAAAGACATAGCCTTGATTTTTTCTATATTTTGAACCTTCATCTATACCTAACATTCCTTCTTGTTTTGCCTTTTCTAAAATTTGTTCCTTATTCATAATATCGTACCTCACTTTAATATGACAAGTAAACTTGGTAAGCGAATGATATCATAGCCAAGTTTACTTGTCAAGATGCGGCAGCTGAGGAAGGAAAATTGGGGCCTGAGGAAGCTTGCATTGCAAATGTTTATAAAATCGTGTAAACTGGAATGTATTCTTAAAGATAAAGGAGGAGCGCTCATGCTCTATGGGATCTTTGCCGTTTTGGGGGCAGCCCTTTTGGTGCTGGACCAGTGGGTAAAGAACTGGATCACGGTCCATCTTCCTCTGGGAGAAACCATGCCCTTTCTCCCCGGTCTGGTGGAATTGAGGACTGTCCATAATTATGGCGCGGCGTGGTCCAGTTTTTCCGGTCAGCGGTGGCTGCTGCTGATCGTGACGGGGGGCATCGTACTGGCAGTGGCTTGGGTACTGGTGCGGCGTATTGTGCGGCATCCGGTTGGTGTCGCTGCCTGCTTTCTGATCCTTTCCGGCGGCATTGGCAATATCATTGACCGCCTTCGGCTGGGCTATGTGGTGGATATGTTCCAACTGGAATTCTGGCAGTCCTATCCGGTGTTCAACGTAGCGGATATCTGCATCGTCTCAGGCTGTTTACTGGGAGCGGTTTACTATCTGTGGCTGTATGAAAAGTATGACAAAAAGGAAAGAGAGCATGGAGAAAAAAATACTCCAAGTACATGAAGAGGATGCGGGGCAGCGGGCAGATGTCTGGTTGACGGATCAGCTGGAACCGATGACCCGCTCCGCTGTGCAGAGACTGCTGGCGGAGGGACAGGTTCTGCGGGAAGGACGGGTGCTGGCCAAAAACAGCCGGCTTTCCGGCGGAGAACGGCTGGAGATCACGCTGCCGGACCCGGAACCGGTCGACGTGCTGCCGCAGAATATCCCTTTGGATATCGTTTATGAAGATGATGATGTGATCGTTGTGAATAAGCCCAAAGGGCTGGTGGTCCATCCTGCTCCCGGACATCCTGACGGTACGCTGGTCAATGCACTGATGTACCACTGCGGAGACAGCCTTTCCGGAATCGGCGGAGAACTGCGTCCGGGCATCGTCCATCGGATCGACCGGGACACCTCCGGTCTGCTGATCGCAGCCAAAAATGATGTTGCCCACCAAAAGCTGGCAGCCCAGCTGCAGGACCACACTCTGGCCAGAACCTATCATTGTATTGTGACCGGCCGGCTGCGGGAGGACAGCGGTACCGTGAATGCACCCATCGGCCGCCATCCGGTGGAGCGGAAAAAAATGGCGGTGGTGGCAAACGGCCGTCCGGCAGTTACACATTGGAAGGTGCTAGAGCGGTTTCCCGGATTTACCTATGTGGAGTGCAGACTGGAGACGGGGCGCACGCACCAGATTCGGGTTCATATGGCATATTTGGGCCATCCGATCTGGGGGGATACTGTTTACGGCGGGAAAAAACCGGTGCCGGGATTGCAGGGGCAGTGCCTGCATGCCGTTGGGCTGCGGTTTCTTCATCCGCGCACCGGAGAACCGGTGGAACTTTGCTGTGCGCTGCCGGAAGAGTTTCAGGCAAAGCTGCGCAGCCTGCGGGCAAAAAACGGATGAGCGTTTCCTGAAAAACAAAACCGCCGCGGCGGTTTTGTTTTTTATGGGAAATGGGAAAACAGACAAAAAGAAAACGATTACCTCAGGAAAATCTGAGAAAAATTGCACTTGCGTACAGCTGCTGTCACTGGTAAAATAGGCCCCGGTCTGAACGAGAAAGCAACCTTGCAGAAGGAGGAACAGAATATGACGAAAATCATTGACATTGTAGACGGCCGCCAGTTGGAGCGCATCAGCGATCTTGCCAGCAAGGCGCCGTATGAAGTCTGGCTCAGTGATGACACCGTGATGCTGGATGCCCGTTCCCTGCTGGGCCTGTTTGCTTTGATCGGCAAACGGGTGCATGTGGTGGCAGAGGACGACGTAAATCCCAAAGCCTTTGATAAGCTGGTGTCTAAAATGGCCTGAGCTGCCGGAACGGATCCGGAACTGCCCCGCTGCAAAAGCAGCGGGGTATTTTTGTGCCGGCAAAGGCGGTGCGGCACCGGTGCATGATCCTCTGATTTCCGCACATACTGTTTGCGGAGGTGATCCCATGCCGAAAATGACCGGAAAGGCACCTGAGCATATGCCCTGTCTGCGGTTGGAGCCTGAAAAGCGTCTTTGCCCGCTGTTCGATCCGGTGACCATCGCAGAGTTTTCGGTAGCTGCACCGGGAGAAATGGGCTTTCGGGTGCTGGACAATTTCTGTGAGGAGCACATCCAATAATAAGAGGAGACCCTCTCTTCTTGCTGCCGGAGCGCATACAGCGCTCCGGCGATTTTTTAAGGATGAAGACCGTGAATGCTTTGCGCTTTTCAAAAAATCATGTTACACTGTCCGTATCAAACCGCTGTCAAGGAAGTGCACTCATATGAAACATTGCTTTATTTTTGCCGCAGGGTCTTTTTACGGTTTGCGGCAGACTCCGGCAGCCGGCGATTTCATCATAGCCGCCGACGCGGGATATCGCACCTGTCTGGCCTGCGGCATCGTTCCGGATCTGCTGCTGGGAGACTTTGACTCGATGGAGCAGCCGGCTGATTTTTTCAAGATTCACCGCTCACCGGTGGAAAAGGATGATACGGATACGATGCTGGCGTTGAAGACAGGTCTGGAGCGCGGGTATACCAGCTTTCATATTTATGGAGGGACCGGAGGCAAACGGCTGGACCATACACTGGCCAACCTGCAATCTTTGCTGTATCTCCGCCGCCGTGGGGCACGGGGCTATCTTTACGATGACGATTTTGTCTGGACTGTTTTGGAAAATGAATCGCTGACCATTGAAAAGACCGTGGAGTGGGGGCTGTTTTCTGCGTTTTGTCTGGGAGACCGGGCAGAGGGAATTGATGAGATTGGATTCCAGTATCCGCTTTCCAACGCAGTGCTGACGCCGGAATTTCCCCTTGGTGTCAGCAATCACATTCTGGAATCGACAGCAACCATTTCCGTGCGGAAGGGTGTGCTGGCAGTTGGCTGGGAGCTGCCGCCGCTATCCTGAACTTAGGATAGCGAAATCAACAAACAAAACTTGCAATCGCCTTAAAAAGATTGTATGATGAAGCTGTAAAGGTTGACCTTTTCGAAACCGTCGTAAGACCGTGGGACCAGAGTTGGGCACGGCAGCCAAGGAGGTTATCATTCATGGCAGTGTTTACCGTGAACGGACAGTCCGTGACTGTTGAAAAGAATCAGAAGCTTCTGCGCTATTTGCGAGATGAGCTGCATCTTACCAGCGTGAAGGACGGCTGCAGTGAGGGTGCCTGCGGCACCTGCACCGTGCTGATCGACGGGAAACCCACCAAGGCCTGCATCCCGCAGACTGACAAGCTGGAGGGAAAGACCATCCTCACGGTAGAGGGACTCAGCAGCTTTGAGCGGGATGTATACACCTATGCGTTCGGCGTGTCGGGGGCGGTCCAGTGCGGATTTTGTATTCCGGGCATGGTGATGAGTGCCAAGGGTCTGCTGGACGGGAACCCGGCTCCTACACGGGAGGAGGCGGCCTATGCCATCCGCAATAATATCTGCCGCTGTACCGGCTATGTGAAGATCATTGACGCCATTTTGCTGGCGGCGGAACTGTTTCGTGCGGGAGAGGTCCCGCCGGTTCCGGAGGACTGGTCACTGGGGGCCAGAGTGCCGAGAGTGGATGTGGAGGAAAAGGTCACCGGAAGCGGACTTTATCCGGATGATATTTATTTGGATGGCATGATCTATGGAAGTGCCGTCCGGTCAAAATATCCGCGGGCACGGGTTCTGGCGATCCACACGGAGGAAGCCAAGGCTCTGCCGGGGGTGGTGGGCGTATTCACCGCCGCGGATATTCCCGGAGAGAACAAGGTGGGCCACCTGAAAAAAGACTGGGATACCATGATCGCGGTGGGGGATATCACCCATTATCTGGGTGACGCCATCTGTCTGGTGGCGGCTGAAACGCCGGAAATTTTAGCGCGGGCCAAGGAACTGGTCAGAGTGGATTATGAAGAGCTTCCCATGGTGCGCAGTCCCAGAGAAGCCATGCAGTATGATGCGCCGCTGGTTCACCGGTCGGGCAATTTGATGGCGCACAAGCATATCCAGCGGGGAAATCCGGCCTTTGCCATTGCAAAATCCAAGCATATTTTGGTGCGGAAATTTTCCACTCCGTGGACGGAGCATGCGTTTTTGGAGCCGGAATGTGCTGTGGCCTATCCGGATGGCGACGGGGTCATGATCCTCTCAACCGATCAGGGCACCTATGACACGCAGAAAGAAACCATGGGAATGCTGGGACTGCCTGCGGAGCAGGTAAAGGTTCGCAATTGTCTGGTAGGCGGAGGATTCGGCGGAAAAGAAGACGTGACGGTGCAGCACCACGCGGCCTTGATCGCGTATCTGACCAAACGTCCGGTCAAGGTGAAGCTGACACGGGCTGAGAGCCTGCTGATCCATCCGAAGCGGCATCCGATGGAGATGGAGTTTGCCATAGGATGCGATGAAAACGGCATCATTCAGGGCGTGGCGGCGGAGGTCATCGCGGATACCGGCGCCTATGCCTCACTGGGCGGACCGGTATTGGAACGGGCCTGCACCCATGCGGCCGGCCCCTATAATTATCAGAATTTCGAAATTGACGGGTATGCCTACTATACCAACAATCCACCCGCCGGTGCCTTCCGGGGCTTCGGCGTGACCCAGACCTGCTTCTGCATAGAAACGCTGCTCAATCAGATGGCGGATCTGGTTGGAATTTCTCCTTGGGAGATCCGGTACCGCAATGCCATCCGCCCCGGTCAGGAATTGCCAAACGGACAGATCGTGGACGAATCCACGGGATTGGTGGAGACACTGGAGGCAGTGAAGCCCTATTATGACAAGGCCAAGTACGCGGGGATCGCCTGCGCCATGAAGAATGCCGGCGTGGGTGTGGGCATTCCGGATACCGGTCGGGTACGGCTGACGGTGCAGAACGGAAAGGTCCATATTCTGGCAGGCGCTTCCTGCATCGGGCAGGGACTCGGCACGGTGCTGACCCAGATGGTCTGTGACCAGACCGGCCTCGCTCGGGAGCAGGTGGTGTATGAGCGGGCGAATACATACAATTCACCGGACTCCGGTACGACCTCCGGTTCCCGGCAGACGCTCTTTGCCGGTGAGGCCTGCCGGCGTGCCTGTGAGGATTTGCGCAAAGCGTTAACCGGATCCTCGCTGGCTGAGCTGGAAAACCGGGATTTTTATGGAGAATATCTGGGAAAGACGGATCCGCTGGGCGCAGATGTGCCGAACCCTGTCAGCCATGTTGCCTACGGGTATGCAACGCAGGTCTGCATTTTGGATGAGGATGGAAGGATCCGGCAGATGGTGGCGGCCCATGATGTGGGGAAGGCTGTGAATCCTCTGTCCGTGGAAGGACAGATCGAAGGCGGCGTAGTCATGTCCATGGGCTTTGCCCTGACGGAACGCTACCCGCTGGAGGACTGCAGGCCGACTGCCAAGTTTGGCACGCTTGGACTGTTCCGGGCGAACCAGATTCCGGAGATCACGCCCATCGTGGTGGAAAAGGAAGGGCTGAACGTGGCCTGCGGCGCCATTGGCATTGGTGAGATCACCGCGATCCCCACAGCGCCTGCGATTGCGGACGCCTATTACCGCTATGATGGTCAGCTGAGGACGTCTCTGCCCTTGCAGAACACGCCGTATGCCAAGAAATAAATGAAAAACGCGGCCTGTGTGGCAAAATGTCACATAGACCGCGTTCTTTCCCATCAGAGGTGCGGGGAGATTGCCGCCAGAGCCTGCGGCGTATCCACATCAGCCAGCTCGGCGGCGTCTACCTCCAGCAAGATCAGATCCTCCGGATGACGCCGGATCACGGCGCTGCCGCCCCGATCACCGGTCAGTTCCATCAGCTCGGGAAAGAAACGGGCGGGAAAGAGGCAGGGGTTGCCCCGCTGACCGCCGCTGGAAAGCGCCGCGATACGCTCCGGATGGCGCTGCCACAGTGCTAAAAGCGCTTCCACGCTTTCACGGCGAAGGAGCGGCTGATCGGCTACGGCGAACAGGACTCCGCTGCATTTGGAGGTTTCGGCCAGTCCCAGCCGCAGGCTTTGACTGATACCAAGCTCAGGGTGTGGATTCCGGATGACGGAAAAGCCGGATTCTGCCGCGCAGGCAGCGACTTCCTCATACTGCGTGACCACGACGGTTTTTTCCAGATGAGCTGTTGGAATGGCGTCCAGAGAACGCTGGATCAGGCTGCGGCCATGAAAAAGGGCAGTGAGCTTGTTGGCGCCGTACCGCTTGGCGTTTCCTGCTGCCATGATGACGCATCCGATCGTAGGCATAAGTAGCATCTCCTGTTTTGATTGTGTGTAGATATCTTTAGTATAGCCGCTGCCGCAGGATGCCGTCAAGAAGAGGATCGGAATTGCGGGGGAGCGGGCTGATTTCGATATTCTTTCAAAAGAATATTGACCTCAAAAGGTTGACCTTTTATAATCTATTACAAATAGAAAATGATTTTCAAGTTATTTTGTGTCATTTTGCTGATGGAACCCTGAAAGACTGGCTCTGGAGGATGGGGCCTGAGCTTCAATGAACTGGAGGTATGCCATATGAGCAAGAGCGTCGGAAAAAGCGTTACCAGAGTGGATGCCTATGAGAAAGTCACCGGCCGGGCAAAGTATATGGACGATCTTTGTGACCGCAGCGCCCTTCTGGTCAAAATCTGTCACTCTACCATTGCCCACGGCTTTGTGAAGTCCATTGACACCACTGCGGCAGAGGCCATTCCGGGTGTCGTGCGGGTATTGACCTGCTTCGATGTGCCGGATATCCCCTTTCCAACGGCGGGGCATCCGTGGTCCACGGATCCCGATCATCAGGATGTGGCGGATCGGCTGCTGCTGAACCGGCACGTCCGCTATTACGGTGATGAAGTGGCAGTTGTCATTGCGGAAAACGAAGTGGCTGCCGCGCAGGGTGTTCGGGCGCTGAAGGTGGAATATGAGGAACTGCCGTTTGTGCTGGATGTGCAAAAGGCCATGGAGCCGGATGCCCCGCAGATTCATGAGGAATATCCCGGCAATATCCTCAAGCATACGGATATCCGCAAAGGCGATTATGAAAAAGCCCGTCAGGAGCCGGGGCTGATCCGGATAGAGGGATGGTACGATACCCCCACGGTCCAGCACTGTCACATCGAAAATCATGGCTGCTATGCCTATATGGAAGCCGGCCGGATCGTGGTGGTCAGTTCCACGCAGATCCCCCATATCGTTCGTCGTGTGGTGGGGCAGGCGCTGGGGATTCCTTGGGGAAAGGTCCGGCTGGTGAAGCCGTACATCGGCGGGGGCTTCGGCAATAAGCAGGACGCGCTGTATGAGCCGCTGTGCGCATGGTGCTCCACCATGGTGGGCGGACGTCTTGTGAAGCTGGAGTGCAGCCGTGAGGAGACGTTTGTTTCCAACCGGGTCCGTCATGCGATCCGTACCCACATCATTTCCTATGTCCGGCCTGACGGTACCTTGGTGGCGCGGAAGTTTGAAGCGTTTTCCAATCAGGGAGCCTATGCCTCCCACGGCCACGGCGTTGTAGCCAAGGGTATGGGGGCGTTCCCGCAGCTGTATCCCTGTGAGAATGTAGAGTGTGACTGCTGGTCTGTTTTCACCAACCGGCCTGCGGCCGGCGCCATGCGCGGCTATGGCATTCCTCAGGCGATGTGGGCAGGGGAGTGCCACATTGATGATATTTGCAATCGGCTGGGGATGGAGCCGGTAGAATTCCGCCGCAAAAATCTGATGCCGGTTGGCTATCAGGACGCCTTTTCCAAGAATGAGCTGTATAGCGACACGTTTTGCCAGTGCATGGAAAAGGGGATGGAGGTCCTCGGTTATCCGGAGAAATACCGGGCGTACCGGAACCAGACCGGTCCGGTCCGGCGGGGCGTGGGAGTGGCGGTTTTCTGGTATAATACCGCAGTGTGGCCCATTTCGCTGGAGTCCTCCTCCTGCCGCATGGTGGTCAATCAGGACGGCTCTCTCCAGTTCCAGACCGGCGAGACGGAAATCGGGCAGGGCTGTGACACGGCGTACTCCCAGATGGTGGCAGATGCAGTGGGGATCCCGCTGGAGGATGTCCATGTGATCTCGACACAGGATACGGATGTGACGCCCTTCGGAACCGGAGCGTATGCCTCTCGTCAGACGTACATCGGCGGATTTTCCATTATGCAGACCGCAAAGGCCCTGCGGGAGCGGATTTTGAACATCGCACATGATCAGACCCGAATGCCGGTATCCAATCTGGATCTGGTAGACGGGCGGATCGTCCGGAAGTCGGACGGACGTGTCTTGAAATCGCTGGGGGAGCTGGCGACGGAAGCGCTTTACTCCATGGAAAACAGCCGGCATATCACGGCAGAGACCACGGCGCAGATCAAGTCCAACGCCTATTCCTTCGGCTGCTCCTTTGCCGAGGTGGAAGTGGATATCCCCATGTGTAAGGTAACGCTTTTGAATCTTGTGAATGTCCACGACTGCGGCACGCTGATCAACCCCGCGCTGGCGGAAGCACAGGTCCATGGCGGTATGTCCATGGGCATCGGTTACGGGCTCAGTGAGCAGCTGCTGTTTGACGAAAAGACCGGACGTCCGCTGAATAACAACCTGCTGGATTATAAGCTGTCTACGATCATGGACCATCCGCGGCTGGAAGCCCGGTTTGTGGAAAATCCGGAACCGACCTCTCCTTATGGAACGAAGGCGCTGGGAGAGCCGCCGGCTTGCTCACCGGCACCGGCGATCCGCAATGCGATTTTGCATGCCACGGGGGTTGCGGTTGACAGCTGTCCCATTACGCCGCATGTCCTTTATGAGAAGTTCAAAGCCGCGGGATTGCTGGAAGATTAAAGGAGGGAACCACTGATGTATGACTTGAAAGCATTGTATCAGGCCGGGACGGTGGCTGAGGCTGTGGCCCTCCGTTTGGCCCATCCGGAAGCCCATATCATCGCCGGCGGTTCTGACGTGCTGGTGCAGATGCGGGAGGGAAAGCGGGCCGGTGTGGAACTGATTTCCATTCAGGGTCTTGACGAACTGCGCGGCGTGTCCATGGAGGCGGACGGAACGCTGCGGATCGGATCGCTTACCAGTTTTTCGCATATTACCAGAGATCCGCTGATCCGGAAGCATCTCAACGTGCTGGGGGAAGCGGTAGATCAGGTGGGCGGACCGCAGATCCGCAATATCGGTACCATCGGCGGCAACACCTGCAATGGTGTAACCTCAGCCGATTCGGCGTCTACCCTTTTCGCCTACGATGCCATCGTAGAGCTGACAGGGCCGGACGGTGTCCGCCGCCAGCCGATCGGTGAATTTTACATCAAGGCCGGCAAGGTGGATTTGCGGGAGGGAGAGATCCAGACCGCGATCCTGATTCCAAAGGATAGCTATGAGCGTACCTTCGGCCATTACATCAAATATGCCATGCGCAATGCGATGGATATTGCCACGCTGGGAACATCTGTCAATGTGCGGCTTTCTGCAGACAAAAAGACCGTGGAGCGGGCCAGAGTGGCCTTTGGCGTGGCCGGACCGGTCCCGCTGCGGGCAGAGACTGCGGAACAGGCGGCGGCCGGTCAGCCGGTGAGTTTGCAGCTGGCAGAGACCTTTGCGCAAGCGGTAAAGGCAGATATCAATCCCAGAGATTCCTGGCGGGCTGCCAAGGATTTCCGGATGCACATTGCGGTGGAAAGTGCCAAACGGGCCTTTTTGGAATCTGTAAAGCTGGCGGGAGGTGTCTTGTAATGGAGAATCATGTGATCCAATATCAGACAGTCCATTTTAATTTGAATGGAAAAGACACGGAGCGGACCGTAGATGTAAGAGCCAGCTTGACGGATATGCTGCGGGAAGACTACCGCATGACTTCTGTCAAAAAAGGCTGCGAGGTAGGGGAGTGCGGAGCCTGCACCGTTCTCATTGACGGCAAGGCGTTCAATTCCTGCATTTATCTGGCGGTCTGGGCAGAGGGAAAGAACATCCGGACGCTGGAGGGGCTGCTGGGCCCCAACGGTGAATTGAGCGATATTCAGCAGGCATTTGTGGACGAAGCGGCGATCCAGTGCGGATTTTGTACGCCCGGCTTTGTTTTGACGGCGGTGGAGATTCTGGAAAGCGGTCAGGAATATACGGATGAGGAACTGAGAAAACTCCTTTCCGGGCACCTGTGCCGCTGTACCGGCTATGAAAACATTCTTCGGGCTGTGAAAACGACCATGTACCGGCGGCTGGGCAAGCCGATGCCGGCGGAATAAAACAAACGTTGTCAGCTTGGGCAGCGCAGCCGCACCGCGGCTGCGCTGCTTTTCCTGCGCGGCGGGCACTGCCCTGCCGTTTTTTGCATGGGAACGGGCAGCAGTCCATGCTGCTGCCCGCTGGCGCACCTGCTATGATACAAGGTCCTTTGCTTTCATGCGTATAAGCTCCTCATTGCGATACTGCCGCCGTCCGTCTGCCCAGATCAGGATTTCCATAGAGAGAAGCAATGCACATGGAATACCCAATTGGACAAGACTCAAAACCTGCGCAGTGCAGAAGTACACGATAACCATAACTGCGATGGAAAGAAGCGGGACAATCACACCGAATCTCCAGTTTTTCCTCGTGCTTAAATACTTTTGTGCGCTATATATTGTGAGTGTGACGGCAATCGAGACAATCGTCCAAAGAATGTTTGACAGCATACTCAGTTCTCCCTTTCCTGCTTATATTTGTCGATGATGATTTTTGCGGTTTCCAGATCAATGCGGGCGTCAACCGCAAGCCCCTTGATGAAGGCGGAAAATGGCTCGTCCTCTTTTCGGTCGCTGATCTCGATTTTCTGGATCAGCTTGTCCAGCCGCAGCCGGACAGTGGGGTAAGAAACCTCATACAGCTTTGCGATCTCTTTCAAAGACCCAGACTTCAGCACGAAGTTTTTTATGAATTCTGCGTCCTCCGGCTCTAAGGAAAGGATCCACTGAGGGATTTTATCCAGCTCCAATTTCATACTCCTTTCTGTTTGTCTTTAATAATATTAAGTATAGCATAAATAATATTTAAGTCAAGAGCAAATATTACATTTCTTTTTTAGAGAATTGAGGGGGAGAGCCTCGAGCTTTCCACTGCCGCCTTGCTGCGCAGCCGCATTGGGAAGGGGCGGGAATAGCCGGACCCCGTTTTCGGTTTTCGTTTGACGATTGGCGCGAAATGCGATATAATAACAGCATCAAAGAGAGGAGGAATTCTCTATGAAAACCATTCTTACAATCGGGCGGCAGTTTGGCAGCGGCGGCAAGGAAGTGGGAATTCGTGTTGCCAAGGAGCTGGGGATCCCGTTCTATGATAAGGAGCTTTTGCAGGAGGCAGCTAAAAAAAGCGGTCTGTGTGAAAAAATCTTTGAAAATTTCGATGAGCGGCCCAAGAGTCTGCTGTATTCCATTGCGATGGATTCCTATATGTTTGCATTGCCGGGGACCGGCGCCGGTGAGTCTCTGGAACAGCAGGTGTATCTTGCCACGTTTGATACCATTCGGCACATTGCCGCGCAGGGACCTTGCGTAATCATTGGACGCTGCGCGGATTATGCGCTGGCGGATGACCCGAACCATCTGAGCCTTTTTATCCACGCACCGATGGATGTCCGGATTCAGCGGGTGGCAAAGCGTCAGAACATCACTCCGGAGGAAGCCAGAAAGCTGATCGTCAAGACGGACAAACGCCGCGCGTCCTACTATGAGTATTATTCTTCTCAAAAATGGGGCGCAGTGGACAGCTATGATTTCTGTCTGGATTCCAGCTATCTGGGATTGGGCGGCACGGTGGAATTGATTCGGGCCATGGTGGAGCACAAAGAGCACCCGATTCCCAGCCCCACGGAAGAAGATCCGACACGTCCAAAGGATTGATCCGCGGTCTATTGGAAAGAAGCGGAGCCGTAAGGCTCCGCTCCTTTTTTTGACGCTGATTGACAGCAGGTGCACAGTGTGGTATATTTCTATCATAAAGAGCGAAAAATATCACAAAGGAGTGGATTTCATGCTGCACAGAATCAACTATCTGGGGCTTCTTTCGCTGCTGGCCTTGATTGGGATTTTGGGGTGGACAACAGAGAATACGGGAGTGTTCGGATTTTTTGGATTTGTGTATTATATTCGGTATTTTTGGGTGGTTCCGGATGAATTGTTTCGATTTCATGTGCAAAAGGCAGCTACCATCGCCTTTATGGCAGAAATGCTGCTGTTGATTCCCTTTTTGTTTGCCGGTTCCTGCCTGCTTGGTGCTGCGGAAGCCGTGCCGACAGCGTTTGGATTGAGTTTTGCCGCTGCCATTCTGGTATTTTCCGCGGCGCTGCTGATTTTGGAGAGAAAGGAACAGCAAGGAGCGGGATATGATTAAAAACCGGATTCGGGAATACCGGGCAAAGCGGAACATGAAGCAGGAAGAGCTGGCAAAACTGGTGGGAGTCCGGAGGGAGACCATTGGAAATCTGGAAAACGGCCGTTATAATCCGTCGCTGGTGCTGGCATGGAGGATCGCCGCGGTTTTCGATGTTTCCATTGAAGAGATTTTCACAGTGGAAGAATGAGGGGAGAGCCACGCGGCGCTGAAATGCGCACAAAGAGGTCTGTGCCATCTCTATAAAAAAGCGCCCGCTGAAAAAACGTGTCCGCAGGTTTTCTCATCAGATGAAACCTGCGGACGCGTGCTTTTCGGAAAATGGAACATGGGTGGATGCGTTGACAGCTGCGGCATTGCCGCAGCTGAGACTGTCGAAAAAGTGGCTACGGCCACTTTTTCGAAAAGGCTGCACCCTACCGCGCGCATAATTTGTCTGCCACAGGCAGACAAATTCCACACTTGCAGGGTGAGAAGTATTTTCTGCCACGTACACGCCGCGGCAGAAAATGATTTCACTTGATTCGCCGCCTGCGGGCGGCGAACTCTGCGAGGCTTTTTCGACACGCTGAGCCGCGGCATTGCCGCGGCTGTTTTTCTTGAAGCGGGAATGGGGAGATCCGTTATCCGAGGTCCACGCTTTTTTCCCAAGCGGCGATGACAGCATCCATCACAGCGCCGCGGAATCCGGCTTCTTCCAGCGTACGGATCCCTTGAATCGTGGCACCGCCGGGGGAGCACACCTCGTCTTTCAGCTGACCGGGGTGTTTTCCGGTTTCCAGCATCAGCTTTGCTGCGCCGATCATCATCTGGGCGGCACTCTCCATGGCCAGAGCGCGCGGCAAACCGCAGGCCACGCCGCCGTCCGCCAATGCTTCTAAAAACAGATCTGCGAAGGCGGGGCCACAGCCGGCCACAGCGCTTCCGGCATCCATCAGCTGATCGGCCAGAGGGGCCA
Source organism: Dysosmobacter sp. (assembly GCA_026169195.1). Lineage (GTDB taxonomy): Bacteria > Bacillota > Clostridia > Oscillospirales > Oscillospiraceae > Oscillibacter. The sequence continues at coordinate 51,045 of JAPFEH010000005.1, read as the reverse complement.
GCCGGCCGGCACCGGAGAGAGAGGTGAGGAAAACCTGCGTCTCCTGCGGGGTGACCTGTGCGCTGCAATCATAAAATATCATACCTTCGCCGATGGCGGACGGGGTGTTGGGCATAATACGGATCACCGGATATTCCTTTCCTGCCATCTCCTGAATCCGCGGAATGGTCAGACCGGCAGCCATGGAGATCAGGAGAAAGCGGCTTTCCCGCTTTTCAAGAACCGGCCGCAGTTCAGCCAACAGGTCTTCCATCATCTGAGGCTTAACGCCCAGAAAGATCAGGTCGGCACTTTCGGCAATGGCCTCATTATCCGCTGTGAAACAGTTCAGCTCTTCCGCCAGTGCGCGGGCCTTTTCTGCGGTGCGGTTGGCGAGAAAAATCTGATCGCAGGGAATGCTTTTGCAGGCTGCGCGGGCCAGAGCGCCGCCCATGTTGCCGGTGCCGATAAATCCTAACGTTGCCATGTCAATCACGATCCTTTTTCAAAATAGTAAGTCTGTATGGAGAATGGGAGACTCCTGTGAATCAAGCTTTTCTTCGCAGGGTCTGGATCAGGCAGATCCCGCAGGAGACGCCCGATGGGAAAACGAAGAGGGAGATCAGCAGATTTTCCCGCATATGAGGGATTTGGTCGGGCCGGAACACCAGAACCCGCAGCAGGCCCGCCAATGGCAGCAGTCCAAAGAGCAGGGGACACACGATCAGCAGTCCTGTGGAATTCAGTCCCTTGCGGTAGTCTGCCCAAAAAGCTGCGGAGATGGCCAGCGTGCCCAAACCGGTAAGGAGAACGCGCACCGGAAGCGTGCCGCTGGACAGCAGCCGGCGGATCACAGCGCTGGAAACCAATAAGCCGACCAGAGCGGCTGCTTTGCACAGGGGAGAGCGGCGGGAAGAGAGGACTGCGGCAATCAGGGCGAGAAGTGCGATCACCTCATAAAGATTCATACAGGAACGCCTCCAAACCTGTTTAGAGCCCGCGGAACAAGAGACGCGGTCACGGCGTTCGGAACCTCGGTCAGCGGACCTGACCTTCTCCGTAAATGACGTATTTGCAGCTGGTCAGCTCTTCCAGACCCATGGGGCCACGCGCGTGCATCTTCTGGGTGGAGATGCCGATTTCCGCGCCCAGACCGAATTCGCCGCCGTCTGTGAATCGGGTGGAGGTGTTTACATATACCGCTGCCGCGTCCACCTGATCCAGAAAGTGCTGTGCCTTGAAGTAATTGCGGGTCATAATGGCCTCGGAATGGCCGGTGCCGTGGCGGTTGATGAAGTGAATGGCTTCATCCATACCGCCCACTGTCCGGACTGCCAGAATATAGTCGTCATACTCTGCGTCCCAGTCGCTTTCTGCGGCGGCCTTGGCGCGGCTGTCCAGTATGAGCTGCGCCGCATGGTCTGCCCGCAGCTCCACCTGCTTTTCCTCCAGCAGCGGCAGGGCTTTTGCCCAGAAGGCGGTCGAGACCGCCTGATGCACCAATACACATTCCACTGCGTTGCATACGGAGGGTCTGGAGCATTTGGCGTTGTACAGTACCTTGGCAGCCATATCGAGATCCGCCTCGTCATCCACGTAAAGATGGCACACGCCCTCGCCGGTGCGGATCACAGGGACGCTGGCCTCCTTTGCCACGGTGCGGATGAGTCCCGCCCCGCCACGGGGGATCAGCACGTCCACCAGACCGTCCAGATGCATCAGTTCGCTGGCGGTTTCGTGACTGGTATCCTGCACCAGAGAGATGCAGGCTTCAGGGAGGCCGGCGGAAAGCAAGGCTTCCCGCATCAGCTGCGCCGCACAGCGGTTTGACCGGATGGCTTCCTTCCCACCCCGCAGAATACACACATTGCCGGATTTCAGGCACAGCGCCGCCGCATCGACGGTGACGTTTGGTCTGGCCTCGAAAATGATGGCAATGACGCCAAGAGGCACGCGGCGGCGGCCGATGATCAGACCGTTGGGTCGGGTCTCCATTTTGGTCACCTGCCCGATCGGGTCCGGCAGAGCGGCAACCTGACGCACTCCGGAGACGATACCGGCGATGCGCTCAGGGGTCAGGGTCAGGCGGTCCAGCATGGCAGGCCGTATACCGGCCTCCCGCGCGGCAGCCACATCCTGCGCATTGGCGGCAAGCCATTCCTCCTGCCGCTGTGTCAGCATGGAGGCGATGGCCTCCAGAGCCTTGTTTTTCATGAGGGTTCCGGCAGTGGCCAGAACATAGGAAGCGGCCTTTGCCTCGGTTCCCTGCTGCTGTAATGCGGTCATATGAACTCCTCCTTATCTGGAAGCAACGAATCTTGTGCCGATGTCCTGCCCGTCCACGATCCCGTAAAGGTCTGTCATCCGGGCGCCGTTGGTGATGACCATATCGCATCCGGCTGCCATGGCGATGCGGGCGGCGGAGAGCTTGGTGGACATCCCGCCGGTACCGCGCCAGCTGCCGGCTCCGCCGGCCATTTCCAGAATCTCCGGAGTCAGTTCCCGCACCTGATGGAGCAGCGCGGCGTCAGGATGGCTTTTGGGGTCTGCGCTGTAAAGCCCGTCGATATCGCTCAGCAATATCAGAAGGTCTGCCTGACACAGCTCGGCCACAATGGCGGAAAGAGTGTCGTTATCACCCAGAACCTTGTGGTGGCCTGTCTCGATTTCGGCAGAGGAAACGGAGTCGTTTTCGTTCACCACGGGGATGACTTTCATTTCCAGCAGGGCGGAGAAGGTGCTTCGCAGATGGGCGGCACGCTCCGGATCTTCCACATCGTCTCCGGTCAGCAGGATCTGAGCCATGGACCGGTTGTATTCCGAAAAGAGCTTGTCATAAAGGTGCATCATGCGGCACTGTCCCACGGCGGCAGCGGCCTGCTTCATCCGCAGCTCCTTGGGGCGTTCCGGAAGACCCAGACGGGCGGTGCCCACGGCAATGGCGCCGGAGGTCACCAGAATGACTTCATGCCCCGCGCCGCTGAGGTCGGAGAGGACCCGCACCAGCTGTTCCATGCTTCTGAGATCCAACGCCCCGGAATCATGGGTGAGGGTGGAGGTGCCCACCTTCACCACGATACGCTGTTTTCTTTGTTCCATAATCGAACTTCCTTTGCGCGGCAAAATATACGGCGTCTTGCCTGATGATCTGAACGCCGGCCTGTTTTCTCTGAAAAACGGGAAACGTAATTGATGTTATCCTATCACACGTTCAGGAAAAAAGAAACCCTGACGGGCGTGTAGTTTTCATAAAAATGGAGATAATACCGGGGAAAGAGAGGGGTAGTATGACTGAAACGAACAAGCCTGCGGAGCAGCATTCCGAAAACAGTTCCGAACATCAGGATCCGGCGCAGTCCATCGTGGATTTTGGCTCTGCCATGACCCGCACGTCCCACGGCAATGTGTATTGTCTGACCATCATCGGGCAGATCGAGGGACACAGCACTGCCGCCAACGGCGCGAAAACCACAAAATATGAGCACGTTCTGCCGCTGCTTGCCAAACTGGAGGAATCCGATGAAGTGGACGGCGTGTTGTTTTTGCTCAATACGGTGGGCGGAGATGTAGAGGCGGGGCTTGCCATCGCAGAGCTGATTGCCGGTATGACGAAGCCTACGGTTTCCATCGTCTTGGGAGGTAGCCATTCGATCGGAGTCCCGCTGGCGGTGGCGGCAAAGCGCAGCTTTGCCGTGCCGTCTGCCGCCATGACGATCCATCCCGTTCGGATGAGCGGAACGGTCATTGCCGCGCCGCAGACCTACCATTATTTTCAGCGGCTTCAGGAGCGCATTGTAGCGTTTGTCTCCGGACACAGTGCCATCAGCGCAGCGCGCTTTGAGGAGCTGATGCTGAAAAAGGCGGATATGGCTGCTGACGTGGGCAGCGTCCTTTATGGCGAGGAGGCTGTCCGGGAGGGAATCATTGACGCGGTGGGCGGCCTGTCCGATGGATTGGGCTGTCTCTACCGTCAGATTGAGCAGCGCAAAGGCACACCGGCATCCCGATGAAGGCAAACAGGATTTTGTAACAACAAACCGGAGAGAAAGCCCTCTGATGCAGACCGATCGACTGCGTCAGGGGGCTTTTCTGCTGCCTGCACGATGGGATCCGCCTCCGGTCGGGTAACCGGCGTTTTCCGCGGAACCCCTTTCTTTTTTTGCTGGATCCGTGATATGATAGAGCTGCTGTTTTTGAAGGCGGCAATTCTATCACAAAAGAGGGGCCATATGACGGAAAAGGAGATCGCAGAGCTCCGCCGGCGTTTTCGGGCGGATAAGAGCAATATCACCCATGTACGGGGATGTTATGTGAATGAAAACCGGGAGATCATTTCGGAATTTGACGAATCCATTGCCATGATGGGGCAGGAGGAAAGCGAAAAACTGCTGACCAACCTGCGGCGCACGCTGTCGGGGACCGTTGGAAAAAACCTGCTGGATATCGAGTTTGACACGCGGCAGGTGGCAGAGGGCGAGGCGCACCGCCTGCTGATGGATCTGCGGAATTCTCAGCTGGCAGATCAGAACGCCGTGGAGCGATTTTTTCAAAAGGCCATTCAAACGCTGGAGCTGGAAGGAAACTATCTGATCCTGCTGGCGTTTGACGCCTATGATGTGCCGTACCGTTCGCGGGATGGGATGCGGCAGGATGACGCTTCGTCGGAAGTGTTTTCCTATATCCTGTGCAGCATTTGTCCGGTGAAGCTCAGCAAAGAAGCGCTGGGGTTTGCCGTACGGGAGAACCGGTTTCAGAATTTGAATCCGGACTGGGTCGTGGCAGCACCGGAAACGGGGTTCCTGTTTCCGGCGTTTGACGAGCGCAGCACCAATTTGTACAATGCTTTGTATTATACGAAGAATCTTCAGGAGAATCAGGAGCGGTTTGTGCAGGAGATCTTCAGCAGCTCCGTACCGATGCCGGCTGAACGGCAGAAGGAATCCTTCCAGTCTATTCTGGGCGAGAGTCTTTCTGAGGATTGCCAGTATCAGGTGGTCCAGACGATTCAAGAGAGCTTCCGTGGCATGATTGAAGAACATAAGGCCAACAAGATCGAAGAGCCGCTCGTGGTTTCGAAGGAGACGGTCCGTCAGGTCCTGCGGCACAGCGGTGTGGCAGAAGAGCGGGTGGAGCAATTCGGCAAACAGTATGATGCGGTCTTTGGAGAGGATGCGCAGCTGAGTCCCGGAAATCTTGTGGATACAAAGCAGATGGAGGTCAAAACGCCGGATGTGACCATTCGGGTCAATCCGGATCGGGGGGATCTGGTGGAAACCCGTCTCATTGACGGGGCCCGCTATATCCTGATCCGCGCGGAAGAGGGCGTGGAGGTCAACGGCATTTCCCTTCATCTGTAAGGAAGCGGCCTCCGGCGGCCGGAGAAGTTGCGGTTGTAATCACAAGAGGCTTGTGATAATATATATAAGTTATAATCGTATTGGTATGCCTATGGCAGGAAGGGAAGCGAAGCTCCATGAAGATCGTTGTATTGGCGGGGGGACTCTCCACCGAACGGGAAGTCTCTCTGGTAACGGGAACATCTGTGTGCAAAGCCCTGCGGCAGAACGGGCACAGGGCCATTCTGGTGGATTTGTTTCTGGGCTTGGAGACGATGCCCGATGACCCTGAGTCACTTTTTGACACGGAGGACGGTCTTTGTCCGGCGGCAGAGATCCGTGGGACGGCTCCGGATCTGGAGGAGATCCGTGCCAGCCGGAAGGATCAGAGCGGGAGACTGTTCGGGCCCCATGTGCTGGAACTGTGCGCGCTGGCGGATATTGTTTTTCTGGGGCTGCACGGGCAGGATGGCGAGGACGGCCGTGTGCAGGCAGCGTTTGATCTGCTGGGGATCCGCTACACCGGCAGCGGCTATCTGGCATCAGGACTTGCCATGGACAAATCCATGACCAAACGGATGATGGACGCAGCAGGGATCCCCACGGCCCCGTGGCGCGACATCCCCTTCTACACAGATACGGATATTCCTGCATTGACAGCGGAGCTGGAGGTCCCCTGCGCGGTGAAGGTCGTCAACGGCGGGTCTTCCATCGGGGTCGCCCTTCCGGACACAAAGGAAGAACTGGAAGCGGCCCTGCGGGAGATGCTGCAATACGGCAGCCATATTCTTGTGGAACGGAAGATCCGGGGACGGGAACTGACCGTGGGCGTGCTGGGAGACCGGGCGCTGCCTGCCGTGGAGATCGTCCCTGCCGAGAAGGAATTTGATTACATAGCGAAGTATCAAAGCGGCGGCGCGCAGGAGCTGTGCCCTGCGCCCATTACGGCAGAGCAGCAGGAGCGGCTGGGAGCGCTGGCTTTGAAGCTCCACCGGACACTGGGGCTGGAGGTGTATTCCAGAACGGATTTCCTGCTGGACGAGGAAGGCGGGGCCTGGTGTCTGGAGGTCAACTCCCTGCCGGGAATGACGTCTGCCAGTCTGGTGCCGAAGGAGGCTGCTGCCATCGGGATGTCCTATACCGATTTGTGTGAAGAGATCGTGCAGCGGTCCTATTGTTTGAAGAGGAGAGATTGAATCTATGCAGCCCATGACAGTTCAAGAAATCGCCGCCGCTGTGAACGGCATTTGGTGGAACCCGCGGGAGGATGCGGCTCCGGTGCGCGCAGTTTGCACAGACAGCCGGAACGTGGTTCCCGGCTGCCTGTTTCTGCCTTGGGTGGGCGAGAAATTCGACGGCCATGATTTTATCGATGCCGCCTTGGACAAGGGGGCTGCCGGATGTCTTTGCGCCAAGCTGCCGCAGGACCTCCGGCCGGATAAATTTTACATCAAGGTGGATGACACCCGTCTGGCATTGCGGGCGCTGGCCTCAGCCTATCGGGAGAAATTCTCCATTCCCTTCGTGCAGATCACTGGAAGTGTGGGAAAAACCACTACAAAAGAAATGGTCGCCGCTGTTCTGGGCGCGAAATATAAGGTCTTAAAGACACCGGAAAACTACAACAATGACATTGGAACGCCCCTGACCTTGTTCGGCTTGGGGCCGGAGCATGAGGCGGCCGTGATCGAGACCGGCATGAACCATTTCGGCGAGATCGAATATCTGGGCGCGATGGTGCGGCCGGATGTGGCGGTCATTTCCAATATCGGAGATGCGCACATTGAATTTTTAGGGAGCCGGGAAGGCATCCTGAAAGCAAAATGTGAGATTTTGGAGCATTTGAAGGAGGACGGACTGCTGGTCCTCAATGGAGACGACGCGCTTTTGAATACGGTTCAGCCGCCGTTTCGAACGGTTCGCTGCGGCCAGTCAGAGCATTGTCAGGCGCGGGTTCTGGAGATCGCGGATCATGGCGTGGAGGGAATCACCTGCACGGTGGTTACGGAAAAGGACCGCTATGCACTGTCGATCCCTGCGCCGGGGGCCTATATGGTGTATTCCGCATCCATCGCCGTAGCTGTGGGCGAGGCGCTTGGCCTGAGCCATGATGAGATCGTCCGGGGAGTGGCGGCCTATGAGCCGGCAGGCTCCCGGATGCGGGTGCTCCATCTTCCGGAAGGACGCATTTTGCTGGATGACTGCTATAACGCAAACCCGCAGTCTGTTGCCGCGGCACTGGAAGTACTGGCAAAGACAGAATGTGACCGCCGGATCGCCGTACTTGGCGATATGGGCGAGCTGGGGGAATTGACGGATCAGGCTCATTACAATATGGGAGCGCTGGCGACGATGCTGGGAATTGACTTTGTGGCGGCCATTGGAGAAAAGGCGGTCAGGATTGCAGACGGGGCTGCACAAAGCGGAGGAGAGACGCTCCATTTTGCGGATCAGGAGGAGGCCCTTAAGACGCTGAAGGAGGAACTGAAGCCCGGTACCGCGATGCTGGTGAAGGCGTCGCATGCCATGCATTTCGGACAGCTGGTAGATGCGCTTCGGGAGGACTATGATTGAGATACAGGTAAACGGTCTGGTAAAATCCTTTGAGGTAGGGAAGAATGTATTGGATGGCCTTACCTTTCAGATTGACCAAGGCGAGCGGGTGGGACTGCTGGGCAAAAACGGCGCCGGAAAGACAACCCTGTTCAAGATATTGACCGGAGAACTAGATTATGATGAAGGTCAGGTGACGGTCGGTCAGGGCCGCCGGGTAGGGCTGATTTCTCAGATTCCTGTATATCCGGCGGGATATACGGTAGAGGATGTTCTGCGTTCCGCCTTCGCCCGTCTGCAAAAGCTGGCAGATGAGATGGAGCAGCTGGCAGAGCGTATGGCAGCCGGCGAGAATGACCCTGCGCTGCTGCGGCGGTATGGGACACTCAGCGAGCGGTTTGAGGTTTTCGGCGGTTACGATACGGATGTGGCGGTCAACAAGATCGCCAACGGCCTGTCGATTTCCCGGGAAATGCGGATGCAGCTGTTTGACAGCCTTTCCGGCGGGGAAAAGACCCGGGTGAATCTGGGACGGCTGATTCTGGAGGATACGGACATCCTGCTTCTGGACGAGCCTACCAACCATTTGGATCTTCATGCAACGGAGTGGCTGGAGGAGTATATCCGCGGCTTCCGCGGGACAGTGGTGTCGATTTCTCATGACCGGTATTTTCTGGACCGGATCGTGACGCGGGTCATTGAGATCGAGAATGGCAAGGCGGAGTTTTACAGCGGGAATTACAGCTTTTATGCGGTGGAAAAGGAACGCCGGTTCCAAGAGCGCATGAAACAGTATGAAAAGGAACAGGCCAAGATCCAGCAGCTTGAAAAATCCGCGGAGCAGCTGCGGCTGTGGGCGTTTCAGGGAATGGACAAGACCTATCGCCGTGCCATTTCCATGGAAAGGCGCATTGAGCGGATGCGCACAACGGCAAAGCCTACCAAAGCAAGGAAGATGGATGCCCGCTTTTCCACTGCGGAATTTCATGGAGACGAGGTGCTCTCCCTTCGGAATCTTGCCAAGAGCTATGGAGAAAAGCACCTCTTTGATGGCATCAGTCTGAAAATCGAAGGAGCCGAGCGCATCGCCCTGATTGGAGACAACGGGACCGGAAAATCCACCCTGATTCAGATGATTATGGGGGAGTTGTATCCGGACGAGGGCAGGATCCGCACCGGTCCGCAGGTGAAGGCGGCTTATCTGCCGCAGATCGTGCACTTTGACCATCCGGATTGGAACTTGGTGGAGAACATGATGGCAGCCAAGCGCGGCCTTTCCGCACAGTCTGCCCGCAACCGTCTGGCGGCCTATGATTTTCGCGGCGAAGATGTGCTCAAGCCGGTGTCCGTACTCTCCGGCGGCGAGCAGAGCCGCCTGCGGCTGTGTATGCTGATGGATGACGAGATCAATTTCCTGATTCTGGACGAGCCGACCAACCATCTGGACATCGATTCCAGAGAATGGATCGAAGAGGCTGTGGAGGCTTATGACGGCACGCTGCTGTTTGTCAGTCATGACCGGTATTTCATCAACCGCTTTGCCACCCGCATTTGGGAACTGGCAGATGGGACCATTACCGATTATCCCATGGGCTTTGCCCAGTACCGGCAGGTCAAGGCACAGGAGGAAGCGGAAAAAACGGATCCGCCGAAACCGGTTCAGGAAAAGACGGCTGCAGAGCGGCCCCGTCCCGCCAATCGGGCACAGCAGGCGGCGCGTAAGCAGCTGACCATCTGCGAGCGGGAGATCTCCAAAACGGAAGAACGGCTGGCGGAGCTGGATACGGATATGGAAGCTGCCGCCTGTGATTATGAGAAGCTCAATGAGCTGTTGAAAGAAAAAGAGATGGTCCAGCATGAATTGGATGCACTTTATGAAAAATGGGAGCGGCTCAGCGAGGAAGCGGGAGAGTAAACGGATCCCGTCCGGAGGAGCGGTATGAAGAGAAAAACGGCGCTTTGGTGTATCTTGGCAGCCATACTGGCCTTGGCGGGCGGCGTTTTGACAGCGGTCCGGATATGGGGAATGCGGTTTTCCGGCTGCCTGCTGCTGGGAGCAGCGGCGTTGATGCCGGCTTGGGCGCTGCTGGACCGTTTGGCAGAGCGGGGCGGTGTCTGGCGTTTGGGAAAACGGGTGTTCTCCCTGTGCCTTGCGCTTGGCGTCGGTATGCTGTGCGCCATTGAGACTGTGGTCATCAATCGGGGCAGGAGCGATTTGCGGGCGCTGCCTGTGGATGCGGTGATCGTCTTAGGTGCCGGCGTGAACGGCACGCAACCCTCGCTGTCTCTGCGGACCCGACTGGACGCGGCGCTTGATTATTTGGCGGAGCATCCTGACATTCCGGTGGTGCTGACCGGCGGACAGGGATATGGCGAGGAGATCACAGAGGCCCGATGCATGGCAGAGTATCTGGTGGAGCGGGGAGTGGATCCGGAGCGGCTCATTTTGGAGGAACGGGCCGCCGATACAGCGGAAAACTTCGCCTTTTCCGGAGCGCTGCTGGCAGAGCGGGGCATTGACCCCGCGGAAAGCCGGATCGCGGTTGTGACCAATGATTTTCATATCGCCAGAGCGGAGCTGATCGGGGAGTGGAAGCAGGATTACGGCGCAGTGATCGGGGTCCCCGCGCGGCTGCCGTGGCTCCATTTGGAAGTAAACTATTATCTGCGGGAAGCCTTTGCCGTGGTGAAGACCGTGATTTTTGATTGAGGAGATATCCGATGAGCGACATACTGTGTATTTATTATTCGAGAACAGGAAATACCAAACAGGCGATGGAGGAGATTGCTCAGGCGCTGGGAGCTGAAATCGTGGAACTGCGCGACGGCGTGAACCGCAGCGGCTGGCAGGGCTGGCTCCGCAGCGGTCTGGATGCCATGCGGAAAACGGTTCGCCCATTGCGGAATTTTCAAACGGCCAGACCCTTGGAAGATTATCGTCTGGTGATTGTGGGCACCCCTGTCTGGGCAGGGCGCTGCAGCGCCGTGGTGCGCAGCTTTTTGAAGGCGCACGGCAAACGTCTGAATCATGCCGCCTATGTGATTATCCGGGGCAGTGAGAACCGGGGAGAGGCGGTCTATGAGCAGATGGACCGGTATGTGCCCTGCGGCCACTGCGCGGCAGTGTCTTTGCAGGCAGGCTCCGTGGGATATGCCTTCTGGGAGGAAGAGTTCCTGCGGAAGACGCGGGAACTGCTGGAGCAGCAATGAGAGGCGTGCTTTTTCAAATCAATGGGAAAGGAGCAGCGCATGCAGGAAAAACTCAGACAGTTGGAGCTGCGGTATGAGGATCTGCAGGCGCAGCTGGCGGACCCTGCCGTATACACCGACATGGAAAAACTCCGGCGGGTCAACCGGGATTTGAAAGATCTGGAGCCGGTCGTGGAGACGTATCGGGCATATCTGCGGGCGCAGCAGGATCTGACGGATGCCGAAGCTCTGCTTTCAGATCCTGATTTTCGGGAGCTGGCGCAGGAGGAGCTGGCTGCGTCCAGACGGCGTCTGGAGCAGCTGTGGGCGGAATTGCAGCTTCTGCTCCTGCCAAAAGATCCGAATGACCGCCGCAATGTGATTATGGAGCTTCGCAGCGGCGTTGGCGGGGAGGAAGGGGCGCTGTTTGCCCACTCCCTTTTGCGTATGTATACCATGTACGCGCAGTCCAGAGGCTGGAAGATGGAGATCGTCAATCTGAACGAAACAGAATTGGGCGGTGTCAAAGAGTGCAGTGTGCTCATTGAAGGCGAAGGCGCTTTTTCCAGATTGAAGTTTGAAAGCGGCGTCCATCGGGTTCAGCGGGTACCGGAGACGGAATCCGGCGGGCGGATCCACACCAGTGCAGCCACAGTGGCGGTACTGCCGGAGGCAGAGGATGTGGATGTGGAGCTGAATCCGGCGGATATTGAACTGCAGGTGTTCCGGGCCTCCGGCGCCGGCGGCCAGCATGTCAATAAGACCTCTTCTGCTGTGCGGCTGATTCATAAGCCCACGGGCACGGTTGCAGAATGTCAGCAGGAGCGGAGCCAGTTTCAGAACCGGGACAAGGCGATGCGGATTCTGGCATCTAAATTATATGAAGCAGAGCGGGAAAAGCGGGACGCGGCTGAAGCGGCGGCACGCCGCAGTCAGGTGGGAAGCGGTGACCGCAGCGAGCGGATCCGTACCTATAATTTTCCGCAGGGACGGGTGACGGACCACCGGATCGGCCTGACCCTGTACAAGCTGGATGCCGTCATGGACGGTGACTTGGACGAATTGATCGATGCTCTGGTGACGGCGGATCGGACAGAGAAGCTGAAAAGCGGCACAGGTGCAGACCAATGACAGAAGATAGAAACAGAGGCGAAAAATATGCAGACGATCTATTATGATTTGAGGGACACAAAGGGACAGCAAAAGGAGATCGAAGAAAAGATCAGTGCCGCCGCCAAAATCCTGCGGGAGGGAGGCTTGGTGGGGATCCCGACAGAGACGGTGTATGGGCTGGCCGCCAACGGTCTGGACCCTGCGGCTGTCCGGCGCATTTTTGAGGCCAAGGGCCGCCCGCAGGATAACCCGCTGATCCTCACCATACCCGGACAGCAGTGGCTGCCCCGGTATTGCAGGGACATCCCCCCGCTGGCTTATGTGCTGGCACGGAAATTCTGGCCCGGCCCTCTTACGATGATTCTCAAGTGCCGCAAGGATGTGGTGCCTGATGTCATCACGGCAGGCCTCGATACGGTGGCGATGCGCTGCCCGAACCATCCTGTGACACTGGCCATCATCCGGGAGGCCGGGATCCCTGTGGCGGCTCCCAGCGCCAATACTTCCGGACGTCCCAGCTGCACCTCGGCGCAGGATGTGTTGGAGGATATGGACGGAAAAATCGAGGGCGTTGTGGACGGCGGTCCTTGTGCCGTGGGAGTGGAATCCACCATTCTGGATCTTACCTGTGATCCCCCCCGCCTTCTGCGGCCCGGCGGGCTGCCGCTGGAGGCGCTGGAGCAGCTGATTGGTCCTGTTGCTGTGGACAAAGCAGTCACCGGATTGCTGGCAGAGGGGGAACAGCCGAAGGCTCCCGGTATGAAATACCGCCATTATGCACCCAAAGCACCTGTCACGGTGGTCACCGGTGCGCCGGAGGCGTCGGCGAGACTGATCCGTCAGCAGGTGGGGCCGTCCACAGGCGTGATCTGCTTTGATGAGTATGCCGGACTGTTTCGGGATCAGAAGGTCCAGTGTTTAGGCCCCAGCGGGGATAAGCTGATTCAGGCCCAGCGGGTTTTTGACGCGCTGCGGGCGTTTGACTCCAGTGATGTAACAGAGATTTATGCACAGTGCCCCGATAACCGGGGACTGGGGCTGGCAATCAGCAACCGGCTGAAAAAAGCCGCGGGCTTCCGTGTGATGGAGGCGGACAGCCTGCGGGTGGTTCTGGGGCTCACCGGCGGAACCGGCGCGGGAAAAAGCAGCGCGCTGCGGGCCATTGAGGATCTGGGCGGTACGGTGGTGGACTGCGATCAGGTCTATCACCGGATGCTGGCAGAAAATCAGGAGATGCGCAATGCCATTCATATGGTGTTCCCCGGAGTGTTCCGGGCAGATGGAACGTTGAACCGGCAGAAGCTGGGACAGGAAGTCTTTGCAAAAAAAGAACGGCTGGATAAGCTCAACAGCATCGTCTACCGGTTTTTGCTGCCGGAGATCCGCGCGCTGGTAGGCGAGGGGGACGGGCTGTATGCCATTGACGCCATCAATCTGCTGGAGAGCGGGCTGGATACCATCTGCGACCGCACCGTGGCAGTGACGGCGCCGGTGGAACTGCGGGTCCGTCGGGTCATGGCGCGGGATGGCATCAGCGAGCAGTATGCCCGTATGCGGATCAACGCACAGAAGTCTGACGAATACTACCGCAACAAATGTGACTGCGAATTGAACAATGCCGCAGATACGGCAGAGACCTTCCGTGAGGAGGCACGGCTTTATTTTAAGCGGCTGATCGACGGCATCAAGGAGGAAAAATCACATGGATAAGGATGCATACAAAGCATTGAAAGAAACACTGCTGTCCCAAAAGAAGCATGGCTATGATCTGGTGCAGGCCGCGGAGCTGCCTGAAATGGAGGCTTACTGCCGGACCTATATGACATTTTTGGATGCCGGAAAGACCGAGCGTCTATGTGCTGCGGAGGCTGTTCGTCTTGCGGAGGAAGCGGGCTACCGCCCGTATACCCGGGGGATGGATGTGAAGTCCGGTGATAAGCTGTATCTCTGCAACCGTGGCAAATCTGTGCTTCTGGCCCATATCGGCGAGAAAAGTCTGGCTGAGGGCGCGCAGATCACGGCCGCGCACATCGACTCTCCCAGATTGGATCTCAAACCGAATCCTCTGTACGAGGACAGTGAGCTGGCATTCTTCAAGACCCATTATTACGGGGGGATCCGCAAATATCAGTGGGTCACCATTCCGCTGGAACTGCGGGGTGTCGTTGCGCTGAAGGACGGCACATCGGTGTGTGTCAATATCGGAGAGGACGAAGGGGATCCCCGACTGGTGATTACAGACCTGCTGCCTCATCTGGGGCAGGAGCAGGCGAAAAAGCCGCTGGCGTCCGCGATCCCCGGCGAGACGCTGAATTTGCTGCTGGGAAGCCGGCCGATTGGCGGAGAAGAGGAATCCGGACGGGTGAAGCTGGCAGTGATGCAGCTGCTGCACGAAAAATACGGTATTACGGAAGATGACCTCACTTCTGCGGAATTGGAGGCTGTTCCGGCTGTCAAAGCCTGTGAGATTGGACTGGACCGTTCTATGATCGGCGCCTACGGGCACGATGATCGGGTCTGCGCCTATGCGGCCCTGCGGGCTTTGCTGGATCTTGCGAAAACACCGGAAAAAACGGCGGTCTGTGTGCTGGCGGATAAGGAGGAGATCGGCTCTGATGGCGTGACCGGTATGCAGTCTGCCGCATTTGACACCTTTATGGAAGATTTGTGCGATGCGCAGGGGGTTCCTGTCCGGGCATGCTTTGAACAATCCTTTTGCCTCAGCGCGGATGTGACAGCGGCGTATGATCCTGATTATGCCGAGGTATACGAGAAGCGGAATGCCGCATTGCTGAACTATGGAATCGGTCTTTGCAAGTATACCGGCGCACGGGGAAAGTCCGGCGCCAGCGATGCCGATGCAGAGACGGTGGCTTATGTCCGCCGCCTGTTTGACGATGCCGGCGTTATCTGGCAGATTGCAGAGCTGGGCAAGGTGGATGCCGGAGGCGGCGGTACAGTGGCGATGTATATGGCCAACCGCAATATTACCACACTGGACGCCGGCGTTCCGGTGCTCTCCATGCATGCACCGTTCGAGATCGTCTCAAAGCTGGATTGCTATGAAACCTACAAGGGCATGAAAGCGGTCTATCAGGCGGAAATGTAAAAAAAGAAGTAAAGCCCCTGCACCAAGCTGGTGCGGGGGCTTGGCTTTTGCGGGCAGCATGATTCCATTTCAAGGGGAGCGTTTCCACGGCTCCGGTCATTTTGACCACGATAGGTGGACAACCGAAGGAAACTTTCCATGTTTCTGCCAAAGCTTTTTCGTACATTGCGGTTGCACCTTGGAGAAAAATGTGGTACTATGGGCGATATGCAAGGACAAATGACCGTAGGAGGCGGACTGATGGCGAAGACGATTAAGTATTACATTGTGGCGGCAGATGCTCTGCCGGAAATTTTTATTAAAGTAGCGGAAGCCAAGCGGATGATGCAGACTGGTGAGGCAGAGACTGTGGGGGCGGCTACCCGTCTGGCAGGGATCAGCCGCAGCGCATTTTATAAATACAAGGATTCTGTGCAGCCGTTCAATGATATGAAATCAGAGCATATTATCACGTTCTACGGTATGCTGAAGGACACATCCGGCGTATTGAGCCGGGTGCTGTCGGTGTTCGCATCCTCCGGCGCCAACATTCTCACCATCAACCAGTCGATCCCGACCAACGGCTGTGCGGCGGTTACCATTTCGGCGGAGACCAGTGAGATGGCCGAGTCGCTGGAGCAGCTGCTTGCTGATGTGGAAAGCTTGGACGGTGTGGTGCGGTTTGAGATTCTGGCAGGCTGAAAAGGAGAAAAACGATGATACAAATTGCGATCATGGGGCTTGGCACAGTGGGGACCGGCGTTGCGAAGGTGGTGTCGGAAAATGCCCGTCAAATCGAGCGGAAGCTGGGAGAGCCCCTGCAGGTGAAGCGGATTCTGGTTCGCCATTTTAAAGACGGCCCCTATCGCCAGCTGATGACGGATGATTTCAGCCGGATAGAAGAAGACGAGGATATTCGTGTGGTGGTGGAGACCATTGGCGGTGTAGAGGCTGCCTATGAATATACGAAACGGGCGCTGATGGCCGGCAAGCATGTGGTCACCGCCAATAAGCAGCTGGTGGCGGAGCATGGATGTGAGCTGCTGGCTTTGGCCAAGAAGAAAAGCGTCAACTACCTGTTTGAAGCCAGTGTGGGCGGGGGGATTCCGGTCCTGCATCCGCTGACACAGTGTATGGCTGCCAACCGGATCGACGAAGTCTACGGCATTTTGAATGGCACGACCAATTATATTCTTACCCGGATGGTGCGCACCGGCGCCTTTTTCTCGGATGCCTTGCGGGAGGCGCAGGCAAAGGGATATGCGGAGGCGGATCCCACCGCTGATGTAGAGGGAATAGATGCCGGCCGCAAAATCTGCATTTTGGCGGATCTTGCGTTCGGACACCAGATCGATCCGGAAGAAGTGCCAATGGAGGGGATCACAAAGCTGTCGCTTCGGGATGTAAAGATTGCGGAGCGGGCAGGGTATCGGATCAAGCTGCTGGGGCGGGCCGTGCGGCTTCCGGGCGGCGGGCGCACTGCCTATGTGGCGCCTCACCTGATTCCCGAGGAAAATCCCATTTCCGGAGTGGAGGATGTATTCAATGCCGTGATGGTAAAGGGCAATGCCACCGGTGAAGTGATGTTTTACGGTAAGGGCGCCGGCGAATTGCCGACTGCGTCCGCCTGTGTCGCAGATGTGATGGAATGCCTTCAGGCCAGCCCCCGACGGGAGGAGATCGGCTGGTCTCCGGAGACGGATGGCTTTGAGGACCCGCAGGAACTCCATACGCGGTATTATTTCCGGATCGAAGGAAGCCTGACGGATGCAGCCATGGCGTTTGGTCAGGTGGAGGTTCTCAGTGAGGATGGTGAAACCGCCTTTTTAACAGACCGCATCAGCGGACAGGATGCCAGACAGCAGGCCCGCTGCCTGAATGTTTTGGCGTGTATGCGGGTACTGGCGTAAGCGACAACCCTTCTCCGCCTGCGTATAATAGAGCGGAGTCCCGAATTTGAAGCAAAGAAGGAAGCACAACTATGAGTTTGATCGTACAGAAATTCGGCGGCAGTTCCGTCAGAGACGCTCAGCGTATCCGGAATGTCGCCGGTATCATCGCAGAAACCTATTTGCAGGGCAACGATGTGATCGTGGTGCTCTCTGCGCAGGGGGATACCACGGATGATCTGATTGCCAAAGCACAGGAGATCAATCCCAACGCCTCCAAGCGGGAAATGGATATGCTGCTGTCTACGGGGGAGCAGATTTCTGTTGCCCTGTGCGCAATGGCGCTGGAGAGCATGGGTCTGCCCTGCGTATCATTGGCTGCGTGGCAGGTGGGGATCCAGTCCACCAATGTCCATTCTGATGCCCGTATTAAGAGAATTGACCCTGAGAGGGTGCAGATGGAGCTGGATCAGCACCGGATTATACTGGTGACAGGCTTTCAGGGCGTGGACCGCAATGGGGATGTGACCACATTGGGCCGCGGCGGTTCCGATACCAGTGCCGTTGCGCTGGCAGCTGCGTTCCGTGCGGATCTGTGCCAGATTTTTACGGATGTGGATGGCGTATACACCACGGATCCCCGCATTGTGCCGGAAGCCAGAAAGCTGGATGAGATCACGTATGATGAGATGCTGGAGCTGGCGTCTCAAGGCGCTCAGGTGCTCCACAACCGCAGCGTGGAACTGGCAAAAAAGTTCAGAGTGAATTTGGAAGTTGTGTCCAGTCTGGAGCGGAAGCCGGGCACGAAAATTAAGGAGGTCACCAAAGTGGAAAAAACCAATATTGCCGGTGTGGCGAAGGACACCAGCATTGCCCGTGTTGCCTTGATCGGGCTGCAGCATAATCCCGGCGTTGCGTTTCAGGTCTTTGACCTGCTGAGCAAGCACAACATCAATGTGGATGTGATTTTGCAGTCGATTGGCCGCGAGGCTACCAAGGATATCACCTTTACGGTTCATAAAAAGGATCTTGTAGAGGCGGAGGAAATTCTCAATGAGCATAAGGCGGCATTGATGTTTGACCATATTGAGGCAGATGAGAGTATTGGTAAGGTGTCCATCGTGGGTGTGGGGCTGATGAGCAACTGCGGTGTGGCAGCCAAGATGTTTGAGGCGCTCTATGAAGCCGGCATCAATATCCAGATGATCAACACCTCTGAAATTCGCGTCTCCGTCCTGCTGGATGAAGAAGATGTGAACCGCGCGGTCAAGGCGATCCACGCCAAATTTTTTGACGAGATCTGAGACGGTCTTGAGACGGTATGCTGCCCGCTGGCATCATGGGGCGGGCTGGACCTTCCGCCAAGGAAAATGGCAAAGGAAACGCGGAAGTGTGTCTTTGCTGTTTTCCCCAGCTGCGTTTTTATATCTGGCGCACAAACCAGCCAATGATACAAAAGAGACTGTGGTCTCGTCAGGAGGAACTTTATGAATGCCATTGTTACGGTTGTAGGGCAGGACCGGGTAGGGATCATTGCGGCAGTTTGCACGCTGCTTGCAGAAAATCAGGTGAATATTCTGGATATCTCGCAGACGATTCTTCATGGTTCATTCACCATGGTGATGGCTGTGGATGTGGAGCGGGCAGCAGTTCCGGTGGGAGATCTGCGGGGATTGCTGGAGGAGCTCGGGAAGAAAATGGAAATTTCCATCCGCATTCAACGGGAAGAGATCTTTGATGCTATGCACAGGATCTGAGAGAGGAGAGGAACTATGCTCAATCAAAAAGATATCCTTTCCACCATCGAAATGATCGACCAGCAGCATTTGGATATCCGCACCATCACGATGGGGATTTCGCTTTTGAGCTGTTGTGATCCGGATCCAAAACGGGCATGCGAAAAAATTTATGACAAGATCACCCGCTATGCTGAAAAACTGGTGAAGACCGGCGAGGATATTGAGCGGGAGTTTGGAATTCCCATTGTGAACAAGCGGATCTCCGTAACGCCCGTGGCGCTGGTGGCAGGCGCATCAGAGACAGAAAATTATGTGCCGTTTGCGCTGGCGCTGGATCGGGCGGCAGAAACCTGCGGTGTCAATTTTATCGGCGGGTATTCCGCACTGGTACAAAAGGGAATGACCTTAGCGGATGAAAAGCTGATCCGGTCGATTCCGGAGGCTTTGGCGCGAACAAAGCTGGTATGCGCTTCCGTCAATGTCGGTTCTACCAAAGCGGGAATCAATATGGATGCGGTAGCGTTGATGGGGCGTATCATCAAGGATACCGCCAAGGCAACGGAATCCGACAGCGGATTGGGCTGCGCAAAACTGGTGGTATTCTGCAATGCCGTGGAGGATAACCCCTTCATGGCAGGCGCTTTTCATGGCGTTGGGGAGGCGGAAAAGGTCATCAATGTGGGTGTCTCCGGCCCCGGCGTGGTACACCATGCGCTGCAGAGCGTCAAGGGGGAATCCTTTGATGTGGTGGCGGAAACGATCAAAAAGACTGCTTTCCGGGTAACGCGTATGGGGCAGCTGGTGGCGCAGGAGGCCAGCCGCCGGCTGGATACGCCGTTTGGCATCGTGGATCTCAGCCTTGCGCCAACGCCCGCTGTGGGAGACAGTGTGGCCCGCATCTTGGAAGAGATGGGGCTGGAGGTCTGCGGCACCCATGGGACCACGGCAGCGCTGGCCTTGCTGAATGACGCGGTCAAAAAGGGCGGCGTGATGGCAAGCTCTTCTGTTGGAGGGCTTTCCGGCGCGTTTATCCCGGTCAGTGAAGATGAAGGGATGATCGCGGCGGCCAGAGCCGGAACATTGGCTCTGGACAAACTGGAGGCGATGACCTGTGTGTGCTCCGTTGGGCTGGACATGATCGCGGTGCCGGGCGATACGCCTGCGGAGACGATTTCCGCCATCATTGCGGATGAAGCTGCCATCGGGATGATCAACTGCAAGACGACGGCTGTCCGCCTGCTGCCGGCTTTGGGAAAAGGCGTGGGGGATACCGTGGAGATGGGCGGACTGTTGGGCAGCGCTCCGGTGATGCCGGTACATCCGGAATCCAGCAGGGAATTCATCGCCCGCGGCGGCCGTATCCCGGCGCCCATGCACAGCTTGAAAAACTGAATGGCACTTACTGGAGAAACAAGCAGCCGGTCATGGAGATCCCATGACCGGCTGCTTCGGGTATGCGCGAACAAGCGCTTCGTTTTTATGGCTGATTGTGTTCCAGACTGTGCTCCAGCCGGGCGGCCAGCTCATTGAGCTCCGTACCGGCCTGATCCATGGCACGGGGCAGCTGAGTGAGATTGACCTCCACCTTCCGCAGTTCACCATTGACATGATCGGCAGTAGAGGAGAAGGTGCTCATCAGAGTTTGGTATTGCTCACGGAACAAGTCCACGGTTTTTTGCAGTTGGCTTACCGTGGCAAGCTCCAAATCCGCAGCACGCTTCCTCGCTTCACATTCAATGGCGCCGATTCGCTCGCGGAACTGGGCATAGGCTTCTGCATCCGGACGCAGCCGGGCAACTTCCTTTTCCAGCGGCTTCAGGGCTTCCAACTGCTGCCGGGAAGCGGCTTCCTGCCGAAGAGAGTCCTGCAGGCTGTCCCGCTCTGCAGAAAGGGAGGCCAGCTGCGACCGCAGAGAAGAGAGTTCCTCTGAAAGTTCTGCTACCTGTTTTTGGAGCGTTTCGTTTTCTGCCTGAAGTGCTTGCTGGGCGGCAGCAGCCTTCCCGGCAGATTCTTCAATATATCGAATGACGTCCTGCTTATCAAAGCCGCCGAATGTTACGCTTTTAATGGGATAATTGTCCATAGACCCACCGCTTTCTTCTCTTTATCATGCAATACTTTATCATAGGACCGTTGTGTTTACAAGTGTCAGAAAAAAATTGATTTTTTTTCAAAAAAACACTTGCATTTTAAAAAGAACCGTGCTATTATGAATAAGCTGTCTGTGAGACATGCGCCGTTAGCTCAGCTGGATAGAGCGTCTGGCTACGGACCAGAAGGCCGGGGGTTCGAATCCCTCACGGCGTACCAAAAAGGATGTGAAATCATTGATTTCACATCCTTTTTGGTTTATTCTGCGTGCCTATGACGATTTCAACTTTTTTGCCAAAAGCTGCCCCAATAGAAGCAAATGGCTGAAACCATCAAGCCGCATGAGAGAGGACGATGAGCCTTTTATGGTCTGTCCTTTACTGGAACGAGATCCTCTCTATTTCGCCAAACAACTCTATCTTGCAATTTGGCCTGATTCTCCATGCGTTACCGTGATTCTTGCCGGTATACTTTCCAGCTTTAGTGGTGTATCCTCTCCAGTCATAAGTGATTTTTCCAGCCTTAATCAGAGATAGAAAAGTTGTAAATTGCGGTGCTCTGGAAAACTCGATCTCATTGTATTTGAACTGTACCATGCCATTTACAACTCGATGCTCAGCTTTTACCCATAGTGTAGCGGGATGTTTCTGATAAAGCTGTTTTTTCAATTCTTCAAAAGGCCAAAATGCTGCAATCTCGACTTTTTTCGTTTTGGGGTCCATGTGTTTTAGATTCACTCGCGCATTCTCTTCGTCTACGTCGAGGAAAAATCCCTGATTGTTTTGCTGCGCATCCGAGGAACCAATGGTGATGTATAGACTGCTATACCCGGGATGTTTGTCCGAATCATAGCCATAATATCTGGTAAAAGCAGAGACTCTCTGCCTATCATTGCTTTCATAGACTTCGATGGCTGTTCCTTCAAAATGAGGGCGGAGGGTAAACAATGTATCCAACGTTCTAGATCTGCCCTTTGCCTTTACTTCAATCACGCCTTCATAGTCGGCATCATCTCTATTGTTGGTTGCAATTCCCAGAAGCGCCTCCAGCGTGTCTCCGACATCCTTAGGTGCAATTTTTCCGGTACCTTTGGAATTATCGTAAAAACCACCTTCAAGGATTTCCTGAAGCTTCGGCTTGACTTGTTCTAGCGTTTGGCTGATCAAGTCGCTTCCTAACGCATCGAGAATTGTCTGGGAATCTGGAGTGTTGTGCGTCAGATTGATGAGATAGATTAAGGGGCTTCCATCTTCTTTTTTTAAGATGGAGATGTATATGAGATCCCCCTCGTTCACTTCTCTGGCAGCAGACCGTCTCTTGATCGTTTCAATTGAAAAGCGGCGATCACCACGGTCATTCTTTACCCGATAAAATTTCAGCTTGATTTGCTCCGTTTTGGACTTTTGGAGAAACAACGCAGTCGATGTAATCCCATAATTGCCGCCATGAGCCAATGCCTCGTAATCGACGATCCCAGCATTTAGCAGAAGTGTTCTGAAAATACCGTTGGCATCCAGATTATTCTTGTCAATCATAGTGTAGGTCAGGCGCAGCAGTGCGTATTCGTCACTGCGGATTTGATGGATTTCATGGATCACTCTTGCTTCATCCGGATAAGGAACAAAAATCATAGGTCAACATTGCCTCCTTAACTTCTACTTAATAGCTGATCCAAATCAGCCCCTGCTCCAAATGCAATTTTTACTAGAGTTGAAATACGGGGATCCGGTGTTTGGGCGTTCAGCATTCGGCTGATGGTTGCAGTGTCCATGCCGGTTTCGATGTAAATGTGGATTTCCTTTTTCCCCAGATCCATCAGATGCCTTCGGACATTGGAACTGAATACCAAAAGAAAGTCATCTTCTGTAAAAGCTTCATCGAAAACGTCTGCGTTACTATCGAATGATCGCGTGAACAGTTTTGCCAGAGGGACATCAAGCGCACGGGCTATTCTGACCGCTGTACTGAATTGAATATCCTTTTTTCCTAATTCCAACGCCGAGATATATTGACGTCCATACCCAGACAGCTTCTCCATATGCGAGAAAGAATATTGCCTCCTTTTTCGGACACGTTGGACGTTGTGGCCAAAAGTTTGTAGAATATTTGCATGATATTCATTCGCGTCCGCTGCAATCATGGTGCATCACCTCTTTTTCGCTTTAGGACCATTATACAACATAACACCAGTTTAGAATTGATTTTTTTATATTATTCAAAAGGGTAAAAAGAAGACGGATCAGCGTGTGCTGATCTGTCTTCTTTTCACCTATGGATTATTTGATTTTCTTAAGGATCTCCAGTGCAATTGCGTGAGCCATCAGTGGTGGGACAGCATTTCCTACCTGTGTGTATTGCGGCGTTTCGAGTTTGCGTCGGTCACCGCCGGTTGTGCGCTTTCCCTGAAAGACAAAGCTATCATCAAAGGACTGTAATCTTGCCATTTCTCGAACGGTCAACGAACGGTTAGATGCATAATGTGTGAAATCGTCCGGCAATGTTACCACGGTTGTGCTGGGTCTATCCGCCATTAAACAGGTGTAGTTGCGTTTATTTGTCTGGAGCAGAGGGTTATCCGGCTCGCTTTCTTTGGCACTATGGTAATCACCATATTTTCTAATCAATGCATATCGAGCTTGAACCTCAGCACTATGCTTTGATGTTTCGTGGTTTTGGAGAACTGCGGATTTTTCGCCAGCAACGTTGAGGTCTCCCATTGAGTTGGCGGCAGTATATACCGGCAGCGTTTCTTGTAATCTGGGGAATCTTTCGGGGTTTAGTCTTCCTCTTCGGCTCCACTCAGCATATGTGTGGCATTCATCTCCGGAATCAGCTTTCTCTGCCGGCACACCAAACTTTGTCCTTGATATAGCGCCGTATTTGCAGGCTTGATGCTTCTGGTAAAAGGCCTCATCGTAGTCGGTTGCACACGCACCGATTCTAATATAGTCGAGATCGCCAATTGCCTCGGCTGCTCCGACTTTTTCTTCGTCGGTTATAGTGGGGGGGATCCTTGTAATTAGCGTTTGATCATTCCTGCAGCCGATAAAGACTACACGAGTACGATTTTGCGGAACACCATAATCAGAAGAAAGCAGTGTGATCGGCGATTCGATTTTATATAATGCCACTTTATTGGCAATGACCGTAAGCTTGCTGTGAAGACTGGGCTGATGGATGGAAACGAGATTCAGCAGACGCTGCATTGTGGCAAACACACCCTCGTTGATGATTTCAAGTCCAAGGCGAACTTTTTTGGTTGCCGCCAGAGATTTTGTATCCTGTGCCGCTGTAATCAGTTTGTTGCACTGTTTCACAGCGGCTTCAATAATGGAATCAATACTTAAGGAATCAGTCATGCCATCAAACTGCTGTTTATAACTGCTTCGATTTAGATGAGATGCATTGATTTCGCGAATGACGCGATTTCTGATATTGCCCAGATCGGTCTGGTGGGAAACAAGGAGTAAAGCCTGTCGAATGATATTTCTATCATCTTCAAGGATCTCTTTGTTATTTCTGTATGCGTCGACAAATTCCGAAGACAGTGCAGCACAGAACGTTTCAAGATCCGGATTGGAAATATCGTTTTTGCTTTTCAGCAACGCATCAAGTGCAAACGCCTTTTGCTGGGCGGACAATTCAGTGTGTTCTAAAGAAGAAACAACCTTCGTATAATCTGATCTTCTTTCTGCTGCACGCTTATTCTGTGCGATCCAAACTTTCAGCAATTTGAGACATAATTCATACTCAACAACAGATTCACCAGAATAAGTTTTCGGCTGCATGAATTTCTCGCAGTTTAGAACTAATTCTGCTAAGGCATCATAGTCAACGATATTTTTGATTTCCTTCAAAATCCGTTCTTTGATGTTGCCATGATCCTTGGTCAGAATACCAGCAACATTTTCCATAACAAAATATTTTGGCCTGATTGCTTCAATCACTTTTAGATAGTAAGCAAACAGGTCGTCTTTTTTGTCATTTTTTTTGCGCTCTCCAGCCAAGCTGAAGGATTGGCACGGGGGGCCTCCAACAAGAACATCAATATTCACATTGCCGAATGTATCATGGATCTTCGCCTGAAGTGTTTCGATAAAGTCAGCATCAGAGATATCTTTGGTCAAAAATTGTGTATTGAGTCCAAGCTGACGATTATAGCGCATTACATGAGTTACTTCACAAGTGGGATTAATGTCACTCGCTAGGAGGAAATCATAGTATGCACCATTGTACTCTGCTTGCAAAAAGCCCTCACTAAATCCACCTGCTCCTGCAAACATATCAATAAATGTGGGCATAGCAAACCTCCTTGTCTATTGTTATTGCTCCTATTATAGCAGAACGCAAAACAATTGTCCAGGTCCAGTTCTTCTAAAATTTCGATTTGGTGTAGGAGGATACATGTAGGACAGTTGAATAAAAAAGATGAAGGATAAGGCCGCATCTATACGAGAGGAGACCAGATCCTTCATGAGTAAGAGTATGACATAGGACATGGCATATCGGCAATCCATGATAAAGTATGCGGAAAAATGTGGTGTCAACTGTGCCGACCGGAAGTACAACAAAAGCCGGTGGTACATCTACTTCTGAAAGGCTTGTTGGAATGGGGCAGTTGGCGCACCGCCCTGCGAGCAAATGGACGATTCCGGTCAGTGGGGGCACGCGGATGTGAAGGTGGTTCCCCACCTTTGTATCACTGCTCTTGAACTGCAATTGTCCCAGTACACTTCCGTCGACGAATTCACCAATTGTTTTTCCAACAGCAAGCGGGACGCTCCAATTTTATTTGAAGCCACAGCTGTTCAAATGAGCGTCCGGCACAAACGCATCCTACCTTATACGCCCCGGCGCAGCGGCAAGGCAGAACGCAACCACAGGGAGAACCAGAAGCGTTTCTATTCCTGTCACAGCTTTTACTCTCTGGACGATTTTGCAAAGCAGCTTGCCGCCCACAACCGCCGCTCCAACAACTTTCCCATGAAATCGTTGGGCTGGCTTTCTCCTGTTAAGTTTGTTGTCCAATATGTTTGACAAATTACAATTACAATCAAAGACACAACAGCCATCGAACCAAGCAACAAATCCCTCTTCCAAAGAAAGCGGATGATGTGATATAATAAAACAATAAAGTCTCCCCATTTTGAAGTCTGTACACAGAGGTCTTGCTATGGAAGGAAAACCGGGGCAGTCCCTGACTGCTCTGTTCAAATATGAAAAATTGGTTTTGTCGGAAGAAGTGACCACATCCTCCGGCGGATGTGGCGTCTCCCGTGCGGTCTTTTCGCGCCCTGCGTCAGCCTGTCCAAGTGACAGTGTACCGTGGGACGTTTTTCTTTACAGGATATTCGTTTGACGGGGAGGAACAGAGATGAACTACGATCAACAAACAGATCACCGCGCCCTCCAGATGTTAATGGAGGTGTTAGCGGAAGAAACCCAAAAGAATCCGGTATGGACCTTGCAGGGATTGCTTGCCCTTTGCCGGGATGTTTCTTTGCTGGACGATGTGCCGGAAAACGCAGACTATTTCGATGAGATCTATCTGACCATTGCGGAACTGTTCTCTGAGTTCAACCGCTATGGCCGGTTGATCGATGTCCCTGATGCGCTGAAGAAGGTATGTGGATTTACCACAGATGAAGCGGCAAAGAATGAGCTTCTTTCTGCCTTGGATGCGCTCCATTCCGGAACGATCCAAGGGCGCACCAGAAGTCTGACCGCCAAATGGGAGGCGGAAGGAATCTGGCAGGATCGTCAGCGGCACATTGAGGAATTGCGCTCAGAGATTGCGGATGTTTTGCCGGTGCAGACACGGACTGATCTGGATGAGATAGAAGCTGCCATTGAGGGGTATCCGGCGAAAAAGAAGAAAAGGGGCAATGTGATGACTGCTGTGTTTCTGGTGTTCTCCCTGCTGTTTGCATGGCTTGCTCTGTATCTCTTTTTGCAGGGTGCAGGGGCCGTTTGCCGTGCGGCCGGTCTGCGGATTCAGGGGGTCAGGACTACTGCTGAAGTAACACAGGTTGCCGCTGTGACCCCGCCCCGCCGGACAAACAGCTCCCGGGAAGCCCTGCGATACACCTATTACGAGGTGGTCCGCTTCCAGACAGAGGATGGGTTGGAGGTGGAAGGCCGTTTGCCTGAAAAAACCTCATCAGATAACACATATTCCGTAGGAGATGAAGTGGAAATCTACTACCTCCCTGACGCTCCGGCTCAGGTCCTTGACGCCCATATCAATAGGGCCTTGGTGATAAAGTTCGTGTCAATAGTTGCTGGTCTGCTGTTTTTCTTTGTCTTTTCTACCCTGAGCCGGTGGCTGTTTTCTATGATGGGCACATCAGGTCCGGTTTTGCCCATCGCCTCGAAGGTGATTTTACTGCTTCTGGCGGTTGGCGTGGTTACTTATCAAAACTTCCATGCACTCTACCGCTATCTTCCAGCCACGCAAGAGGATGCGTGTACGAATCTGAATGGTGTCATCGTTCGGGAGGAGGACGGAAAACCCTTCACCGGGCGGATGAAATCCAATACAGAACGCTCGCTCTCCATCTACTCGTATAAGGATGGCCTGCTGGATGGGTTGGATGTGGTGTACTATGATGGGGCGGTCAAAGAAACCGGACACTGGAAAGAGGGAAAACAAAACGGTCTGTTTACCCTCTACACCACCGGAGGCATCCTGATCGACTATGCCAATTTTGAAGACGGTGAGCGGCATGGTCTGACTCGGCAGTATGATCCGGAGACAGGCGGCGTGACCCATGTGGGAAATTATCTACATGGCGAGATGGATGGCCGTTGGGTAGAGTACGACCCGGATACGGGGTATATCCTCACAGAGCAGACCTATTGTGAGGGCGTCCTCCACGGTCCTGCCAAGCAATATTACTCACACGGGCAGCTCCAAATCGACATGAACTTTGAGAACGGTGTTGCCCAAGGTCCGTATCAAGCCTACTATCCCGGCGGGCAGCTTCAGGTTGAGGACAATTTGGAGAATGGCTCATACAGCAGTCAAGTCAAGATGTATTACGAAGATGGTACTCCTATGGAGATTATCTCGGCTCCATCCGATGATACATCTGAAGATCTGGAGGAAAGCGGAATCACCATTACCGAGATAGATGAGGAGTTCGAATATGGTGTTCCAGTATCTGATGCACTCATGGATGCGCTCATAGTAGCCGAAACCCTGTGGCGTGCCCATGATGTATCTTCCTTTGATGCATACGCCAACAATCTGTATACCTCCATTCCAATCAGCGAATTTCTTTTAGGCTCTGATGGGGAAGGGAATGTCTCTTGTGAAGTGCTGCTGACCGAGGATAAGATCCTTCGAATCGAAGTCTGCCATGCAGAAAGCGGCCAGTCCCGCTATTTGGTGCGGGGGTTTGAGCAGGAGGAACCGTTCATTGTGGAACAGCAGATCCCACAAATGCTGGAGAGCCTGATCGCCTTTGACCCGAATATCGACCCCTTTGATATGCTGATCTGCATCGTCAGCGAAACCGCAGGCTCGCCGGAGGGGGATTTCAGTGAGTATGCTGATGACGACTGGCATCTGCTTGGGCAGTGATGGGAGAACAGGGGGATGAACGCAGAAGCAGCATCCAAGAAAAAAGAGTACAGAAAGCGGGGGAGCAAGTTGTTTGTTTTGATTGCATTGCTGCTGTTTGCCATCGGCGCATATAATATCCATCAATATCATAAGACAGTTGAGCATTGCCGCAAAGTTCAGGCACTTTTGGTAGATCTCCATTACACTCCGCCGATGAATGGACACAGAAGCACCCTGTACCCGGTGTTCGAATATACCGTAGACGGTGTTACATACCGACAGGAGTACCAATATCAAGCGGTAAATGGAACAGAATTTTCAGAAATAGCAAATGATCCGGAACTTCCGGACGGGAAGCTGAAAGAGCTGCTGAAAAAATCTTCAAAAACGCAGCCGGATTTCAAAATCGGGCAGACCTATTCCCTTCAAGTCGGCAAGAATAACCCGAAGATATTCTTTATAGAAAATCAGTGGGTTGTGATGCAGGAAGCAAAGTGGTTCATCATGGGTGGTGTACTTCTGGCTTTGAATTTTTTGTTTGACCTGATCTCCCGTTTTGCAGGGTGCTGAAAGAGGATTTGAATGACGGCAGGGAGGGAACGAATATGGTAGGTTATATCTGTGCGCTCATAATCAGCTTATTTGCAGTTGTGGCAGGCATATTTTGCATATTTTACCCTTTTTACCACAAAATAGTTTGCAAAATTCCGACAACAGCAACAGTTATTGATATTCAGGAAAGATGGAGCCGTCACAGTGACGACACAAGAGATCATCTCGTATATTATCCGGTATTTCAATATTGGGCAAATGAAGAGATGATTGTCATAGAGCATAATGTCAGCCCCTCGCCATATCAAGTTGGCGATCAAGTGGAAATGCTCTATAATGCAGATAACCCGCAACAGTATTACATTCCACACTCATCCGGTGGAAACTGGGTATTCCTGTTTGGCGGAGCGTTTTTCTTCCTGATGGGCCTTGGCTTTACCGTGTTGATCGTAAAGATGTGGCTGCTGCCGCTGATTTTCGGAGCAAAATAGGGGTGCTCCGCAATGGTGAGATTTGATTTTATTCCGGCTTAAAATACAACTTTTGCAGTTTTTGTGTCTCATGGTGAACTGCACCCTGTCTACTTTATTGGGAGCATATCACATTGAGAGGGGATGTTTATAAAATACGCACCCCCGACTCAAAGAGTCGGGGGTGCGTTCGGCATCTGGGATCAATGGTCCAGACTGAGACCGGTTTCTTTGCTGAAAAGATGGACAGCGCTGCCGCTGAAGGTGAAGGAAATCTCCTGCCCCATCGTGAAGCCCTTGGAGAAGTCACCCTTTAAGTCCATGGTCTGAACGATGATAATGGCGTCCTTGCCCAACACATTGACGTGCAGATGCAGGGCACTGCCCATCATTTCACAGACATCCACCGTACCGCGGAGAGCCTGCGCGCTGCTGTCGGTAAGCGTAATGTGCTCCGGACGGATTCCAAGCGTGACCGCTTGTGAGCCGGCGCCGTTTTTCGCAAGCGACGCCTGCTTTTCCGGAGACAGTTCCAATTGGATCCCGCCCAGAGAGACCGTGTAACAGTCTCCTTCTTTTTTCAGCTCCGCATCAAAGAAGTTCATTTGCGGCATCCCGATAAAGCCGGCGACAAACAGATTGGCAGGATGGTCAAACACTTCCTGCGGTGTACCGACCTGCTGGATCACGCCGTCCTTCATAATGACGATCCGGTCACCCAGCGTCATAGCCTCTGTCTGGTCGTGAGTCACATACATGAAGGTGGTGTCGATTTTCTGGCGCAGCTTAATGATCTCCGCCCGCATCTGATTGCGCAGTTTTGCATCCAGATTGGAAAGCGGCTCGTCCATCAACAGGACCTTTGGCTCCCGAACGATGGCGCGTCCAATGGCGACCCGCTGCCGCTGACCGCCGGAAAGCGCTTTGGGCTTGCGGTCTAAATACTGGGTGATGTCCAAGGTTTCCGCCGCTTCCCGAACGCGGCGGTCAATTTCTTCTTTCGGGAACTTCCGCAGCTTCAGAGGGAATGCCATATTTTCGTAAACGGTCATGTGGGGATAGAGCGCGTAGCTCTGAAACACCATGGCAATATCCCGGTCCTTGGGGGCAACGTCATTGACGATCTTGCCGTCGATCAGGAGCTCACCGCCGCTGATTTCTTCCAAGCCTGCCACCATCCGCAGGGTGGTGGATTTTCCGCAGCCGGAGGGGCCGACCAATACGATGAATTCCTTGTCCTGAATTTCCAGATTAAAATCCTGCACCGCCAGAACGCCTTCTGCGGTGATCTGGAGATTGGTCTTTTTTTCAGGTTCCCCCTTCTTTTTTTTCTTCGGTTCGCTGTGGGGATATACTTTCTTGATATTTTTCAGAGTCACACTTGCCATAGTGGATCCCTCCTATACGATATATTGGGCGGACAAGGCGCCGCTGGCGCCTACGGTGAAGGTCAGAGCGCTGTGGGGCGGCAGATCCAGCTCCGGCAGACGGGGACAATCGGAAAAGAACACCTGCGCACCGCTGTCTGCCAGCATCCGGAGCAGATCTGGATGCGCACTGTTATACCGGCGGTCACTGGAGGCGCAGCAAACCACGGCGCTGGGGCGGATCGCCGCCAGCAGGGCGCTGTCTGCGCCGTCCTTTTGCCCGTGATGCCCCAGCTTGAAGAGGTCAGCCCGCAGATCTGCGGGCTTGATGGCGTCGTAGCCCAGATAATTGGTGTCTCCCGGCAGCAGGAGTCGGGTACCGCGATAGTTCAGCAGCAGCATCAGGCTGAAATTGTTCATGCGGCTGTCCAACCGGGAAAAGTCGGATAAAAAGCTGTCCGCCAGCGGCTGCTGAAACAGAGCACAGAAGCGCTCGGCCTGCTCTGCGGACTGTTCGGGAGAAGGTGCCAAAACTTGATAGGTAAGCCCTTCACACAAAGTGCCGCAATCCCCGGCACAAAGAGTGCGGATGGGAACATTCCGTTGCCGGAAGAAGCTGCAAAGGGATTGATAATCATTGATGGCACGGAGAAACTTATCCTGAGAGGCGTTGTGTGCCAGCGTTTCGCTGAGGGGAAACATCAAGCGGTCGAAGTCCGGGGGCAATGTTTGCCAGAAGGCGGCAGGAGCTGCGACTTCGGCAGCTGCCAGCAGGCCGCAGAGATGGTCCTCATGGATATGGGTACTGACCATCAAATCGATGTGGTTGAAGCCGTGGAGGCGCAGGTACTCTGATAAAGGAATCCTTCCGGTAGAACGATCGGCAAATTCTGATGCTTCAGCACTGCCGCCGTCAATCACCATGACGAAGGTGCCGTCAGGGAAGTGGGGATCGGGACATTCCAGAATCATGGCCTCGCCGTATCCGACGTTTACAAAGGTCAGTTTCAGATCTTCCATAGGCGTTTATTTGATAGCACGTTTGATGTAGAAGCTGGACAGCACCAATACCAGCAGCGTCATGACAATGGCGCCGGCACTGCCGAAGCCGAAGTTCAGATTTTTGATGCCGTATAGGTAGAGATACTGTGTAATGGTAGAAGTGGAGCCGGCAGGACCGCCGCCGGTGAGGACGTTGACCTTCTCAAACAGGCGGAAGGTGTCGATGATCCGCAGCAGCGTGCAGAGGGCCAGCCCGTTTTTGATATTGGGCAGAGTCACATAGAAGAACTGCTGCACCACGCCGGCGCCGTCAATGCGGGCGGCCTCGTATTGATCCTGAGAAACGGATTGCAGAGAAGCGTACAGCAGAAGAAAGACAAAGGGAATATTCTGCCAGACATCGATCAGCAGAATGGTGCCGAAGGCGGTCTTGCTGTCCATGAACCAGTTGTAGACCGGAAGTCCCAGAGCTTCCAGCCACTGGTTGACAACGCCGTAGTTGGGAGAAAGCATCATGCGCCAGCTGAGCGCCACCGTTACGGCAGGCAGCAGATAGGGCAGCAGGATCAGGGTACGCATGAACTTCTGACCGCGCTTCAGACTATTGATAAAAACCGCTACCAGCAGACCAAGGACCACTTCCAGCACCACGGCCAGAATCGTGAACTTAATGGTATTGAAGACTGCCTGACGGAAATAGCCATCTTGAAGAAGATCAATATAGTTTTGGAACAGGACGAAATCGAAGGGACGGTTGGCGTGCTTGAGATAATTGTAGTTGGTAAAGCTATAAAAAAATGTAAAGATCAGGGGATAGGCCGTCAGCACGGCCATAACCACCAGCGTTGGAGCAAGCATCAATCTGGGAAACGCGCGCTCGCCGAGGCGGGGGGCCCGGTTGGAACGTAAGGCCGTTGACTTCATAAGGTGCCCTCTCAATCTGAGATCAGTGTCTCTGTTTTCTTGCGGAGTAGCAGGGGGACCGGAGCCGCGCTTCAGCGCGGCTCCGGACACCCCGGAAATTGATGGTTTCGAGAAACGGAAGGTTTACTTCATCAGCTTTTCCAGAGCAGTCTGCGCGGCGGACAAGCCCTCATCCATGGTCTTGGTGCCTTGGATCACAGCGTCCATTTCGGTGCCCAGAATGTTGGTGAATTCGGCCCACTCTTCAATGACGGGGCGGTACACGCCGGTCTGCAGAGCGCCGTGAACCGTTTCCAGATGGGGATACTTCGCCAGAACATCTTCATTCAGCAGGCAGCTGGTACGGCAGGGAACGCCGCCCAGATCGATGGAGGCCAGCTGAGTCTCAGGATCCATCAGGTATTCCAGCAGCTTCATGGTCATTTCCTTGTTCTGGCTGTTGTTGCAGATACCAATGGTCCACACACCGTACATAGAGGTATTCTTGGCGGTATCGCTGTCGTCCAGCTTGGTGGGGATCACGGTATAGTTGGCGGCGCTGTCGGCGCTGGGGACATACCAGCCGGGCCAGCCCTGACCCAGAGCGGCTTCGCCGGAGTCGATCGCAGCTACGATATCATCCTTATCCATGGTGCCGCCCAGCTTGTAGAGCTCCAGATAATTTTCGAAAGCGGCCTTGAACTCGGGGGTGTTTACGGTGGGCTGGTTGTTCTCATCCACGACCCAGCCGCCGTAGGCCAGCAGATGGGGGATGAAGTCGGAGACGATATTGTCGCCGGAACCGCCGCGGATGAGGAAGCCCTTCTTGCCGGCGGCATTGGTCTTCTTGGCAATATCCATCAAATCAGCAAAGGTGTCGATGTCAGCGGGCTCATAGCCGGCATCCGCTACCAGCTGCTTGTTGTACAGCATCACGGTCACGTTGCCGAAATAAGGCGCAAGATAGATGCTGTCATCCACCATGCAGATATCGGTGGTGGCGGGGATGATGTCATCATCAAAGCTGTACCCCAGCTCGCTGAGGTTGGCCAGCACGTTGTTGGCGGTGAATTCAGCCATCCATGAGCCGTCCACCATGCACAGGTCATAGGCGCCTTCCTTGTTGACGGCGTCCAGAGCGATCTTGCTGTGCAGATCGTCAAAGCTGAGATCCAGAACCTCGCAGGTCACATTGTTTTCCTTTTCAAAGGCGGGAAGTGCGGCTTTGATTACGTCGCCGTAAGTGCCGCCGCGCAGGATCAGGGTCAGCTTGGTGGGTTCAGCGGATTGCGGGGATTCGGTGCCGGAATCGGCAGGGGGCTCTTCTTTCTGGCCGCCGCAGGCTGCCAGAGACAAGGCCATGGTCAGCGCAAGGAGCAGTGCGAACAACTTCTTCATTTCTTTTCCTCCTAATCTGTTATGTGGACATTTGAGATTGCGAGGGATATTTTTGTTACTCTTTGACAGCGCCGCTTGACAAACCGGAGATCAAGTAGTTCTGAGCAAAGATCACAAACAGGGTGATGGGGATTACGGATACCACGCCGCCGGCAGCCACCAGACCGAAGTTGGTCAGGTTATCCTCTGTATTGAGAACTGCCAAAGCCAGAGGAACGGTATAGTTGCTGGGAGATTGAACGAAAATGATGCTGTATGTATATTCGTTCCACGCATACATGAAGCTCAGCATTGCGACGGCAGCGATGCCGGGCAGCACCAGCGGCAGCACGATTTTGCGGAACAGCTGCCATTCGGTAGCGCCGTCGATTTGTGCGGATTCTTCAATATCCACCGGCAGATCCTGAAAAAAGCTGATCATAAACCAGATGATCAACGGGATGTTGATGAGGATGCAGGCCAGTGTGGGGGGAATCTTGGTGTTCAAGATCCCCAATTTGGAGAACATGGTATACAGGGGGATGGTGAAAGCAACCGGCGGCAGGACACGAACCAGCAGAACCCAATAGGTCAGGGGCTTTTTTACCCGGAGAGAGAACCGGCTGCGGGCAATGATGTAAGCCGCGCACAGGCCGATCATCAAGGAGAGAACCGTGGAGATCACAGTTGTTTGCAGACTGTTGATCACGGCGGTGTCAAAGCCCTTTTCCGTGAACAGCTGGATAAAATGCTCCAGCGTTAAGGATGCGGGAAGCAGAGAGATGTGTCCGGTCATTTCGCTGGTAGGACGAATGGCCATGGCCACCAGCCAGTAGATCGGGAACAGGGCCACCAGCAGCAACAGCAGGCAGAGAAGACCCTTGCCGACGGTCATCGCAGTTTTTTTCGCTTTCATGAGGTGTACCTCCTGTGTCTCGGAATTCCGACCTGCACAGTATACCGGGAGAACCGGTGAAAAACCAGCAGGGTTGTGGAAAAATCAGGTTAAATGTTTGTGATGAAATGGGAGCCGGTGCGGATTCAGCTGGACCGGCGGACGATCAGCTCCGTGGGAACCACGGTAAGGCGGGGGACATTCGTTTCTCTGTTCAGCAGAGCTTTCAAATGCTCGACACACAGTTCGCCCATTTGCCGGCAATTGATATGGATGGAGGTGAGCTCGGGCTCGATCATGGTGCACACGGAGGCATCATCAAACCCCACCACAGCCAGATCTTCCGGAAGCCGGAGGTTTAGGCGGCGCGCTGCCTTGATAATACCGGCGGCGATCATGTCATTGGCACCTAGGATGGCGGTGGGGCGGTTTTCCTGCTCCAGCAGCTGCAACGCGGCCTGTGTGGCGCTTTCAATATTGGCGTCGCACATCTCCACATCGGATTTTCGAACGGAGAGACCGCGTTCCCTCATGCTGTTGAGAAAGGAGGTGTACCGGGCGCCTACAATGTAGGGATTGAATCGCCCTACCACCATACCGACGTGGCGGTGGCCGTGGCTGGTCAGGTGATCCAGAATTTTTTCCACGGAGCCCTGTTCGTCAGAGACCACGCATGGCAAATCCAGACCGGGCAGTTGATTGTTGACCATCACAACGGCTACGTTCTGGCTTTGCAGCTCTGAGATCAGATCCGGCGGCGCATTGCCGCCCAGAATAACGCCCTCGATCTGCTTGCTTTGGGCTGTGGAGCCTGCGGTGCGCCAATCTTCCGCTGTGGAGACCAGAAGCTGGTAATCCGAGCGGTTGGCAGCGTGCATGATACCATCACAAATCCCTGCATAAAACTCATCCAATATGGTAGCCCCCTGCTTGCAGATCAGATATGCGATCTTATCCGTCCTCTGGCGGGCCATGGCGCGGGCGATGGCGTTTGGATAATAGTGCAGGACTTCCGCCGCCTCAAGAACCTTCCGGCGGGTGGATTCCCGTACCTTGTCCGGTTCGGAAAAAGCTCTGGAAACCGTAGCGGTAGAGACGCCGGACAGGCGGGAAACATCATAGATAGTTGGATTCGCAGCCACGATACGCCTCCCCCTCAGAGTGAAAGCCTTTACATTAAGAGAACAATGAAAAGCGAAAATAAAAATAAGAAGTGTTTGTTAACTTGAACGTAACACTTTTTTCCGAGGAAAGCAAGTGGAGTGCGACAAATTTGTTAAAAAATAAAGAATGGACAGGTTGAAACTGTGCAAAACGCTGTAAAATGTAAGCGATTACGTGTAAACCGGAGGAAATTGACAAAAGAAACAAGTTCTCCTATACTACATACATATAAAAGTTCCGGAAAATGAAATGCAGAAGGAGACAGCAATATGCAGCAAAAGCGGTCTTTATGGCAAACGATTATGAAAACGGTTCAAGATGACGGCCCGCTGATGACAGGCGTGGGGCGGGGGATCCGGTTCGTGGTATTGAATCTCTGCCTATTGGTCTGTCTGCTTCCGATGATAACGGGAGGGGCTGGCTGGATCGCCCTTTACACGGTGCTGTGGGAAGGCAGTGACCGCAATTTTGCTGCATCCTGTGCCAGCTTCTTTCGAGCAGTTCGCCGAACATTCAAAATGTCTTTGCTTCCGTGGGGAATCACACTGCTGGTGGTTGGCGGCTTGGCAGGTGCTTGGCGCATCATACTGGTGCAGGGATGGACAAACCGTTTTGTCTGGATGATGCCGCTGCTGCTGGCTACGGCGGTGATCGCCTTTACGGTGCTGTGGCTTTATCCGCTGCTGGCGGTGTCCGGCCTGACATGGCGCCGCGCAGTCCCTGCGGCGTGTTTGCTGGGACTGCGTGAATTGGGGACTTCCTTTGTTTTGCTGATTCTGGAGGTCGTGCTGGTGGCTCTGGCGCTTCGGTGCGCGGCTGGCCCTCTGACCCTCACCGGAATTTGGCTGCTGTGCGGCGTTGCACCGCTGGAGGCATTAAAGCTGCGGTTGATGCGAAAGACGCTGTCCAGAATCGCAGGATGAAAAAACGGACGCTGTGCTTCGTGCAGCGTCCGTTTTGCTGTATTTATCGCGCTGCCGCGGTTTTGTATCGGAATCCCGGGACAGGCTGTGGCGGATATGATCCGGATGCACGGGAGAGAAGGCACCTGCATACACTGGCACAGCAAAGGAAGTGAGGAGATACACCATGGCATTTTCCGACCGGGAGCTGTTGGCGCGCCTGATCCAGTGCGAGGCGGGCGGGGAAGGAGAAAACGGCATGAAGGCCGTCGCGGGTGTGGTGATGAATCGGGTCCATGCGAAGGGCGGGGAATACGCCAGAGTGGGCCGCGGCAGTATCCGGAATATCATTTTCCAACCCTATCAATTCGTCTGTGCCAGTGAGACCGAGGCCGGCGCCTACAATCCTCAGAATATTTACAATATGCGGCCGGAGCAGATCCACTATGATATTGCCGACTGGGCCATTGCGGGAAACCGGCTGCCGGATGTGGCGGAGTCTTTGTGGTTTTACAACCCCTTTGGTCCACGGTGCCGGTCGCGGTTTCCTTCCAATGTGGGATATTGGCAGACCCGCATTGGTGACCACTGCTTCTATAACCCAACGGACGCGTATTATCAAACTTGAGAGGTGTTATTATGCAGCGTTTACAGAATACTTATGAGCCTGCGGCCATGCCGCGGACCATGGAGCCGGCGGGAGGACCGGACCGGTCTGATTGGATGAGTGAAATCAACCGGGAGCGAACGGAGCCGCGGTATCCCGTTTCTGCGGGAAGGGATCCTGCAAACGGATTGCGGGAGGCGGTTCCGCAGTCCGAAGTCTTGGATCTGCGGAGCGGGCTGTCGCAGGAGGTCATTCACAATCCCCTTTCCGTAGAGGAAGCTCATATGGGGTCATGGAAGGCATTGCTGTCCCGCAATGAGGGCAATTATGTGGTGGCAACATTTCTGGTGGGAACCCAGAATACCATCACA
Source organism: Dysosmobacter sp. (assembly GCA_026169195.1). Classification (GTDB taxonomy): domain Bacteria; phylum Bacillota; class Clostridia; order Oscillospirales; family Oscillospiraceae; genus Oscillibacter. Next base: position 12,891 of record JAPFEH010000005.1, on the reverse strand, counting down.
TGGGAAGGCATTTTGTACGATGTCGGAAACGACTATCTGACCATCTATCAGGAAAGTCGGGATCGATATATTGTCAGCGACTATTATTCGCTGAAATTTGTGGAGTTTTATGATACGCAGCGCCGCCGCAGATGCGCAGAGCTGCTGCAGGCGGACGGATGGGACGGCGGAGGTCCCGGCGGCAATATGCGTATGCGCCGCTGAAAAAAAGATTGCGGAGCGAGGGGCAGTGTGCTAAAATCCGGATAGTATCAAAGAAAAAGGAGAGAGTCCTATGGATTTTGAACAGCTGTCAGCAAAGCGGTATTCTCTGCGGAAATATAGCGACCGTGCGGTGGAACCGGAGTGCCTGACCAAGATTTTGGAGGCGGGCCGCAACGCTCCCACGGCCCACAATTTGCAGCCGCAGCGCATCTTTGTTCTGCAAAGTCAGGAAGCGCTGGAAAAGGCGGACGGCTGCATGGGATCTCATTTTCACCCGCCGGTCATTCTTGCGATCGCCTATGATGCGGATGAAGCGTGGAAACGGGAGACTGACGGGAAAAATCATGGAGAGATCGACGCTACCATCGCGGCTTCTCAGATGATGCTGCAGGCAGCGGATCTGGGGCTGGGAACCACCTATGTGGGGATGTTTGAACCGGAAAAACTGCTGGAGGCATTTCCCGAGATGCGGGGAACCGTGCCCGTGGCACTGCTGACGCTGGGATATCCTGCGGAGGGCGCGCATCCCTCCCGCCTCCACGCCAGCCGCAAGCCGCTGGAGGAACTGGTGCAGTATCTTTGAGAATCGAATCTTCGTTCCCTGATTGACAAACCAGCGGACCGCTTTGGCGGTCCGCTGGTTCCGTTTTGTTTCAGACAATCAAGAGCGGCGGGGCATCGTTTGCAGGATGCCCCGCCGCTTAAAGCGCAGTAGACAGAAGCGTCATGCAAACATCGGCTCCCAGTAGGTACCCGCAGCCAGTCTGGATGCCGTTGCCAGAGCGGCGTTTCGGTCTGCGGAACCGCTGACAAAAAAGCGGGTGGAGGGACCGCCGGTGGAGCGCGTGCCGTCTGTGTCGATGGTGGACAGCAGTCCCAGAAGCTCCGTATAATCCCAGTTGGGAATCAGAACGGACAAAAGGGGATACGGATCTCCGGGGCCGCCGAAAACGATGGAATGTTCCCTCCCAATGGAGACGAGGATCTCCGTGGGAGCGTCCATCCCCTCCAGTCCGCTGATGGAGATCGTGCCCTGAAATGTGCCGCTCCCCAGACGATTCCGATCGTCCCGCCCGCATAGGGTGAGGGAATGTTCCACAGCGAAGTCCGGATCATCGAGACGGTACTCCGTGACGGTCAGGGTCACATCGATCCTGCGGCTGCCGGGAAACAGCCACGCAAGAACCATCAGGACTGCGGCCAGAAGAATGATTGCGGCAGCGTAGGGATGTCTGCGGATGACCTTCATAGTGTCTCCTTATTCTCCGGTTTCCTCCTGCGCCAATTCCTCCTTGGCTTGCTGGAGGACTTTTCTTTCAGCCTTGGTTTTCAGCTGGGATTCATCAAATCTGGCGAACATGTCCGGCCGCCGGCGCATGGTGCGCTTGTAGCTTTCCTTTTTTCGCCATGCGGCCACCTTTCCGTGGTCTCCGGAGAGCAGGATCTCAGGAACCTGCCGGTCATGCCAGACCGCGGGGCGGGAATATTGGGGATACTCCAGAAGACCGTTCCAATGGGACTCCTCTTCAAAGCACTCCGCATCCGGCAGAACCCCCGGCACCATGCGGCATACGGCGTCTGCAACGGCCATGGCGGGGATCTCCCCGCCGGTCAGAACGAAATCCCCCATGGAGAGCTCCTCGTCCACACATTCGTCGATAAACCGCTGGTCAATTCCCTCATAGTGCCCGCAAATCAGAATCAGGTGGTCGTAGTGTTCTTTCAGTTCTTTGGCGACCTCCTGATTGAAGGTCCGACCGCAGGGGGACATGAAAATGGTGCGGCCGGTACCATAGGTTTCGACCACGTGTGCCCAGCAGCGATACAGCGGATCTGCCTGCATAACGGCGCCCCGGCCGCCGCCGTAGGGATAGTCGTCCACCTGCATCTGTTTGTTGGTGGTGTATTCCCGAATCTGGTGGCTGCGAATGGAGATATAGCCCCGTTCAATGGCACGGCCCAGAATACTGACGTGCAGCATGGCGTCCACGGAGTCTGGAAACAGGGTCAGAATATCAATGTTCATCGGTGGCCAACCCCTCCCAGACGTGGATCTCCATACGGTTTTCCGCCAGATCCACGGAACGGATAAAGGCGTCCTTCACCGCGGGGACCAGATACTCCTTTTCGCCCTTCACGGTGTAGATTTTGCTGGCGGGATAGGTGTCTACCCGGGTGATCTCCCCCAGCAGGGCGCCGGTGGCCTCATCATAGACCTGCACGCCCAGCAGCTCGTCGTCAAAATATTCGCCCTCCGGCAGACGGGCGTCCTCCCGACGGATGAAGAGGACTTTGTCCTTCAGGGTCAAAGCATCGTTCATGTCATCCACACCGGGCAGCTTCATCAGGACCAGACTTTTGTGGACGTGGCAGGCGGTTGGGTGTACGGGCTTGCCGTCCAGATAGAAGGTGTCGAATTCTGTCAGAAAATGAGGGTCGCCGTCTCTGGGCTGGACGCGAACCTCGCCCTTGATGCCGTGGGCATTGACGATACGGCCGATCTTGATCATATCCAATTTCATGGAACATGCTCCTTTTGCTTGATAAAAACAGTATACCTTGTTTTGGGATGTCAGGCAAGGGGATGCTGGGATTTTTCCGCATAGACAGCAGCGGGGCAGAGAAAAAAGGAGCGGTGCAGCTGCACCGCTCCTTTTTCAGTCTACAATGTCCACGGAAACCTTCACGCCGGTGCGCTGGGCACAGGAGCGGATTACGGTCCGGATCTCCTTGGCGATGCGGCCCTGACGGCCGATCACTTTGCCCATGTCGTCTGGGGCGACGCGCAGCTCCAACGTCAGCTCCTGATCTCCCTGAATCTCCGTGACAGAGACGGCGTCAGGGTTGTCTACAAGGTTTCTGGCGATGTAGAGCAGCAAGTCTTTCATGATCCGCCCTCCGGATCAGAGGACTTCCACTTTTTTCAGCAGAGCTCTGACGGTGTCGGTGGGCTGAGCGCCGGACTTGATCCAGGCCTGAGCGCGCTCGGTGTCGATCTTGATCTCGGCAGGAGCAACGCAGGGGTTGTAGGTGCCGATCTCTTCAATGAAGCGGCCGTCGCGGGGGAAACGGGAATCGGCCACCACAACACGGTAGAAGGGAGCCTTCTTGGCGCCCATGCGGCGCAGTCTGATCTTAACCATAATTTGTACCTCCAAAATTTTATATCAGTTTATATAGTTTCTATAAATGCTGGTGCATCTATATCCGTTGTCAAAGGCCATGGCAGGCCGCAAGGGGTTATTTCAGCCGTTTTTTCCGGCCAAAACCGTGCATACGACCGCCCATCCCGGGGATTCGGCCTTTGCTCATCTGTTTGACCATTTGCTGCATCATATCGAACTGCTTGAGCAGCCGGTTCACATCGACCACTTCCAGACCACAGCCTGCGGCAATACGGCGCTTGCGGCTGGCATTGAGGATTTGGGGATGCTCCCGCTCCTGCGGGGTCATGGAGAGGATGATCGCCTCTGTGTGGGCCATCGCCTTTTCGTCAATGGTTGCATTCTGCATTTGACGACCCAGATTACCGGGCATCATTCCTGCCAGCTGGCTCAAATCTCCCATACCGCGCAGCTGCTGGAGCTGCTCATAGTAATCCTGCAGGGTAAAGCGGTTTTTCCGCAGCTTTTCTTCCAGCTTGGCGGCCTGCTTTTCATCGTAGGCAGCTTCGGCCTTTTCGATAAAGGACAGCACATCCCCCATTCCGAGGATCCGGGAAGCCATGCGGTCAGGGTGGAAGGGCTCGATCATGTCCAGCTTTTCGCCGGTGCCCACAAATTTGATGGGCTTACCGGTGGTGGCACGGATGGAAAGCGCGGCGCCGCCCCGGGCATCGCCGTCCAGCTTGGTGAGAACCACGCCATCGATCCCCAGCGCCTCGTCAAAGGCGCCGGCTGCATTGACGGCGTCCTGACCGGTCATGGCATCGACGACCAGCAGAATTTCGTTGGGATGAACCTCGGATTTCATCCGTTTCAGTTCGTCCATAAGGGCTTCGTCCACATGGAGACGGCCGGCGGTATCCAGAAATACAAAATCGTTGCCGTGATCCCTTGCGTGGCGGAGCGCGTTCCGGGCGATTTCCACAGGGTCGCCCTGTCCCTGCTCAAAAACCGGAATATCCAGCTGCCCGCCCACAACCTTCAGCTGCTCGATGGCGGCCGGACGGTAGACGTCGCAGGCTGCCAGCAAGGGACGGCTGCTGTGCTGGCGGCGCATGAGGCCGGCCAGCTTGGCGGTGGTCGTGGTTTTGCCGGCGCCCTGAAGTCCCACCATCATGACCACAGTGGGGCCGTTGTTGGCGCGGGTCAGTTTGGCGTTGGTCCCGCCCATGAGAGTGGTCAGTTCTTCGCTGACGATCTTGACCACCTGTTGGGCAGGAGTCAAACTGTCCAGAACATCGGTGCCCACGGCCCGCTCAGTGACAGAGGCAACAAACCCTTTGACCACCTTGTAGCTGACGTCGGCTTCCAGCAACGCCAGACGAACTTCCCGCATCGCTTCGCGGACGTCGTTTTCCGTCAGGCGGCCCTTGCCGCGCAGACGCTTGAATGTCGCATTTAATTTTTCAGAAAGTCCTTCAAATGCCATATGTCAATCCTTCAAAGCTGTCAACTGGTCTTTGATCTGCTGAACCAGTTCCGTAAGTCTTGGGTCTTCGTACTGTCGATAATTGATGGTTTCTACTTCTGCGGCGGCAGCCTCGATGGCGTCCACATGGGGACGCTGCGCTTCAAAACGCTTGATGATGCCGGTTTTATCTTCGATTTCCTGCATAGCGGCCTCTGCGCGGACGATCACGTCCCGGACGCCCTGACGGGAGATTCCCGCGTTTTCTGCAATTTCTGCCAACGAGAGATCTTCGTTGTAATACAAATCGAAAAATTCCTTTTGCCGCTCAGTGAGGAGTTCTCCGTAAAAATCGAAGAGCATCGTCATGCGGTACGTTTGATTTTTCATGGGTCGCTCCTTTCTGTAAAGTTGTGTGCCTTTACAACTCTGAATAGTTTACAGGATGTCCGAAGAAAAGTCAAGGGGAAAAATCAAAGAAAAGCGGGGAAATTTTGAAAATTCCGCAAGGAAGGGGAGTGGACTGTGAGAAATACCGGAGTTTTGGTCAAGACCCGCTTGCGCGATGCAGTCCGGACAGGTATACTGAAACCGATAACGCCGGAGCAGAATGTGTGAAAACGGGAGGAATCGGGATATGTTTGCCGAAAAATTGATGGAAACGATCGGGAGGGAGAGCCTGATTGCCGCGGACAATACGTGGGCGCTGCTGACGCTTTTGGTGGTATCCGTAGCGTTGGCGATCTGGCTGGAGCAGAAGTATGTATGGGCGTCTAAAATTTCCGGAGCCATTATCGCGCTGCTGATCGCGCTGGCTGCGTCCAATTTCAGCATCATACCGACCAGCTGTGTGCTGTACGATGATATCATCTGGGGCTTTGCGGTGCCGTTGGGAATTCCGCTGCTTCTGCTGCAATGCAACATGAAAAAAATCTGGCAGGAAACCGGGCGGATGATGGTGATTTTCCTCATCGGTGCGGCCGGCACGGTAGCAGGCGCGTTTCTGGCGTATGGACTGCTCCACCCGTTTATTCCGGGACTGGAAGGCGTGGCTGCCATGATGACCGGCTCCTATATCGGCGGCGGCGTTAATTTTGCGGCGCTGGCGGCGGAATTTGATGTGGGCGAAATCAAGGCGGCTGCGACCGTAGCGGATAATCTCCTGATGGCGCTGTACTTTTTTGCGCTGATTTTTATTGCGGGCATGAAGTTTTTCCGGCGCCATTACCCGCACCCACATATGGACCGCGTGGCAAAGCAGGGGGTAACGGAGGAATCCCGGACACAGGCGGCGGCCTATTGGAGCCGCAAGGACATTTCCTTGAAGGACATTGCCATGAACGTTGCCTATGCTTCCGCTGTGGTGTTTGCGGCGAAGGTGATCGCCGCTGCCGTCGGGGCATGGATTCCCGACAGAGGTGTGATGCTTCATATGCTGCATACCTTCTTCGGCAGTGAATATGTATGGATCACCACAGTTTCCATGGCCGCTGCCACATTTGGCGAAAAGCAGGTGGCAAAACTCAGCGGGTCTCAGGAACTGGGAACCTATCTCATCTATCTCTTTCTGTTTGTCATCGGTGTTCCGGCGTCGATCAGCAAAATCATTCAGGAGACCCCCTTGCTACTGGCCTTCACCGGCATCATGGTGCTGGTGAATATGCTGTTTTGCTTTGTGGGAGGCAAGCTACTGGGCTTTGATCTGGAGGACATCATTCTGGCGTCGAATGCGAATATCGGCGGGCCTACCACGGCTGCCGGTATGGCGATCTCACAGGGATGGAGCGCGCTGGTGGGGCCGGTGATGCTGGTAGGCACCTTCGGCTATGTGATCGGCACGTATCTGGGGATTCTGGTAGGCGGTATTTTAATGGCATGAAAGGACGATTTCCATGGTGTTTGACGGACATTCCGACCTTCTCTACGATGTGACGCGCCGCCGTCTGGCGGGAGAAAAGCGGGTGCTGGAGCGATACCATCTGCCGGAGCTTGAGCGTGGCGGCGTAGAAGGTATGGCGCTGGCGCTTTGGGTCAGTCAGACACGGGAGACCTTCTGGAACGAGGTACCGGAAGCAGACAGCTGCCGGTCCAGAAGAGAGATCATGCTGCTTTCCATGAAGGCGGAATTGGCCGAGTGTCCGTGGCTGAAGCTGGTGCGGAACAAGGCGGAGGCAGAGCAGGCGAAGGCCGCCGGAAAGCGGTACGCCTTTCTGGCGGTGGAGGGAATGGCGGAGCTGGGAGAGACCCCGGAAGGGATTGACCGCTGCGCCGACTGGGGGACCCGTCTGGGAATGCTGACGTGGAATGAAGAAAACGCGCTGGCTTCCGGTGCCGGAGGAGATCCTTATTCCGGATTAACAGCGCTGGGGCGGCGGGCGGTCTGCCGGATGGGAGAACGGGGGATCATCGTGGATGTCTCCCATCTGAATGACGGCGGATTCCGGGATGTGATCCGCCTGACCAAAGGACCGGTGGTGGCGTCTCATTCCAACTGCCGGACGTTATGCAGCGTGCGTCGGAATCTGACAGACGATCAGCTTCGGGCCATTCGGGACACCGGCGGAGTGGTGGGACTGAATGTCCATCATGCCTTTGTCCATGCAGACAGGGAAAAGCAGACCGTGGAGATGCTGGCACGCCATGCCGCCCACATGGCGGAGGTGATGGGTGTGGAGCATGTGGCCTGCGGTTTTGACTTTTGCCAGTATTTCGGTCCCGGCAATGACGGAGCTGCGGGATTGGAGAGCGCTGATGGGATCGGGACGCTGTTTGCGTGGCTGGAACGGCTGGGAATGAATGCGCGTGAGCGCGCCATGATCGCGAGAGAAAATTTTTTGCGGGTGCTGGCATGAATACAAAAAAACACGGATTTCCTTACTGATAGTTCCCATAGGTACATTTTCTGAATCGAGTGAATTGTCAGGCACAGAGGCGGACGGCGGAAGCCGTCCGCCTCTGTGTTTTCATGCCAGCAATCGGATGATTGCTTCTTTCTCTGTGACTTCTTTTGTCATGTGCGGTGCGCGGTCGCCCTCCCGCATGGGCGTATCCAGCGCACCGATGTCCCGGTATACGATCCGGACACTCTGGCCGGCGGAGCGGGAGTGTTTCTGCGTCCGTTCCCCGATCGCGATGCGCTGGATGAACAGCCGCAGAAGTTGAGGCGTCAGCTCGTTAATGGCGGTGTACTGCTTGGCCTTCTCGATGAAGGCGTCCACATTGGTGACCGAGGCTTTCAGCTTCTCCAGCTGTTCCTCCTTCGCGGGAATGGCCGACTCCAGCTCTTTCTGCTCCCCGTTGTAGTCGGCAGAGAGCATCCGGAACTACTCGTTGGTCACCCGCCCAAGTACATTGTCCTCATAGAGCTGTTTGAACAGAGCGCTCAGTTCCCCGCTCCTGCGGCGCATGGCGTCCATCTCCTTCTGCACGCGGTTGATCTCCCGCCGCAGCTCCAAGGTGTTTTTCTGGTTGATGTACTCCGCGAACTGCCGCTCCTTCATCCGGGCGAAATGAGTCACCCTGCGCAGATCGTCCAACACAACGGCTTTCAGGTCTGCCTCACGGATTTGGTGCGGTGTGCAGGCGTCCTTTCCCCGCTTGCCGTAGGTGGAGCACCGGAAGTAGTACTGATCCTCCCGCATCTTCTCCGTCCGGCACAACACCAAGTATTTTCCGCAGTCGGAGCAGTAGACCAGACCGGAGAATAGATTGGGTTCCTCCATGTATTTGGGCGGTCGGCGCTTGTGCTGGCGCACCTCCTGAACGATCTCCCAGAGCTCCTGCGATACCAGCGGCACATGGGTGTTTTTCACCAGGATCTGTCCGCTCTCCGGCCTGCGGATCTGCTTTTTGTTTTTGTAGGAGAGCGTCGTGTGTTTCATGCTGAGCGTGTGTCCGAGATAGACGATATTCTTCAGGATATTTGCCACCGTTTTGCCGCACCAGCTATATGGGCGGGTCGTGTCCAGGTGGTTGCAGGCCGTCCCCGTGGTCTGGTAGTACTGGTTGGTCGGGTTCAGGATCTGCTCCCCGGTTAGAATTCTGGCGATCTGGTTAGGCCCTTTCCCGGCAGCGCATAGCTCAAAGACCCGGCATACCACAGGGGCAGTCACCTCGTCCGGTATGATCTCTTTGGATTGTGCGTCCTTTTTCCGGTAGCCATAGGGCGGTTTGGAGCCAAGCCGCTCCCCACGTTCCGCCTGCATCTTTTTGATGGAGCGCACCTTTTTGCTGGTGTCCTTGGCGTGGAGCTCGTTGGCCCAATTTCGGATAGGGTTGAAGTCGTTGCTACTCTCCACCAGAGAGTCCACACCGTCATTGACCGCGATAAACCGGACGCCCTTCTCCGGAAAGTAGAGTTCTGTCAGCTGGCCCACCTGCAGGTATTCCCGCCCCAGGCGGCTGAGATCCTTGACGATCAGGGTATCCACCTCGCCATTTTCGATCATCTCCACGATCTTCTTCCACGCGGTCCGGTCGAAAGATAGGGTTAGATAACGATACTTTTGAAAATACAAGAAAATCAATGTTTTTCGAGCAACGGACAAGCAGGTATTGTACTAAAAACTGAATAACGTACCGCACAGGCGGCGTTACCTTATCCCAACAGGGAAACAAGGAACGCCGCTATTTTTTACCCTCATGTTACGCAGTAGGGGCAAAAAGAGCCTTACTACACAAGGCTTTGCGGGTGCGGTTTACGCAAAGTAAGGGATTGATGCCTAAACCCTCAAAATCGCTGTTCTACTGCATAACAAATATGAAGCAAAGTCTTCCGTGTCTTTCACACATAGATGCAGATATATCCCATCAGAGAAAATTGTGTCCCGCATATTTTTCTCCACTTTCAGGCGGACTCCTCTGCCCAGCAGATAAAATGTCTCTCCGCTGACATATTGCTTGGGTTGAGGGGTATGCTGTACCATCTCACGAAACTTTCTTTGTGCTGAGCGGATATAGACCCCTTTTCTCACTACAAAATCGTCAACCTTCTCAGCTGGGACATCTGGATTAGCTGAAACATAAACCATGCAATCCTTATGAATCCGCAGATTGAGATTTTTTACCGGCTTCTGTTCCAGCAGATAGCGAATTTCATTATTTTCATATAAGACGATTCTTTCCTGTGCCATTGTTGTCAAAACCTCCGAAGTGCTACTGTTTTGACATTTTCAATGATTTTATCAATGGTGTCAAAAAACAGTTTTAATCCCCGTTCTTTCTCATAGTCATAAAAAAGGCATCAATATCCTGCGAAATCCGGTCGTGGATTGTTTTGTTGTTAGTCCAGTCCACCTGACTGTGGTTAGCTACAATCTTTGCAATGTCTTCCGCAATCTCTGCAGCAAAATCAGGAGAAACTTCCGCTTCCTTCGCTTCGTCAAATACCGCTGACAGAACACCATAAAACGTCTGGGCATGGACATTATTCTTAATGGATTCCGGATAGGTCACGGTGCTTTTTCCGGCATGATAGTCTTCCATGATGGTACGCATCTTTGCCAGATATTCGGCCTCAGAGATCACTTTTTCCTTGTATTGCTCCAATGCGTCCTTGATTCGCTTGGAGAAACTGTCGTAATAGGCCGGATTCTCCTGATACTTTTCGCTGATGCTGCGGGTCAATTTGCTGGTAATAGCATCTGCCTTTGCACGGAGCGAACCTAATTCCTCTAATTCCCGTTTAAAGTCATCTTTGTTCAGAATATCGACAGGGCTGGTGATCTGTTTCAGCCCAGCTACGGAGAGGTGTGTATCCAGAAGATTTTGCATCAGCGGCTCATATTCCCGGTTATCAATGGCATCGCAGTAACGGATTTTCACGCTACGGCGTACCTTGGAGAAAAAGATAAAAGTATTTTGATCGATGCTCATTAATGTTGCAAGTGCATCAGCAATAGAGGGAGCGGGCACCCCACTTATTCCAGACAACTTATTTTTATCGATCAAGAAAATGTTGTGTGTCTTGGTGTTTTTCTGGCGCGCCATATTTGTCCCTCCTTGTTTTTTAGTTTAAGCCCAACTCTTCAAGATATTTTGTCATCTGAGCCTGTACTTGCGCCAATTCCGCCTCAATATTGGCAATGTTCCGCTGTACCTCTTCAATATCCACCAGTTCTTCTTCCTCAAAGATATCCACATACCGGGGGATATTCAAGTTGAAGTCGTTCTCCTTGATCTCGTCGAAGGAGGCCACATAGCTATACTTATCCTCGTCCTGTCGTGCTTGATAGGCATTGACAATGCGGGTGATATCGCTGTCCCGCAGAATGTTCTGGTTTTTACCCTTCTCGAAGTTTCCGTCCCCAGATGCGTCGATGAACAGCACATCACGGTAGGTACGGTTCTTCCTGAATACCAGGATACAAGCCGGGATACCGGCGCCGTAGAACAGGTTGGCGGGTAAGCCAATGACTGAGTCCAGCAGATTCATCTCCACCAGCTGACGGCGAATTTTTCCCTCGCTGGCCCCGCGGAACAGAACACCATGGGGCAGCACCACCGCCATGCGACCGTTCTCGGCATCCAAACTGGAGAGCATATGAAGCACAAAGGCATAATCACCTTTGGAAGCAGGAGGCACACTCCAATCGAAACGGTGGTATTGATCCAGTTCGGCGGACATTTTCTTCTTTCCCTTACTATCCGCTTCGGCCTCCGAGAGAAACCCGCTGTCCCACTTGTCCAGACTAAACGGCGGATTTGCCACCACTATCTGGAACTTCATCAAATTATCATCCTCAACATTCTGAGGATTGGAGAGAGTATCGCCCTGCCAAATCCGGGCATCATCCACACCGTGCAGGAACATATTCATGGTGCAGAGAGCCCAGGGCTGTGCGTTGAGTTCCTGTCCATAGATGGCCACCTTGCCACTGGGTACTTTTTTATAGGCTTTCAGCAACAAACCACCGCTGCCGCAGGTGGGGTCGTAGATCCGGTCATTCTCCTTGGGCCGCACCAGAGAGGCCACCAGCTCAGAGACCTGGCTTGGCGTGAAGAACTCGCCTCCCTTCTTTCCGGCGTCAGAGGCGAACATGGCAATCATGTACTCATAGGCATCTCCGATGATATCGGCAGAACCCAGCTGACTGGGACGCAGATCCAGACCGTTAAAATCCTCCAGCAAGTTGCGCAGGGTAGCATTTTTTTCTTTGGGTTCCCCAAAGTCTACCTGAGAGTTGAAGTCGATGGCCCGGAATACATTGCGCAGCTTTCCACTGTTGTGTTCCTCGATATGGTTCAATGCCACATTGATTTTCTGACCTATTTCAGCATCGTTCCGGTTGGCATAGAGATAGTCGAAGGTGGACTGCTCGTCCATTGCAAAACGTTCCCGGCTCATGGCCCGTTCCGCCCGGCGCATATCCCCGTCATACTGTTTGATATACCCTTCGCGCCTCTCTTTGAAAACATCGCTGAGGTACTTTACGAACAACATGGAGAGGATATAGATACTCTGACAACAGGCTCTTATCTTCAACTCGAATCACCACAAAGTTTGAGGAAACCACCATTCCAGATGTAGTCTCATCAATCAGAACTGCTGTATAGGGAGTTGTAAGGCGGACAATGATATCTCCGCTTTGCGAGAGGTATTCTTCTTTCAGCGGTTCTTTTGCTTCATAGATATCGGCCTCATTCAATTGAATTGTCCCTTCCTGCTGGATACACCGTAGATTAATCAAGGGGTATCGATACTCACTTGGCTCTTTGGCCTGTTTTCTCGACAAGACCAGGCCGCTGAGAACACTCGCAAGGTCCTGTAATTTCATTCTTCCACCTCTTTTGTCATGGTGAAAAAATAACCTTTTAATTCTCTACACATATAAATTTGTTGTCCTCTCTCTCCTTATTGAAAAACTGGGGATAACATTTCTTGTAGCCGCTCGTCCATTATTTTCATCAAACCATACGCCGCAGTCCGTGGGCAGAAAACTTACCACCTTGCGAGAGCTGGTAGTTTTCCTGCACAATAAAAAACAGGGCCTGCGGAGTGAAGTGACCCCAAAAAGTTAGACAATATTAAAAGTGGAAATTGTTTAAGCGGCTGAAAGGGCTTGTTGTCTGTGAATTGCAGGCGGCAAGCCCTTTAGCTTTGCCTTTATGCGGCGG